>NZ_JBMVFA010000019.1:0-142947 GCF_049543595.1 Kitasatospora sp. NPDC094028 | reverse complement strand
CCGCCCCTTAACAGGCGCCCCCCCCCCCCCCGCCGCCCGGCGGGGGGGGGGGGGGGGGGGGGGGCGCCCCGGGGGGGGCGGGGGGCGGGGGGGGGGCCCCCCCCCCCCCCCCCGCCGTGAGGGTCACGCCTGTACGGGTTTCACGCAGAGTTCATCTGACGGAAGGTCAGACGCCGGCCGGCACCTTCGCGGTCGGCTCGGCGGCCGCGCCGCGACGGCCCGGCAGCAGCTGGTCGAGCGCCAGCGCGCCCGGCCCGGTGAAGATGATCAGGAAGAAGGCCCAGCAGAACATCGCCGCGGCCTCGCCGTGGTTCTGCAGCGGCAGCAGCGCGTCGCCCTGGTGCTCGACGAAGTAGGCGTAGGCCATCGAGCCGGAGGCGACCAGCGCGGCGGTACGGGTGAACAGCCCGCCGAGGACCAGCAGACCCGCCGCGAACTGGATGAGCGCCGCCCACCAGTACGGCCAGACGCCGAACTCGACGGTCTTGCCCTCCCCCATGCCCATCGAGCCGCCCCAGATGCCGAACAGCGACGAGGCACCGTGACCGAGGAAGAGGAAACCGGTCACCGCCCTGAACAGGCCTATGACGTAAGGCTTTGCGGTTTCGAGGTACTGATTGATGACAGGCATGACAGACCCTTTCGGGGACAACGAACAGGGGTGCATCTGACGGGGCAGCAGCTTAGGAAGTCCTTTGTTGATCGCGCAACCGTTCTAAACATGCCCGTACACGCAAGGTCAGACCGTTCCGCCCCGCGCCGAGCGGGATTCACCGCGTCGCCGAGCGGGATTCGCGGCCGCGACGGCCGATGCGGCAGAGTTGCCGCATGAGCGCGGACACCAGCAGTCGCAGCCCCGAGCGGACCGCCCCGTCGAGCAGACGGCGGCCGGTCCAGCAGCGCAGCCAGGAGCGGTACGGCCGGATCCTGGACGCCTGCGCCGGAGTGCTCGACGAGGTCGGGGCGACCGCGCTCACCACCAAGGAGGTCGCCCAGCGCGCCCAGGTGCCGATCGGCACGCTCTACCAGTTCTTCGCGGGCAAGGAGGACCTGCTCGCCGCGCTCGCCACCCGCAACCTCGACCACTACCTCCAGCGGCTGGACGGCCGGCTGGCCTCGGCCGCGCCGGTCGGCCCGGCCGCCTTCACCGACCTCGCGGTGGAGGAGTTCGTCGCCATGAAACGCACCGTGCCGGGCTTCGGCCAGGTCGACTTCGGCCTCTCCGGGCGGGCCGTCCCGGCCGGCGTCCGGGACGACCGGCACCTGCTGGACGCGGGCGTCGACAACAACACGGCCGTCGCGCTGCGCCTCCAGGCCCTCGGCGGCGAGCTGTTCGCGACCGGCGACCCGGCCGCGCTCACCCTCGCCCTGCGGGTCGCGCTGGAGGCCGCCGACGCCGTGCTCAAGCTCGCCTTCCACACCGACCCGGACGGCGATCCGGCGCTCATCGCCGAGTGCAAGCGGCTGGTCCGCGGCTACCTCGCGCAACGGCTGCCCACCCGCTGAGACCACCGGCGCCAGCGTTGCGAGGGTGCCCCGGGCGCAGCACAGTGGATAGCGAACCGCCCGCGCGGGCGGCCGCCACGACGCGACGCGAGGAGCAGACCATGCACGCAGCGGTAGGCGACCAGCTCCACATCCACAGCAGCCGGGTCGGCATGGTGGACCAGAAGGGGATCATCACCGAGGTGCGCGGCACCGACGGCGAGCCGCCCTACGTGGTCCGCTTCGAGGACGGCCACGAGGGCCTGATCTACCCGGGACCGGACTGCAACATCGAGCACGTGCAGCGGGCGACCCGCTGACCGACGCCCGCGCCGCCCCGGCCCGCGCGGGGCGGTGAGGTGCGGTGTCCGCGCCCTCGACCCCGCTGCCCGGGGCACTCGCCGGGCTCGCGCCACTGCTGGACCACTACGGGTACCTCGCGGTGGCGGTGCTCGTGCTGCTCGACAACTGCGGCGTCCCGGTGCCCGGGCAGACCATCCTGGTCCTCGCCTCGGTCTACGCGGGCACCGGGCACCTGGACTTCACCGCCGTGCTGCTGATCGCGGCCACCGCCGCGGCGGTCGGCGACAGCATCGGCTACCTGATCGGCCGCACCGGCGGGCGCGCCTTCGTCCACCGCTGGGGCCGCTACCTGCTGATCACCCCGGAGCGGCTGGCCCGCGCCGAGGGGTTCTTCGCCCGGCACGGCGGCAAGGTCGTCACCGTCGCCCGGTTCGTCGACGGGCTGCGCCAGACCAACGGCATCATCGCCGGCACGACCGGCATGGCCTGGCGCCGGTTCCTGCCGTTCAACCTGCTCGGTGCCGTGCTGTGGACGGGCGTGTGGGGCGGCTTCGGCTACCTCGCCGGGGCCAACATCGGCGCCGTGTACCGGACGGCGATCCGCTACCAGCTCTGGTTCGCGATCGGCCTCGGGGTGCTGGTCGCGGCCTTCCTGCTGCGCCAGGTGCTGCGCCACCGGCGCCGGCGCCGCGCGAGCGGCGGCGCCGGCGAGGCCGGGGGACAGCGCGAGCAGGACTGACTAGCTCAGCGGGAACACCTCGAACGGCACCGCGAAGCGCGTCCCCAGCCGGCTGCCGGCGCCCCGGCCGAAGCCCTCCAGGAACTCCCGCGGGTCGGCCATCGCCCCGCCGGCCCCGCCCAGCCCGGCCAGGTACGCCTTGTGCTCCGCCAGCGAGGCGACGCCGAGCTCGAAGTGCTCGGTGGTGTCCACCGCGTGCCGCGACTCCGGGGAGGCGGCCGCCCAGATCTGCCGCACGCCGTTCCAGGGCTCGTACCCCTCGTCCACCAGCTCGCGGAACACCCAGCGGTTGCCCGCGTCCCGCACGCCGTCCAGGGTGGCCCGGCCGACCGCGATGTGGTCGGCCTGGTTGAGGAACACCCCGCCGTAGGTGTCGCGGAAGTTGCTGGTGATCACGATGTCCGGGCGGTGCCGGCGCACCACCCGGGCGATGTCGCGGCGCAGCGGCAGCCCGTACTCGACGACGCCGTCCCGGTGGCCGAGGAACTCGACGGTGTCGACGCCGACGACGCGGGCGGAGGCGATCTGCTCGGCCTCGCGCAGCGGGCCGCACTCCGCCGGGTCCATCGCGTCGATCCCGGCCTCGCCGCTGGTGACCATCGCGTAGACGACCTTCTTGCCCTGGGACGTCCAGCGGGCGACGGCCGCGGCGCCGCCGTACTCCATGTCGTCGGGGTGCGCGACGATCGCCAGCGCGGTCTGCCAGTCCTCGTCGACGGGCTGGTAGGGCTCGGGGGCCTGCTCGGTCATGGTGTTCCGTCCTCACGATCGTTCGGGCGTGCGGTGGTGACTCTAGAAGACGGCGTGTGTCGATGCGCCGTCAGACGCCCCCGTGCGACCGCGGAGTCGGGAACTCCGGCTCCGCCGCCGCAGTCGAAGGGGGCGTGAACCGAATCCTGGTGCCGTTCCTGTACGGCGCGCTCGCGCTGCTCATCCTGGAGACGGTCGCGGTGGTGGCGGTGGCCGTCGCCGTCACCCCGTGGCTCGACGGCGGGCTCGCGCGGGCTCCGCTGCTGCTCGGGCTGCTCGCGGTGGGGGTGCTGGTCGGGCTCAACGTGCGGGCGATCAGGGCGGTTTCGCGGATCGGCACGGCCGGGGAGCGGGCCGGGCGACGGCGGGTGGCGCTGGCCGGGGCGGTCCTCGTCCAGCTCGCGCTGATCGCCTTCGGGGTGCGCGCGGGCAGCACCCCGCTCACGGTGGGCCCGGTGCTGGTGCTGGTCGCGGTCGCGCCGCTGGCGAGCCGGGCTTGCCCCTGACGCGCGGGTCAGGGTTTAGCGTCCGGGCACCGCGCGGCCGACCGGCCGCCGACCGTCCCCCTGCCCGGAGGAGCGCCGCCATGACCCTGCCCACCACCGCCCGCGTCGTCCGGCTGACCGGTACCCCGCACGGGCTGCCCGTCGCCACCGACTTCGCCGTCACCGAGGAACCGCTGCCGGTGCCCGGGCCGGGCGAAGTCCTGGTCCGCAACCGGGCGTTCCTGGTCTTCCCGGGGCTGCGCACGCTGTTCGGCGACGAGGGCGCGAACCTGCCGCTGCCCCGGCTCGCGCCCGGCGACGCGCTGTTCGGCCCGGCCCTCGGCGAGGTGCTGGCCGCCCCGGCGGACGGGCCGCTGCGCCCGGGCGACCCGGTCGTCCACCTGCACGGCTGGCGGGACGCGGTGGTCGCGGACGCCGGCGGGTTCACCCTGGTGGACCGGGGGTTCCCCGAGCCGCTGGCGCTGATCTCGGCCGCCTCGGCCGGCTACGGCGCGCTGACCCGCACCGCCCGGGTCCGCCCCGGCGACGTGGTGCTGGTGACGGCGGCGGCCGGCGCGGTCGGCTCGCTCGCCGGGCGGATCGCCAGGCTGCTGGGCGCCGGCCGGGTGATCGGCACCACCCGCTCGCCGGGCAAGGCGGACCGGCTGGTCGGCGAACTCGGTTACGACGCGGCGCTGGTGACCGGTGCGCGGCCGTTCGCCGAGCAGCTGGCCGAGGCGGCGCCGGACGGCGTCGACGTGGTGCTCGACCTGGTCGGCGGCGAACAGTTGACCGCCGCCGTCGAGGCGGCCCGGCCGGGTGCCCGGTTCGCCCTGGTCGGGGCGGTCGCCGGTCAGCTCGACCCCCGGCGCGGGGGCGGCAGCGCACCGGCCGTCGTCGACACCTTCCGGGTCGTCACCCTCGGCCTGAGCCTGCGCGGCTTCACCCTGCTCGACCACCCCGACCTGGAGGCGGAGTGGCGCGAGCGGCTGGCCGGCTGGCTGCGCGCCGGGGAGCTCGGCTTCCCGTGGACGCCGGTGCCGGGCATCGATCGGGCGCCGGAGGCGTTGTCCCGGTTGTTCACCGGGGACGGTTTCGGGGCGACGATCGTGGAGCTCTGACACACCGTCGACGATCGAGGAGGCGGGCATGCGGATCGGCGACGCGGCGGCAGCGGCGGGCACCACGCCAAGGGCGTTGCGCTTCTACGAGCAGCGCGGGCTGCTGCGGCCGCCGGCCCGGTCGGCCTCCGGCCAGCGCGAGTACGGGCCGGGCGAGGTGGCCCGGGTGCGGGTGATCCGGCAGTTGCTGGCGGTCGGCCTGACGGTGGAGGACCTGGCCGGCCGGGCCGAGCGGCTGGACGGGCTGTTCGCCGATCCGCCGCTGCGCTGCTCCGGCGAGCCCGGTCCGGAGACCTTCCGGCCCGTCATCGACGCCCGGCTCGCCGTGCTGGACGCGGAGATCGCCCGGCTCACCGCCGTCCGGGCGCGGCTCGCCCGGCACGTCGCGACGGGGGGCGCGGACGTGCCGGGCGAGGTCGGGTAGGCCGTCAGCGGGCCTCGGGCGCCAGCCGGCCGTCGACCGGCCCGGCAGCGCTCGGCTCGGCAGCGCTCGGCCCGGCGGCGCCGGGTTCGGCCGCGCTCGGCCCGGCGGCGCCGGGTTCGGCCGCGCTCGGCCCGGCCGCGCCACCCGCCACGGCGGGCCAGCGGATCCGGGTGGCGCAGAGCGAGACGACCGCGGCCGAGGCGGCGACGGCGGCCATGCCCCAGACCAGCCCGGCGCCGCCCGCGATGAACCCGATGACGGCGGGGCCGGCCAGCAGCCCGGTGGTGCCGGTCGCCGCGACCACCGAGAGCGCGTCCGAGCCCTCCCGGGCGGCGGCGACGTAGACGCAGGGCGTCACCGCCGCGACGCCGAGGCCGACGCAGGCGAAGCCGAGCAGGGTCGGCACCACGCCACCCGTGAGCAGCGCAAAGGCGAGGCCGCCGGCGGCCAGCAGGCTGCCCAGGCGGACGATCCGGCCGTCGCCGAAGCGGGTGCGCCAGCCGTCCGCGAAGAGCCGGGCGAGGACCATCATCACCGAGACCACGGCGATGCCCAGCGGGGCGAGCCCGGCGCCCGCGCCCACCACGTCCTTGAGGTAGAGCGCCGACCAGTCGTTCATGGCGCCCTCGGTGACGGTGCCGAACACCATCGCCAGGCCCATCCAGAGCGTGGCGACGGCGGGCAGCACCAGGCCCCGGCGCTTCTTCGCCGTCCCCTCGGCGGGTGCGGCCTCCGCCTGCGGCCCGTCCGCGAGCAGCCCCGGCCGGGCGGCGGCGACCAGGGCGATCAGCACCAGGACGGCCAGGCCGAAGTGCACCGCGAGGGTGCCGGTGAAGGCGTTGACGCCGGAGGCGAGCAGCGCGGCCAGGAAGGAGCCGGCGCTGAAGGTGGCGTGCAGGCGGGACATGGTGGCCCGTTCGTAGCGGGCCTCCAGCGCCGCGCCCTGCGCGTTCATCGCCACGTTCAGGCAGCCGACCGCGACGCCGTCGCAGAACAGCACCAGCAGGGTGACGGGGTAGTCGGGCACCACGGACAGCGCGAGCAGGATCCCGCCGAGGGCGAGCGCGGACAGCACCGACAGCAGGCGGGAGCCGAACCGCCGCATCAGCACCGCGACCAGCGGGAACGACACCGCCGCGCCGATCCCGCAGGTCATCAGCAGCAGGCCGATCTGGGCCGCGCCCAGGTCGAGCCGGGCCTTGAGCGCGGGCACCCGGGAGACCCAGCTCGCGTACTGGAATCCGAGGACGAAGAACAGGGCGGCGATGGCCAGTTGGGACCGGCGGAAGTCGTCGCGTACGGGTGGCATGTGCATCAGCCCACTTCGGCTCTGGGAGGTGGCCCGGCGAGCGGGCCGGCGGGGGGACCGGCGAGGGGGCCGGCGGGGGGCGCCGCCGGGGCCGGGGCCCGGTCCAGCGGCATCGCCATGTAGACCGCGCGGGAGCCGTAGCTCTCCGGCAGCCGGATCTCGGGCCGGGCCCGGTAGCCCAGCGCGGCCCACAGCACCTGGGTGCCGCCCACGGCGACCAGCGCGGCGGTCCGGTAGCCGGCCGCCCTGGCGGTGCCGTGGACGTGGTGCAGCAGCCGCCGGGCGAGGCCCCGGCCGCGCAACTCCTCGGCCACCACGACGTCGTGGACGTGCAGGTTGCTCGCGTGCGGCGCGCCGCGCTCGACGGCGGCGAGGTCCGGGCAGCGGTCCGGCGGGTAGGGCAGGGCGAGCAGGTAGCCGCCGAGCCGGCCGGCGTGCTCCAGGGCGAAGCAGGTGCCGGGCGAGGCCCGGTGGCGGGACTGCAGCGCCTCGCGGCCCTCGGAGAGCCCGCCGGCGGCGTAGGCGCGTTCCTCCAGGGCGACCAGGGCGTCCCAGTCGCCGTCGCGCAGCGGGCGGATGCGGACGTCGCTCATGCGGGACCGCCTCCCGCCGCTCCGCCCACGCAGAGGTACGGCAGCGGTTCGAAGCCGTTGAATCCCCGGGTGGTGTAGGCGGTGGCGTAGGCGCCGCAGGAGTGGATCCACACCGGGTCGCCGGAGGCGAGCGCGCGCGGGACCCGGACCAGGCCGTCCTCCTGGGCGTACGCGTCGTCGCTGTCGCAGGTCGGGCCGGCCACCACGGCGTTCACGAACTGGCCGCCGGGGTGGGTGGGGAACTCCAGCCGGTACTGCAACTGGTCCATCTCGTAGAGGCCGTTGAACTTTCCGCAGCTCAGGTAGAGCCAGTCCTCGCCGGTGCCGTCGAGGCGGTGCCGGGAGGAGAGCCGGGCGACGTGGGCGCGGATGGCGCCGTGGTCGGCGACCAGGTGGCGGCCGGGTTCGATCAGGAACTCCAGCGGCACCTCGCTGACCGCGCTCAGCCGGGCCATGCCCTCGCGGATGACCGCGAACATCTTGTCCAGCGGCGGCTCCAGCGGGCGGCCGTGCCGGTCGAGGACGCCGAGGGCGGGCAGGCCGCCGCCGAGGTTGATCCGGTCGATCCGGATGCCGCGCCGGGTGAGGGCCTCCAGCACCTCCTCCAGGGAGTCGACGGCGGCGGACCAGGCCTCGGCGGTGAGCTGCTGGGAGCCGACGTGCACGCTCAGGCCGGAGGGCACCAGGCCGGCGGTGCGGGCGGCCTCCAGGACGCGCAGCGCGTCCTCCGACGAGCAGCCGAACTTGCGGCTCAGGCCCCACAGGGCGCCGTCGCCGGTGGTGGCGATGCGGCAGAACACCCGTGCGCCGGGGGCGTGTTCGGCGATCGCCGCGACGTCCTCCAGGCAGTCGGTGGCGAAGTCGCGCACGCCCAGCCGGTGGGCCTCGGCGATGTTGCGGTCGGACTTGACGGTGTTGCCGTAGTGGATCAGCTCGGGCGGCACGCCGGTGCGCAGCGCCTGGGCGATCTCCTGCGGGCTGGCGGCGTCGAAGCCGGAGCCGAGC
Organism: Kitasatospora sp. NPDC094028; assembly: GCF_049543595.1. Lineage (NCBI taxonomy): Bacteria > Bacillati > Actinomycetota > Actinomycetes > Kitasatosporales > Streptomycetaceae > Kitasatospora > Kitasatospora sp. NPDC094028. The sequence goes on along the minus strand of NZ_JBMVFA010000019.1, from coordinate 134,733 downwards.
GCGGCGAGGTGGGCGAGCACCTCGTCGAGCGGGCAGGCCTTCATGGCGAACCGGACGGCGATGCCGGGCAGTTCGGCGCGCAGGGTGGCGTACTGGCGGCCGATGCCGTCCAGGTCGTAGACGAGCCGGTCACCGGTGGCGGCGGCGAGGGCGGCGCGCAGGGCCGTCCGGTCGTGCTGGTCGGGGCGCGGCGCGGCGGCGGTGTGCACGGCGGTGTGGACGGTCGGAGCGCGGTGGGTGCTCATGGCCTGGCGTGTCATGCCGGTACTCCCCCTCTGCCCGGTTCCGTGCGGCCCGGCCCGACCGGCCCGCACGCCCCGCTCGTCCAACCCGCTCCGTCGACGCCGTCCGCGCCATCCACGCCGTCTGCTCCGTCCAGGCCGTCCGCGCCGTTCACACGGCTCGCCCGGCCGGCCCGGACCAGCGGGCCCCAGGCGTCGACCAGCAGCGCGAAGTCCTCGATGTCCGCCTGCGCCTCGTCGAGCAGGCGCGCCCGCAGGGGCAGCAGGTGGTCGGCGAACTCGGCGTACTTGCCGCCCAGTCGCCGGTAGCAGTGGTCGAGTTCGGCGAGCCGGCGGTGGTTCTCCGCGCGGTCCGTCGCGGCGCTGCGGCGGGCGGAGTCGGCGACGGCCCCGGGGCGGACGCGGTGGTGCTCGTCGAGCAGCGCGTCGCCGGCCGTCTCCAGGTCGGCGTAGACCGGGTACAGGTAGAGCATGGAGAGCAGGAACTTGGTCCAGCGCAGCTGGTAGGCGGTGAAGCCGGGGCCGGTACGGCGTTCGGGCGTGTAGAAGTTGACGATGTGGCGGTTGTGGGTGACGCCGGGCAGGGTGGCGTCGCGGACGAGGTGGTGCAGGAAGTAGTCGCTGCCGATGGTGTCGGTGGCCGGGGGCAGCGGGACGCGTTCGTAGACCTCGTGGTCGAGGGCGATGTTGCACATGTCGATCCGCCAGATGTCGGGCAGGTCGAGCACGGCGCGGTCGGCGGTGAAGGGTTCGGTGCCACCGCCGGTGAAGGAGTCGGCGACGAGGGCGCGCCGCTCCGGCTCGCTCGCCCCGGTGGGCGCCCAGAGGCCGACCACCCGGTGGTAGAGGTCGGGGTCGAGGTCGCGGATCTCCCCGATGTCGACGGAGAGTTCACCGATGAAGGAGGCGCCGACCAGGGCGACCGGCTTGTCGGCGTGCATCGGGTCGAGGGTGTACTCGGTGACGGCGGAGGCCGCGTCGGCGGCCTTGCGGCCGATCGTGGCGAGCTCGTGGTCGATCGGGAACACCGGTTCGCCGTCGAGCAGTTGGTAGCGGCTGTCGGAGTCGCGGCGGTGCACCGAGGTGCAGCCGAGCGCGGCGGCGAGCAGGAACGCCCGGTTGGTGCAGGCACCGTAGGAGACGGCGTCGGGCAGCATCAGGTCGAGCAGCCGGTCGGCTCCGGGGAGGCCGGTGCGGGCGATCACCCCGCGCAGGAAGGCGCGTTGGGCGTCCTCGTCGAGGTGGTGGACGGTCACGCCGTCGACGGGCGGCAGCGCGGCCAGCGCCTCGGCGTGCCGGGCCCGGGCGGCCGGGTCGGCGGAGTCCAGCACCAGCAGGTGCACCCGGACGCCGAACCGCCGGGCGGCGTGGGCGGCTTCGGCGCCGAGCGCGGTGAGGGTGGCGGCGCACTCGCGGTTGGTGGGCAGGGTCAGGCAGACGGCGCGCATGCCCGCTCCCCCGCCGCCGTCCGGTCGTCGGACTCGCCGCCGTTCCAGGAGCGCAGGCCGAGCAGCCGTTCGCCCAGCCCGGTGAGTTCGGCGGGCCCGTAGCGCAGCGCCTCGGGCCGTTCGGCGTCGCCGAGCAGGGTGCGGTTCCAGTCCGGGGTGGCGAGGGTGCGCCAGGACTCCACCCGGGAGCGGCGCAGCGGCTCGGCTTCCTCCAGCGCGGGCATCATGGACAGGTACTGCACCGCCCGCACGCCGCGCTCGGAGGTGTTGGGGGCGACGCCGTGGGCCAGCAGGCCGTTCCAGACGAGCAGGTCGCCGGCCTTCAACTCGGGCCGGACGACCGGGTACTCGGTGCGGTCGACGGCGGGGCGGATCGGGTCGCGCCCGGCCGGCTGGGCGGCCTGCCACTGGTTGAAGCGGCGGAACAGCTCCGGGTTGCACTGGAAGCCGCCGTGGTCGGGGGCGGTGTCGTCGAGCGCGATGATGCCCTGGACGCGTTGCGGGAGCATGCCCTGGACGGTGTCGACGTCCCAGTGGAGCTCGATGTCGAAGCCCTCGTCGGTGGGCTCGATCAGCGCGCGGTCGCGGTTGCGGACGTTCGGCGGGTTGAGGTTGAGCCGGTCGAGGGTGACCCACAGCTCCTCGCAGTCCCAGACGTCCACGAAGGCGTCGTAGACCCGCCGGTTCTGCCGGCTGTCCCAGATCAGCTGGTGGTGGTAGGCCTCGACGAAGCCGTAGATGTGCAGCTGCCGGTCGAGGTCGTCGCGGTACGGGCGTTCGCGGTACCAGTCCTCGGGGCGGTCGGGCGAAAGCCCCTGGAACTCCCAGGCGAACTCCAGCAGACGGCGGGCGTGTTCGGCCGGGACGGCCTGTTCCACGACGACGTAGCCGTAGGTCTGCCAGAACGCGAAGTCCTCCTCGGAGAGCACCCGCAGCGGGTGCTTCTTGCGGATCTCGCGCAGCGCCGTCCCCGCGAGGTAGCTCTCGGTGTCCGCGCTGAAGTAGGGGCGCTCGGAGGCGGCCCGGTAGAGGTATCCGTCCGGGTGTTCCGCAGGGCTCGGCATGAGCGGGTCCCTCCATGGTTCGTGGTCGGCGCAGCGCTTCACCGGGTGCGCTCGCGCTGGTGCGGCGAGTTCGGGCGGCCGCACGCGGGCCGCTGCCGGAATTGGGGGCGCGGGCCGCGTACCGGTCCGCACACACTCCTTCTCGCCGTCGGCCCGGGCCGTCCGCTGTCGACGCGTCGGGTGGCCAACTCGCGCTCCCGGCAAGGCCTCTCACCTCGGATCAGTCTTGACCGGAGCACGCTCTCCCTACGTTGGACTAGACCAACTAATGGTGTCAACCCTTTCCGTCCGGTAACCGATCGGGAAATCAGCGCAGTTCACGACGGCTCTCGCCGACCGTTTATGTTTCGGCGCCGGACATAATCGGCGAATATGTTTCGGGAATTCACATAACCGCGGGAGAACTGAACGGTAGGTGTTCCGGGCCCCGTTGTCCGCGCCCGTTTCCCCGAAGGCCGCCGCCCGCCGCCCGCCGTAGCTTGGGACTGTGGCACGCCACCGAGGAGCCGCCCGGCTCGCCCCGCCCGCCTGGCTGACCGAGAGCCTGCGGCCCCGCGCCGCGCCGGTCCCCTGGGCCGCGGTCGCCCGCGCCTCGGTGTCGCTCGCCGCCCCGCTCGCCGTGGGCACCGCCACCGGCCGGCCCGGCTACGGCGCGCTGGTGTCGATGGGCGCGCTGTCCGGCGTCATCGGGGACACCGCCGACGCCTACCGGATGCGGGTGTTCAACATCGCCGTGCCCCAGCTGTTCGGCGCCCTCGGGCTGCTGCTCGGCGCCCGGGTGCACGGCACGGGCTGGACGGCCGTCGCCGCGCTCACCGCGACCGCCCTGGTCTCCGGCATGATCTCCTCGATCGGCGCGGTCGCCTCCGTCTCCGGACTGCTCCTGCTGCTGAACGCGGTGGTCGGCGCCGGCCTGCCGCTGCCCTCCCCCTGGTGGCTGCCGCCCGGGCTGCTGCTGCTCGGCGGCGGCGTGGTGCTCGCCCTCACCCTGCTCGCCTGGCCGCTGCGCGGCGGCGTCCCCGAACGGGCGGTGGTGGCGGGCAGCTACCGCGTGGTCGCCGACCTGCTGGAGGCCGCCGGCACCCCCGGGTACGAGGCCACCCGCCGGGCGCTCACCCAGTCGCTCGACCAGTCCTACGACCTGCTGCTCGCCCGCCGGGCCCGCCGGCACGGCCGCTCCCCCACCCTGGTCAGGCTGCTGGCCCAGCTCAACGCGCTGATCCCGGTGGTCGAGGGGGCGGCCGCGGCCCAGCTGCGCCCGCCCGAACTCGGCCCGCTGCCGGCCGCCTACCCGGCCGCCGTCCGCGCGCTGGCCCACGCCGTCGAACGCGGGCAGGCCGGGCACCCGCCGCCCGACCTGCCGGCGCCCGCCGGGCCGTCCACCCGGGCCCTGGAGGAGGCGATCGGGCACGCCGCCGACGTCGTGCGCGAACCCGAGCCCGACCCGTACGCCCACGACGACCGGCTCGGCCGGCCCGCCGGCGTCGGCGCCCGGGCCCGGCGGGCGGTGCGGGCGCTGCTGCTGTCCGGCGCGTCCTGGCGGTACGGGCTGCGCCTGGCGCTGTGCATCGGCCTCGCCCAGGTGCTGGTGTCGGTGATCGCGGTGCCCCGCTCGTACTGGGTCTCGCTGACCGTCACCTTCGTCCTGAAGCCGGACTTCGGCTCGGTGTTCTCCCGGGCGGTGCTGCGCGCCCTCGGCACGGCGGCGGGGCTGCTGCTCGCCATACCCGTGCTGGCCGAGGTGCCGCACGGCTGGTGGGACGTGCCGGTGATGGCGGCCCTGGCCACGCTGATCCCGGCGCTGTCGGTGAAGGGGTACGCGTTCCAGACCGCGGCCATCACCCCGGTGATCCTGCTGCTCTCCGACCTGCTCAACCACCAGGGCTTCCACCTGGTGCTGCCGCGGCTGTACGACTCGCTGATCGGCTGCGGGATCGCCCTGCTGGCCGGCTACCTGCTGTGGCCCGAGTCCTGGCACACCCGGATCGGCGACCGGCTGGCCGACTCCGTCCAGGACACCGCCTCGTACGTGTCGCTGGCCTTCACCACCGCCCCCGGCCGGGACGAGCCGGCCCGCGCCCGCTACCGGCGCCGGCTCTACCGGGACCTCTCAACGGTGCGCGGCGAGTTCCAGCGGGCGCTCACCGAGCCGCCACCGGTCGGCGCCCGGGCGGAAGCCTGGTGGCCGCTGGTGATCGCGGTCGAGCGGATCGTGGACACCACCACCGCCACCCGGGTCCGGGTCGAGCACGGCGCGCCGGTGCCGACCAGCGCCGAGGTCGCCGCCGTCACCCAGGAGCTGGCCGACCTCGCCGAGGCCCTGCGCACCGGCGAGCCGCCCCCGCCCGTCCCGGACGTCCTCGCCCCGGACTGCGCCCTCGCCCGGCTGCACCACGAGGTCCACGCGGCCCGCTCGGTCGCCTTCGGCTGACCGGCCTACCGGCTGGCCGGCCGGCCCGCGGACGCGCCGACCGGCGGGCCGCTCAGTCCTGGATCCGCCGCCAGGGCCGGTCCGCCTCCAGGGCGAAGCCCAGTTCCAGCAGCACCCGCTCCTGCCCGTGCGCCGCCGACAGGTGCACCCCGACCGGCAGCCCGCCCGGCTCGGCGCCGGCGGGCAGGGCGAGGCCGGGGCCGCCGGTCACGTTGTTGACCGGGGTGAAGGCGACGTAGCGCAGCAGCCGCTCCATCAGCTCCTCGAAGGCCACGTTGGGGCTCAGGTGGCCGATCGGCGGGACGGTGTGGGCGAGCACCGGGGAGAGGATCACGTCGTGCTCGCGGAAGATGCCCGCGTACACCCCCTCGGCCCGGCGCAGCCGCCGCAGCACACCCGGGGTGCGGCGGAACTCGCCCTGGAAGCGCCGGCGCAGGCCGGTGGTGAGACCGTCCAGCCGACCGGTGCGGAAGCTCGGGTCGAGCAGCACCCGGCCGGTGAGCGCGATCACCCAGGCGATGTAGCCCCAGTAGGACAGGAAGTCGCGGGAGAACTCCTCGCCGAAGGGCAGGGTGGCGGGTTCGACCCGGTGGCCCATGGCCTCCAGCCGGGCGGCGGTCTCCTCGACGACGCGCCGGGTCGGCTCGTCGGTCCTGGCGATCGGCGAGTCCATCACCAGGCCGATCCGCAGCCGCCGCGCGGGCGGCCCCTCGACCAGGCCGAGCGGCGGCAGTTCCGGGTTGCGGTGGTGGAGTTCGGCGGCGGCGAAGAACGCGGCGGTGTCCCGGACGCTGCGGGTGAGCACGCCGTCGGTGACGAGGTCGATCGGCAGTTTGCCGCCCTGCGCGTTGCCGACCAGCCGCCCCCGGGTGGGCTTGAGGCCGACCAGCCCGCAGCAGGCGGCCGGGATCCGGATGGATCCGCCGCCGTCGTTGGCGTGCGCGATCGGCACCACGCCGGCGGCGACCAGGGCGGCCGCGCCGCCGGAGGAGGCGCCGGCCGAGTGGGAGGGCCGCCAGGGGTTGCGGACGGGCGGGGCGGCGGCGAACTCGGTGGAGGCGTTCAGGCCGAACTCGGGCAGCCGGGTCTTGCCGAGCACGGCGAGGCCGGAGGCGAGCAGCTGGTCGGTGAAGGGGGCGTTGCGCCGGGCCGGCCGGGCGCGGAAGGCCTCGCTGCCCATCGCGGTGGGCAGCCCGCGCAGGTCGACGTTGTCCTTGAGGTAGGTCGGCACGCCCCAGAGCGGGCCGCCGACGCCCGCGCGGCTGATCCGCGGCCGGTCGTAGGTGGCGTGCGCGACGGGCGCGAGCACGGCGTCGATCCGGGCGGCGCGGGCGGCGGCGGCCGCGACCAGTTCCCGGGGGTTGACCTCTCCGTCGCGCACCAGGGCGGCCAGTGCCACCGCGTCGTGGGCGCCGAGTGCGTCGTCGGTGAAGGCGTGGACCCGCTCGTCGGTCATCCGAACTCCCCTTCCCCGCCTATTACTGACGGGTAGTCTCACGAGGCTCCGCAGTCTACGGGCTCCGGACGCACCCCGAAGGGCGCACGGGCGTTCGGCATGCGCCCCCGCGTTCACCCCACCCGCCGGTCGGGCACCGTTTCGCGACCGGTCGGCGGGAAATGCCCGGATCACGAACGATCCCGATCCTCCCACCCATCCCGAGGTGCCGCCCGTGACCGTCCCGTACACCCCGACCGCCCCCCGCCACACCACCGCCACCGCGCCCGGCGCGCTCCCGCTGCTCGGCCACGCCCCCGCCTTCGTCCGCAATCCGCTCGGCTTCACGGCCGGCCTGGCCGCGCACGGCGACCTGGTCCGGCTGCGGCTCGGCCCGCTCGACGCGTACGTCGTCTGCCACCCCGACCTGGTGCGCAAACTGCTCACCGAGGACCGCACCTACGACAAGGGCGGCGTCGTCCTCGACAAGGCCCGCGAGGTGATGGGCGGCGGCCTGGCCACCTGCCCCGCCACCGCCCACCGGCGCCAGCGCCGGATGCTGCAACCCGCGTTCCACCGCGACCGCCTGCCCGGCTACGCCGCGATGATGGCCGAGGAGATCGCCGGCACCACCGCCCCCTGGAGCGACGGCGACGTCATCGACGTCCCCGCCGCGATGTACCGGCTCACCACCGCCGTCACCGCCCGCTGCCTGTTCGCCGCGCACGAGCGGGCCGACTCGCTGCCCGTGCACGCCTGCATGGACGAGGTCACCCGCGGCGTCGCCCGCCGGGTCATGCTGCCGCTGCCCGGCATCGACCGGCTCCCCACCCCCGGCAACCTCCGCTTCCGGCGCGCCCGGCAGGACCTGCTGGAGATCACCCGCCGGCTGATCGCCGACTACCGCGCCGCCGGCACCGACCGCAACGACCTGCTCTCCATGCTCCTCGGCGCCCTCGACGAGGACGGGCGGGGCCTGTCCGACGCCGAGATCCACGACCAGGTCGTCACCTTCCTGCTCGCCGGAATGGAGACCACCGCCGCCACGCTCGCCTGGGTCTGGACGCTGCTCGCCGCCAACCCGTCCGTCCGCGACCGCCTGCACGGCGAGCTCGACACCGTCCTGGACGGCCGCCCGGCCCGGTACGACGACCTGCCCAAGCTGCCGCTCACCGCCCGGATCGTCCAGGAGACGCTGCGGCTCTACCCGGTGGCCTGGCTGCTCAGCCGCACCGTCACCACCGGCACCGAACTCGCCGGCCGGCACCTGCCGGCCGGCACCACCGTCCTGTTCAGCCCGTACCTGCTGCACCGCCGGGCCGACCTCTACCCCTGCCCGGACCGCTTCGACCCGGACCGCTGGCTCACCACCACCCGCCCGGCACCCGGCACCTACATCCCGTTCGGCCTCGGCGCCCGCCGCTGCATCGGCGACGCCTTCGGCACCACCGAGGCCTGCCTGGCCCTCGCCACCATCGCCTCCCGCTGGACGGTCACCCCCACCCCCGGCCGGCGGATCCGCCCGGCCCGCAGCTCCGCGCTCACGCCCCGCCCGTTCACCGCCACCCTCGCCCACCGCGCCAGGTAGCCGACGCGGCGGACAGCGGTCCAGGACGCCGCGGGACGATCTCCACCCGGTAGCGTGCCGGGCATGAACCCACCCGCCCCAGGACGCCCCGGGCACCGGCTGCTCCGCACCCTCCGGACGTACCCGCGCCGTTCGCCGCTGACCCTCACGTACGTGGGGCTGCTCCTGCTCGGGCACGTCTGGGTGGAGGACTGGCTGCCGGCCGAACGCGCCGACGCCCTCCGGCAGTACATCAGCACCAACCTGGACAACCTCGACGACCACCCGCTCACCGCCCTCTTCGGCAGCGCCCTGCTCTACGACGGCACGCTCACCGATGTCCTGTCCACCGCCTTCGGCGGCACCCTGATCACCTTCGGCCTCGGCATCTGCGTCAGCCTGGCCTGGGCCGAGCGCCGCTTCGGGACGCGGCGGGCCGCCCTGCTGCTGCTCGCCGGGCACGTCGGCGCGACCCTGGTCACGGCCCTGGTGATCCTGCTCGCCCTGCGGCAGGGCTGGTACCCGGAGAGCGTCCGGCAGGCCTCCGACTACGGCATCAGCTACGGCGCCCAGACCGCCCTCGGGTTCGCCGTCCTGGCGCTGCCGCGCTGGGCCCGACTCCCCTGGGCGGCCTTCGTGTTCGGCTGGCCGCTCAGCGGCGACGCCGAATGGCCGGGCCCGCTGCCGGACTTCACCACCATCGGCCACCTGGTCGCGGCCGCGCTCGGCGTCGGCCTGGCCGCCGCCCCGGCCGTCACCGCCCGCCGCGAGGCCACGGCCCGCGCGGCGAGCGGAGGTTGACGGACGGACCGTCAGTGCGGCGGCCGGCGGCCGGCGGCGATCTCGGCGAGCAGCCGCTCGATCGTCTCCAGCCGCTGCCGCAGCTCCTCGACGTCGCCCCGGGTGGCGCCCTGCTCGGCCGCCTTCAGGGTGACCAGCAGCTGCCCGTCCGGCTCCAGCCGGGCCCGCGCCACGTCGCTCACGTTGTCGCCGTTCTGCACCCGGATCGCGTGCTCCAGCTCGGACGGGCGCAGCGCCAGGTCGTGCAGCGCGCCGGGCACCAGCCGGCCGTCCCGCACCACGGTGGTCGGGGTGCCCTCCAGGAGCCGGGCGGCCCGCGGGTCCCGGGCCAGCCAGCGGGTGACGGCGGAGTTCACCGCGATCAGCGTGACCGCCCCGATCGCGCCGCCGAGCAGGCTGTTGTCGTTGCCGATGATGGCGTTCTGCACCACGTTGGAGAGCAGGAACACGACCACCATGTCGAAGGTGTTCAGCCCGGCCAGCCCGCGTTTCCCGGCCAGCCGGAACAGGATCAGGATCAGCGCGTAGACCGCGATCGTGCGGACGATCTTCTCCGCGATAGGGATCTGGACGATCACCAGGTCGTGCCACATGGCCCCGCTCCTCCCGAGGGTCGGCAGTCTCCAGAACGGGGCACGAGGCTACCGCTTCGGCTTGCCCCGGCGAGCGGCCGCGCCGGTGCCCCGGGCCTTCGGGGTGCCGCCCTTCTGCGGCTTCTGCGGGGACTTCCGCTGCTGCCCGGACTTCTGCGGCGACTTCTGCTGGGGCTTGCGCTGCGGTTCGGCCTTCTTCGCCGGGGCCGCCGGGGCCTGCGCGCCGCGCCCGCGGGAGCTGTTGACCGTGCGGCCGCGGACGATCCCGATGAACTCCTCCACCAGGTCGGTGGTCTGCTCCAGCGGCCAGGACAGCGCCACCTGGGACTGCGGCGCCTCGACGACCGGCCGGAAGGTGAGGTCCCGGCGGTGGTGCAGCCGGGCCAGCGACTGCGGCACCAGCAGCACGCCGATGTTGGCCGCGACCAGTTCGATCGCGTCCTCGGTGGTCGCCGGGCGCTCGATCGCCGGGCGGCCGGGCAGGGTCTCGGCGGTGAAGCCGAGGGTGTCGTCCAGCGGGTGGAAGACCACGTCGTCGGCGAGGTCGCCGAGCGCGACCTCCTCCGCGGCGGCCAGCCAGTGGTCCTTGGGGAACACCACGACGGTGGTCTCGGTGTACAGCGGGATCGCGCTGAGCACGTCCTTGTCGACCGGCAGCCGGACCAGCCCGGCGTCCGCGCCGCCCTCGCGCACCGCCCGCTCGCCCTCCGGCGACGGGACGGCGATCAGCTCCAGCGGCACGTCCGGGAGCCGTTCGCCCCAGACCCGGGCCCATTTGCCGGGCGTCACGCCCGGGACGTACGCGAGCCGGAACGACGGGTTCACCTGCATGTCTGTCACAGGGCAAGGCTACCGACCGTGACCGGAAGCGCCCGCCCGCTCCCTTACCCTTGTCGGTATGACATCGCTCAAGCAGAAGACCAGCCAGACCATGAAGCCGGCCACGGCGGCCAAGAAGCTGGGGATCTACCTCGCCGCGGCGCCGACCGACTTCCAGGAGGGCGTGGTCTCCCGCGAGGAGCTGAACGCGCTGCAGGCCGAGCCGCCGCAGTGGCTCCAGGAGCTGCGCCAGAACGGTCCGCACCCGCGCCCGGTGGTCGCCGCCAAGCTCGGCATCTCCATCTCCGGCCTCGCCCGCGGCGGCGTGACCGACGCGCTCACCAGCGAGCAGATCGAGGCGATCAAGGCCGAGAACCCGCTCTGGCTCCAGCACGAGCGCGCCAACCAGGTCGACGTCCGCAAGGAGACCGTCCGGATCAAGGAGAAGCACGCCAAGGAGGCCGCCGAGAAGGCCGCCAAGGAGGCCAAGGCCGCGCGCTGAGGCCGCCGGGGCCTCGGAGGAAGGCTCCGCTGTCCGACCCCTGTGCTTCGCTGGTGCCGACGTCCGTTCCACGGGCGTCGGCACAGTCGTACCCGGACGCCGACGGGATCGGCGAGGCAGGGAGGCCGCGGATGGCAGGAACACCGGACGGAATGACCAGCGGGGAGCCGGGCGGGGAGCCGGGCGGGTCGGGGGCACCGACCGGGCCGCTCTCCGGCCGGGTCGCGCTGGTCGCGGGCGCGACCAGGGGCGCCGGGCGGGGCATCGCGGTCGAGCTCGGCGCGGCCGGCGCGACGGTCTACGTGACCGGGCGCAGCACCCGGCGGCAGCGCTCGGAGTACGACCGCCCGGAGACCATCGAGGACACCGCCGAGCTGGTCACCGCCGCCGGCGGCCGGGGCGTCGCGGTCCCCACCGACCACCTCGTGCCTGCGCAGGTGGCGGCCCTGGTCGCCCGGATCGAGGCCGAGCAGGGCCGGCTGGACGTCCTGGTGAACGACATCTGGGGCGGCGAGAAGCTGTTCGGCTGGGACGTCCCGGTCTGGGAGCACGACCTCGACGACGGCCTGCGGCTGCTGCGCCTGGCCGTCGAGACGCACGCGATCACCAGCCACCACGCCCTCCCGCTGCTGCTCAAGCACCCGGGCGGGCTGGTGGTGGAGATGACCGACGGCACCGAGGAGTACAACCGCGGCACCTACCGCAACTCCTTCTTCTACGACCTGGCGAAGACCTCGGTGCTGCGGATGGCCTTCTCGCTCGGCCACGAGCTGGGCCCGCGCGGCGCCACCGCGGTGGCGCTCACCCCCGGGTGGATGCGCTCCGAGATGATGCTGGAGCACTTCGGCGTCACGGAGGAGAACTGGCGCGACGCGCTGGCCGGGGAGCCGCAGTTCGGCATCTCGGAGTCGCCCTCCTACGTCGGCCGGGCGGTCGCGGCGCTGGCCGCCGACCCGGAGGTGGCCCGGTGGAACGGCGGCTCGCTGTCCAGCGGGCAGCTGGCGCGGGTGTACGGCTTCACCGACCGGGACGGCAGCCGGCCGGACTGCTGGCGCTACCTGGTCGAGGCGCAGGGCGCGGACGGGCCGCTCGACCCGGCGCCGTACCGATGAGCCGGCGGGGGCGGCTGGCGGCCGTGCGCCACTGACGGTCCGTCCCGTCCGACACGCCGTGGCCGCACCCGCCGGCAGGTGTGGCACCGGTCACGGCGCCGGCGCGGGGGCCCGGGGGCGGGAACGGGGGTTCGTGCCGAAACGATTCCGCGCGCCGGTCCGGCCCTTCCCGCGCCGGACGTGGCGTCACTCCTTCGGCCCTGTCGACACGGTAGTGTCCGCTGGCGCGGCCACCGGCGACGACAGCGCCGGGCGGCCGCCCGTCCCACCGCAACGACCTGGAGGAACTTCCGTGCAGGCTCCCGCCCGAGGTGCCCTGGCCATGGCCGCGGCCGTGCTGCTCGCCGCCGCCGCAGGCTGCTCGTCCGGCGGGGGCCACACCGCCAAGCCGGCCGACGGCAAGGAGAGCGGCCACAGCGCGGCGGCGGCGCCCGCCGGGGACGCCGCCGCCCCGGCGAACATCGTCGCCGGGCCCGGCCCGAAGAGTTCGTACGACGCCCAGCCGCAGCCCGCGGCCGGCAGCTGCCACTACCGCTACACGGCGGACAAGCAGCCGCTGCCCGACCCGAACTGCACCCCGGGCGCGACCAGCCCGGCCGTCACCCAGGCCAACCTCAAGGACACCGTCTGCAAGACCGGCGGCTACACCTCGACCGTCCGGCCGCCGGCGAACATCACCGGCAAGGAGAAGGCCGATAACGCCAAGTCCTACGGCTACACCGGGCCGATGGGCGACGCCGAGTACGACCACCTGATCAGCCTGCAGCTCGGCGGCGACCCCAACGACCCGCGCAACCTGTGGATCCAGCCGCCGTCCCCCGACCACGTGCCGGGCAAGGGGCCCAACAACCCCAAGGACTCGGTGGAGACGCACCTGCACACCGCGCTCTGCAAGGGCCAGGTCACCCTGGCCCAGGTCCAGAGCGCGATCGCCACGGACTGGACCACGGCCGAGGCCAAGCTCAACATCAAGGGCGCCGGCGCGCCGAGCGCGGCCCCGGACGCGGACGGCGACTGACGAATCGTTTCCGCCGAGCCGGGTGACGCAGAGCTGGATGACGCAGAGCCGGGTGACGGGCAGCCACCCGGCTCGGCCGCCCCACCCGGGCGTCCGGCTCAGCCCTCCGGCTCAGCCCTCCGACTCGCGCTCGTAGTAGGCGCGCATCAGCTCGACCGACCACTCCGGCTGGCGCACCTCGCCGCGCGGGCCGAACTCGGCGAGGTAGGGCTTGAGGTCCAGCACCGGCGTGCCGTCCACCGCGTCCAGACCGGTGACGTGCACGTCCAGCCCGTCCACCCGGACCAGCGCGCAGCGGGAGACGCCGAGCCGGTTCGGCCGGTTCTTGCCGCGCTGGGCGAAGATGCCGACCAGCGGCCAGTCGGTGTTCCCGCGCGGGTGCCGGGCGCCGGTCTCGATCTTCTCCTCCGGGACGCGGTCGAAGTGGTAGACCACCTCCAGGTGCGAGAAGTCCGCCAGGCCGTACAGCGCCTCCTCGGTGAACCGCTCGCCGTCCAGCCGGATCACCGCCTCGACGCTCCCCCAGTCGTCGTCCCGCACCTCCGCACGCCCGCCGACCACCCGCGCCACCGGACGCGTCGTCACCTCGTCCATGCCCACTCCCCCTTCGGAGTCGATACCGATCCCGGGTACCGTAGCGAGTGGCGGGAACGGACGGACGGCGGGGGGCTGTGGTGGCTGCGGGCGGATCGGACCGCACGGGGCGCGGGCGGGAGTCGGGCGATGCTGGCGGGGCCGTGGTCTTCGGCTCGCTGGCGCTGCTGGCGGGCGCCTTCCTGCTCAGCCGGATCTGGCGCTGGGCGGGTCAGCAGACCCCCGGCGAGCGGCACGACGCGGTGGTGCAGACCACGGCCCTGCTCGGCCTCACGCTGTTCACCACGCTGCTCGGCCTGGCCGTCGCGGGCCGGGACTCGACCGTCCAGCGCCGCTGGCACCACGCGATGGTGGGCGCCTTCGCCGCCACCGCGGCGCTGCCCTGCGCGGCCTTCACCCTGGCGGTCATGTCCTTCGGCCGCTGACCAACTCCTCGGCCATCGCCAGCAGTTCGGGCACCCGCAGGACCCGCCCGGCGGAGCCCGGCAGCGGCAGGTGCAGCGGCTCCAGCCAGCTCGCCGGGATCGCCGCCAGGCCGTACCGGGCCCCGGCCAGTCCGCCGGTGACGGCGGCCACCGTGTCGGTGTCGCCGCCGAGGTCGATCGCGGCGTGGACCGCCGACCGGTAGTCGCCGGTGGTGCGCAGCGCCCAGACGGCGGAGCCCAGGCAGGGCCAGACGGCGCCGTTGGCCTCGGTGGCCCGGTCGGGGTGCCAGTCCGGGGCGAGGACGGCCGCGTAGCGCTCGCGGTGGTCGGGGTGGACCTCGGCGAGGGTGGCGGGGATCGCGGCGAGCGGGTCGGCGCCGTCGAGGGCGAGGCGGACCAGCTCGTGGAAGATCGCCGTGCCCTCCCAGGCGGCCCGGTCCCCGTGGGTGAGGGCGGCGATCCGGCGGGCGGCGTCCATGGTGGCCTGCCGTCCGGCCCCGGCGAAGGCGACGGCGGAGGTGGCGGCGCGCATCAGGGCGCCGTTGCCCGCGGCGCGCAGCGTGGTGTTGAAGTGGACGGCGGCCGCGAGGTCCCACGGGTTGCCGTTGGTGAGGACGTCCTCGGTCTGGATGCCGATGTCCTTGGGGCCGGCGGCGGCCCAGCGGCGGAACCGGTCGAAGATGTCCGGGAGGTCCAACTCGCCGCGTTCCAGCAGGGATTCGGCGACCAGGACGGCCATCTGGGTGTCGTCGGTGGCCTCACCGCGCTCCCAGCCGCCGCCCGCGACCGGCTCACCGGGCCCGGCCGTGAAGGCGCCGGCCGGGCCGAACTCGTAGGGCGCGCCGAGGGCGTCGCCCACCGCCGCGCCGAGGACGGCCCCGGCCGCGCGCTCGTGGCGAGCGGCCGCGGCCGGGTCCGTCACGGCCGGGTCCGTCACGGCTGGGCCGGGCCGATGGGCAGGCTGCGCTTGTGCTCGGTGCGGCGGTAGTGGCCGAGGACGGTGCGGGCGGTCTGCTCACTGACCGGGTGGCCCTCCAGGAAGTCGTCCAGGTCCTGGTAGCTGACACCGAGGGCGTCCTCGTCGGGCTTGCCCGGATCGAGGTCCTCCAGGTCGGCGGTGGGGACCTTCCACACCAGCTCCTCCGGCGCCCCCAAGGCGGCCGCGACGGACCGGACCTGACGCTTCGTCAGACCGGCCAGCGGCACGACGTCGGCGGCGCCGTCGCCGAACTTGGTGAAGAAGCCGACCGCGGCCTCGGCGGCGTGGTCGGTGCCGACGACCAGCCCGGCGCGCGCACCGGCGACGGCGTACTGGACCACCATCCGCTGGCGGGCCTTGACGTTGCCGCGGACGAAGTCCTCGTGGGCGTGGTCGCCGTAGGTCAGTCCGGCCGCGGCCAGGGCGGCGAGGGCGGCGTCGGTGGCGGGCTTGACGTCGACGGTCAGCACCTCGTCGGCCTGGATGAACTCCAGGGCCCGCTGCGCGTCCGCCTCGTCGGCCTGCACGCCGTAGGGCAGCCGCATCGCGCAGAAGTCCGCCTGGTAGCCCTCGGCCCGCAGCCGGTCGACGGCGAGGCGGCAGAGCCGCCCGGCGGTGGTGGAGTCGACGCCGCCGCTGATGCCGAGCACCAGCGTCCGGGCGCCGGCGGCCCGGACCTGCTCGGCCAGGAAGCCGGCCCGGCGCGCGGCCTCGCGCGCCGGGTCCTCGACGGCCGCGACCCCGAGGGCCCGGGCGACCTCCCGCTGGACGTCGGTCCCAGCCGCCACCTCTGCTGCTCCGGACACCATCCACCTCACGACGTTCACGACCGATTACCGATAAACCGATCTGTCGGTCCGGAGTATGCCAGCCGTGCCCGGCGCCCAGCCGGGCGGGCGCCGCCGTCACCCCGCGTCCGCCGTCACCCCGCGTCCGACGCCGGCCGGTCCGGCGCACTGTGCCGCAGGATCTCCAGCACCACGGCGCCGTCCACGGTCTCCCGGGCGACGAGCAGCGCCGCCAACTCGTCCAGGTGCTGCCGGTGCTCGCGCAGCAGGTCGACGGCCCGCCGCTCGGCGCGGCGCAGCAGCCGGGCGACGGCCTCGTCCACGGTGCGCTGGGTCTGCTCGGAGTAGGGGCGGCGCAGCAGGTCCTCCAGGCCCTCGCCGAGGTGCTGCGGGGAGCCGCTGGAGTAGCCGACCGGCCCGAGCTCCGGGGAGAGGCCGAACTCGCGGACCATCCGGGTGGCGACCGAGGTCGCGTTGGCGAGGTCGTTGGCGGCGCCGGTCGAGCCCTCCCCGAAGACCACCAACTCGGCTGCCCGTCCGCCTAGTTGGACGGTGAGCAGGTCGTTCAGGTAGCTCTCGCCGTACAGGTGCCGTTCGGCCTCGGGCAGCTGCTCGGTGGCGCCGAGGGAGACGCCGGCGGGCAGGATGGTGACCTTGGCGACCGGGTCGGCGTGCTCGCACAGCGCGGCCATCAGGGCGTGCCCGGACTCGTGCACGGCGACGGCGTGCCGCTCCTCGGGCAGCAGCGCGTTGGAGGACTCACGGCGGCCGAGCAGGACCCGGTCGCGGGCGGTGTCGAGGTCGTCGGCGGTGATGGTGGCGCGCTCGGCGCGGACGGCGTTGATGGCGGCCTCGTTGACCAGGTTGGCGAGGTCGGCGCCGGAGAAGCCGGGGGTGCCGCGGGCGATCCGGTCGAGGTCCACGTCGGGTGCCAGCGTCTTGCCGCGGGTGTGCACGGCGAGGATGGCGGCGCGCTCGGCCTGGTTGGGCAGCGGCACGGTGACCTGCCGGTCGAAGCGGCCGGGGCGCAGCAGCGCCGGGTCGAGGGCGTCCGGCCGGTTGGTGGCGGCGATGACGACGATGCCGGTGCCCTGGTCGAAGCCGTCCATCTCGGCGAGCAGCTGGTTCAGGGTCTGCTCGCGCTCGTCGTTGCCGCCGATCCGGGTGCCGCCGGCCCGGCGGCCGCCCACGGCGTCGATCTCGTCGATGAAGATGATGGACGGCGCGCGCTTGCGGGCGTCCTCGAAGAGGTCGCGGACCCGGGAGGCGCCGACGCCGACGAACATCTCCACGAAGCCGGAGCCGGTCACGGACAGGAACGGCACCTCGGCCTCGCCGGCGACCGCCCGGGCGAGCAGGGTCTTCCCGGTGCCGGGCGGACCGACCATGATCACCCCGCGCGGCCCCTTGGCGCCGGCGGCGGCGTAGCGGTCGGGGCTGCGCAGGAAGTCGACCACCTCGCTGACCTCCTGCTTCACCCCCTCGTACCCGGCGACGTCGGCGAAGCGGGTGGCGGGCCGCTCGGCCTCGATGATCTTGGCGCGGGAGCGGCCGATGGCACTCAGCCCGCCGCTCAGCGAGCGCGCGGCCATCCGGCCCGACCACAGGAACAGCCCGCCGAAGATCAGCAGCGGCAGGAACAGCAGCAGGGTGGACCAGAGCGAGCTGCCGCTGCCACTGCGGCTCGCGGTGATGTCGACGTGCTGGTCGGCGAGGGCGCGGCTGAGCGGGGAGTTGTCCAGCGCGGTGGGGATCTGGCTGGTGAAGCGGGTGCCGTCCTTGAGCGTGCCGGAGACGCCTCCGGTGTCGGTGATGTTCACCGTCTTCACCTGCCCGGTGTCGACCCGGTTCAGGAAGTCCGTGTAGCCGTAGCTGGCGCCACCGCTCTTGCCCGGGCTGGAGAACAGCACCAGCAGGAGCAACGTGGCCAGCACCGCGACGGGCAGCAGCCACCGGCGCCAGCCGGGCACCGGCACCTGCGGCGGCTTCGGCCCACCCGGCCTGCCGGGGCCCGGCCCGGCCCCCGGCCCGCCCGACTGCCGCCCCGGACCGGGCGGGGTCGCGGGGTGCCGGCCGGCCGCGCGCAGCCGACTTCGTCCGATCATCCGCACGCACCGCCTCTCGCCCACCACCGGCTCCTCCCCTCCATGGTCGGACGCCGGGTAACCTCCGGCCATGGGTATGGCGAAGCGCGCACTGGAAGAAGCGGAATCCCGCGGCTGGTGGGACTCCGAGGAGTGGGTCTGCGAGCACTGCGTGGACGAGCCGACCCTTGAGGACACGGTGCGGGCGGAGGCGGACGGCGAGGAGGAGTGCAGCTTCTGCGGGAGGAGCCCGGCCGCTCCTCTCGACGTGCTGGTCGAAGCCTTCTTCCAGGGGATGCGCACCGAGTACGCCACCGCCGAGGAGGAGAACGTTCCGTTCGACTCCGAAGAAGGCCGGTATCTCGGGAACGTCATGAGTACCGAAGAGCTCGTGACCGGCTACTTCGGCCATGTGCTGCTGGGAGAAGGACTCGCCGAAGCCGTCGCCGGCGCGATGGTGGAGGACCAGTGGGTCAAGCGGGGGGAATGGGCGGGAGACTCTCAGAGGGAGATTCTCACCAACGGATGGGATTCCTTCTGCCACGCCCTCAAGCACGAGACCCGATACGTTTTCCTGGTCGACCCGAAGGAGGATCTCTACCGGGACTTTCGAGAGCTCTCCCCGAGCGAGATGCTCGCGGAGGTCGGACACCTCATAGACCGGCACGGCCTGTATCGCAGCATCGACGTCGGACACCGCTTCTGGCGGGCCAGGACCGGATCGGACCCGGATCCGCAGTGGGGGGCGAAGGAGCTCGGAACGCCTCCACGGGAGCACGCCAAGCAGGCGAACCGGATGAACCCCGCGGGAATCCCGATGTTCTACGGCGCCACCGACCTGGACACGGCCATCCGGGAGAGCCTGGTCCGGACGGAGGACACGCACGTCACCGCAGCGGTTTTCGAAGCCGGGCACCCCTTGATCCTGATCGACCTGACCACGGACACCGTTCCTCAGCCCCCGGAAATCTTCGACCTCACCGGGACGAAGGAGCGGGACGGCCTGCTCTTCCTCCACACCTTCGTCCGCCGGCTCAGCGAGCCCATCCGCGAGAAGTACGACCAGGTCGACTACGTCCCGACGCAGGTCCTCACCGAGTACCTCCTCAAGGTCCACCAGCACGCCGGGGCCGCCGTCGACGGTCTGATGTACAGCTCCGCGACCACCGGAAGGCCCTGCGTCGTCCTGAACATTCCCAACTCGCACTGCGTCGAGAAGGGCACCGAGAAGATCGACGACGGCTTCTTCGAGGTCCGCTTGGAGGGGAAGCCCCATCTGGCCATGGACCCCCACTCCGTGGTCACCCAGCCGATCAGCGATACGTACGCTTGATCCGGCACGGAGGACGGTTCGACCAGGGGGAAACGTGGACACCGCCACAAGCGCACTCGCTGTCGCCTGCATGGGCATCGTCGGCACGCTGGCCTCGGGGCTCCTCACCCACCGGAGCGCGAGGAAGAACAAGCTCCAGGAGCTTGAGCACGCCGACCGGCAGAAGGACGTGGAGCGGTCCCACGACGCCCGGAAGGCGCACCTCGAAGCGCGCCGCGCGGCCTACATCTCCCTCAACGGTGCCGCCCGCAGCTACCAGACCGAGCTGACGAACTACCTCCACGCGCACCGGGCCGGCGAGGTCTCGGACGAGGTCCGCGAGGAAGTCGAGGGGGCCCGGCGGGAGCATCGCGCCAGCCACGCGGAAGGTCAGATGATCCTTCCCGACGAGATCCTCGAAGTCGCCAGCGCCGTCAATCTGCACCTCGGCAGGCTGTACGGCGTCCTGCGGCGGCTCGACCTCGGTAATCCCGGCGCCGGCGAGACCGTCGAACTCGCCGACAGCATGCGGGCGCGATCGTGGGACCTGCTGGCCGCGATGCGCCTGGCCATGCGGGCCGATCTCGGCGTGTCGTCGCCCCAGGGGGTCTGAATGCGCAGATCGGCGGGTCGCGGCGGGTAGCCTGGACGCCCGTTCGACGAGGGGGTCCGGCGCATTCGTTCTTGAATCCGTGGGCGGCCACCGACGAGGCCGACCGGGCCGCGTGGGTGCTGGAGCCGCTGAAGAGCGTGGGACCGCTGAGGTTCGGTGCGGCGCACGGCCACGAACTGCTCCGCGGCCCGTACGGGGACCCCGGCGCCGACTCCCTCGGGGTCGTCCTGCATGCCCAGCGCGCCGGGGACGTCGTGCTCAGCCGGCCCGTGTTCGCGTCCCGGGACTGGGCCGATGGTTGCGTCCACGTCCCGGAGAGCCCGATCCCCGACAGCGAATGGCACGATCGCCCCTACTGATCACGGCCTGGGCCGGACCGGGTCGGTCCGGGCCGCCGGCGGGCGTGGACGGCCGCCAGGGTCGCGATGCCGGCGAGCAGGGCACACCCGGCCATCAGGGCGAGCAGCCGGGCGGGCGAGTCGACCGTGCCCGGGAGGCCGGCCAGCCGCCAGACGGCGGCCCGCAGGCCGCCGCTCACCGGCACGGCCAGGGCGGCGGCGAAGGCGGCGGCGCGGGCGGGGCTCCACGGCGCGCCGGTGCCGGTGATCCGCAGCACCGCGTCGCCGAGCAGGCAGAACGCGAAGAACCCGCTGGTGAACACCGAGAGTTCGAGCAGCGCGACGAGCGGCCCGGGCCAGCCCTCGCCGAGTGCTTGACCGGTGACCAGTCCGGCCCCGGCGAGCAGGCTGAGCCCGGCCGCGGCGGCGACGAGGTGGCGGCGCAGCAGGCCGGCTGCGGCGGTGAGGTCGGCGATCGGCGCGGCGAGCAGCACGAGGTCGTCGAGCCAGTCGCCGCCGGGCCGCCGCCGTTCGTCCGGCCGCGGGGCGGGGGCCGGTTCGCGGGTGGCGCGCCGGAGCAGCCACAGGCAGCGGGCGGCGCCGGCGGTCAGCGGCAGCAGGGCGGCGACCAGCCACGGCGTGGGCGCGCCCCAGCGCTCGCGTTCCGCCCGCAGTGCGACCGCCGCCCAGTCGGTGGCGGCGGTGGCGGCGACCAGCAGCACGGCCAGCCTTGCGGCGCGCAGGAGTTGGTCCAGGCGGTGGGCGGGCTGCGGCGCGCCGCCCCGGCAGAGCCAGGACCGGGCCGTCGCCACCGCGGCCAGCGCGGGGACCAGGAACAGGGTGAACGAGACGACGGCGTCGTACGGGTCCGCCTGCCAGGGGCTGGCGGCGCGGAGCGACTTGGCCTGGGTGGTGACGTACGCGAAGACGGTGAAGGCGACCGCGAGCAGCAGCGACGCCGCGAGCGCCCGCCGCTGGGCGCGGCTCACCGCCGGGCCCCGGCACGGTCGTCGGCGCGCCCGTCCGCACCGTCGTCGGCAGCGTCGCCGGCACGGTCTGCGCCGCGCAGCAGCAGGTCGGGCAGCCAGGGCACCCCGGGGGCGACGTGCTCCGCCAGCGGCCGTTCGGCCTGGACTGCGTTCGCGAGGGCGTGCGCGAGCCCGGGCGGCGCCTGGGCGGCCAGCAGGGCGGCTCCGAGCAGGGCGACGGCGGCCTTCGGCCAGTCCGCACGGACCGTCAGGTGGCGTGTGCGGGGCGGTGGTTCGGTGGTGCTCGACGCGGTCTCGGCCATGACGAGATGCTACACGCCGCGTAGTACTCGTCGCGTAGTAATCCACCGAACGGATGAGCCGGAAAACGCGGACGGGCGGCCCGGTGCTGCTCACCGGGCCGCCCGCGGCCGCCGTCGACGACCCTCCGGGGAGGGCGGGTCGACGCCCCGCAGGGCGCCGACCGCGGTTCAGGAGAAGTCCAGCGAGCCCGTCCTGGTCCGCTTCAGCTCGAAGAACTTCGGGTACCCGGCGAGCAGTCGCACGCCCTCGAAGACGTTGAGGGCGTCCTCGCCGCGCGGGATCGCGCTCAGCACCGGGCCGAAGAAGGCGACGCCGTCGATGTGGATGGTCGGCGTGCCGACCTCCTCGCCGACCGGGTCCATGCCCTCGTGGTGGCTCTTGCGCAGCGCGATGTCGTACGCGGTGCTGTGGGCCGCCTCGGCGAGCTCCTCCGGCAGACCGGCGGCGACCAGGGCCTCGCGGATGACGTCCTCGTCCGCCGGGCGGTCCTGGTCGTGGAACCGGGTGC
Source organism: Kitasatospora sp. NPDC094028 (assembly GCF_049543595.1). Lineage (NCBI taxonomy): Bacteria > Bacillati > Actinomycetota > Actinomycetes > Kitasatosporales > Streptomycetaceae > Kitasatospora > Kitasatospora sp. NPDC094028. Next base: position 112,768 of record NZ_JBMVFA010000019.1, on the reverse strand, counting down.
CGAGCTCGGTGTACAGGTCACGCAGCACGTGCTGGCCGTGCTGCTCGGCGGCGGCGACGCAGACCCGGACGGGGCCCCAGCCCGTGGTCATCAGGCGCTGGTAGCGCTCGGGCAGGTCGGTGCGGCCCTCGTTGAGGACGGACAGGCTCATCACCCGGAAGGTGAGGTCGAGTTCGCGCTGGCGCGCGACCTCCAGGATCCAGCGGGAGGTGATCCAGGCGAAGGGGCAGACGGGGTCGAAGTAGAAGTCGACCTTGGGGATCTCGTTGTTCACGTCGGCGAGCCTAGCGGGACGAGTGGCCCGCTTTCCAGAGCCAATTCGGCCGTTCCGCAATGGGCCACTTCTCAGCTGCAGACCGTCCCGTCCGCCGGCGCCCTCCCGTCGAGCAGGTAGCCGTCGACGGTCTGCTTCAGGCACGGGTTGCCGGTGTTGTAGCCGCCGTGACCCTCGCCCTGGAGGGTGACGGTGACGCCGACGCCCGCACCGAGCTGCTGTGCCATCGCCCGGGCGCCCTCGACCGGGGTGGCCGGGTCGCCCGTGGTGCCGACCACCAGGACCGGGGCCGCGCCCGGGGCGGCGACCTCCGGGTGGTCGCTCCTGCCCGCGACCGGCCAGCCGGTGCAGCCGGTCAGGCTCCAGGCGGTGAACTCGCCGAACACCGGGGAGGCGGCGCGGAAGTTCGGCAGCTGCTGCTGGACGTCCTGGTCGGAGTAGCGCTGCCGGGCGTCCGCACAGGCGATCGCCCGGTTCGCCGCGCCGAGGTTGCTGTAGCGCCCCTGCGGGTCGCGCCCGCGCAGCGAGTCGGCGAGCTTGAGCAGGGTGTCGCCGCTGCCCAGCTCCATCGCCTCGGTGAGACCGGTGGCCAGCGCGGGCCAGGTCTCCTGGCTGTACAGGGCGCCGGCGATGCCGGTGACGGCGAGGCTCCCGGTGAGCTTGCGGCCGTCCGCGGTGGGCAGCGGGGACCGCTCGGCCTTCCGCAGCAGCTCCGAGACCTTCGCGGTGCCGTCCGCGCCGCCGGCGCCGGTCGGGCAGGCGGCCGCGGCCTGGGCGGCGCAGGCCTTCATGAAGTCCTCCAGGGCGAGCTGGAAGCCCTGGGCCTGGCCGAGCGCGGCCTGCTGCGGATCCTTGGTCGGGTCGACCACCGAGTCCAGCACCATCCGGCCGACCTGCTCCGGGAACAGGTGGGCGTAGACGCCGCCGAGCTGGGTGCCGTAGCTGATGCCGAAGTAGGAGAGCTTCCGGTCGCCGAGCGCCTGGCGGATCAGGTCGATGTCCCGGGCGGCGCTCTCGGTGTCCACGTACGGCAGCACCCGGCCGGAGTTTCGCTCGCAGGCGGCGGTGAACCGGGCGTTGCTCTCGTCCAGCGCCTTGACCGCGGCCGGGTCGCCGGGGGTGTCGTCGACGGCCGCGTCGGCGTCCGTCGCCGCGTCGTCCAGACATCTCACCCCGGCGCTCTCGCCGACCCCGCGCGGGTCGAAACTCACCAGGTCGTAGCGGGAGTTGAGGGAGGCGTAGCTGCCGGCCAGGGCGGGCAGGGTGGCGACGCCGGAGGCGCCGGGGCCGCCGAAGTTGAACAGCAGCGAGCCGATCCGGTGCGGCTCGTCCGTGGCCGGGCTGCGGATCAGCGCGAGGTCGATGGTGCCGGCGTCCGGCTTGGCGTGGTCGAGCGGCACCTTGAGGGTGGCGCACTGCCAGGCCCCGGCGGGCGCGGTGCCGCTGCCGCCCTGGGCCGCGCTGGGCGCCGGGCAGGCGTGCCAGTCCGGCGCCTGGCCGCCAGCGGCGGTGCCGCCGCCGGACGGGGCGGTGGCCGGGGAAGTCGGCGCGGGCTCGGCGGCGGACGAGTGGTCGTCCTGGCAGCCGGTGGCGGTGGCGAGCAGCAGCACGGCCAGGCCGAGCGCGCCGGCTCCACGGACGACGGTGTGCATGGGGCGGGTCCACCTCTCGGGCTGCCGGCGCGGATCGCCGGGGGCGGCTGCGCCGGCGCGCTCGGGCGCATCGGCACGGTCGTCGGGGCCGACGCGGCGTCACCGGAAGCCCGGCACCCGGCGACGGCGCGTCGCAGCGGCGCGCGCCCCCGGCGCGGGGAACCGGTCACCGGGGCCGGTCACCGGAGCCCATCACCGGGGCCGGCCGCCGGAACCGGCCACTGGGGGCCGGTCGACGCACGAACGACCCTAGGGGCGGAGGCCCGGTCACGCCCGCCGGAGGCGCCCGACCAGGGGCGTGCGCCGCACGCCGTACCACCGGCCGGCCGGGTGAGGGGCGCCCGGATGAACCACGACCCGGCCGCCGCACGTTGTCCGAGGTGTCCGGCGGGAACGTCCGGCGCGCGGGCCTCCGACACGTCCGGGTGCACACGGAGGGAACGTCTGGCGGCGGGTTGCTTCGCCTGCTACCTTGCATTGCATGGTACCTGGCATCGCAAACCCCGAGCCCGGCCACGGCGCCGCCGGGGGCGACCGCGACGGCGCGAACGCCCCGGACGGCCCGGTGGCGACCCAGCTGCGCAAGGGCGTGCTGGAGTACTGCGTCCTCGCGCTGCTGCGCGACGGCCCGCGCTACGGCGTCGAGCTGCTCCAGGAACTCGGCCGCTTCCCGATGCTCGCGACCAGCCAGGGCACCATCTACCCGCTGCTGTCCCGGCTGCGCCGCGCCGGGCTCGCCGACACCTTCCTCCGGGACTCGGCCAGTGGCCCGTCCCGCCGCTACTACGCCCTCACCGACGCCGGGCGCGTCGCACTGCACGAGTTCACCGCCCTGTGGCCGGCCTTCCGCGCCACCGTCGACCACGTCCTCACCCCGGGAGAGAAGCCGTGAGCAACCCCATCGACCACCCGCTGGTCCGCGCCCACCTCGACGCCGTCGCCCGGCTCACCGAGCCGCTGCCCGCCGACCAGCGCCGCGAGCTGCTCGCGGACCTGCGCGAGCACGTCGAGGTCGCCCTGGCCGAGACCGGCCCGGCCGGCCCGACCGGCCCCGCGGGCCCCGCCGACGAGGCCGCCGTCCGGCGCGTCCTCGACCAGCTGGGCAGCCCCCGGCAGATCGCCGACGCCGCACTCGCCGAGGCCGGCCGCTCCCGGCCCGGAGCCGGGGCTGGGGCCGGGGCCGAGCGCCGCCCCGAGCCGGAGACCAGCAGGCGCACCACCGTGACCCTGGCGCTGGCCGTGCTCCCGCTGCCCCTGCTGCTCGTCCCGGGCGTCGGACCGGTGCTCGGGCTCGCGGCCGCCGTCGCCGCCGCCGTCCGGGTCGGGCGCTCCGCGCAGTGGAGCCGGCGGGAGAAGGTCCACGCGACCCTGCTCCTGCTCGCACCCCTGCTCGCGGTGCCGCTGGCGGCCGCGGTCGTCGTCGCCGTGGCCGGGAGCCTGAGCCCGGTCGGCGTGCTCGCGGCCTGCGCGGTGGGCTTCTGCCCGACCCTGCTCGCGGCCGCCCGGCTGGCCCGGTCCGCCGCCCGGCTGCGCGCCGCCGCCGTCACGGCCTGACCGCCGCCGGCCCGGGCACGGCCCGACCGCCGGCGACGGTCCGTCAACCGCTCAGCGCGACATTCCCGGGATGCCGCGCACCGCGAAGGCCGGCAGGCGCAGCTCGCCGAGCGCGGCCCGCGGCAGGCCGAGGCCGAACCGCCGCTCCACGACGCCGAGGGTGCGGTCGCGGACGGCCGCGTACCCCTCCTCCGGGCCGCCCCGGTCCGCGGGAGCGGTGCCGCCCGGCGCCAGCACCTCGGCGGCGACCAGCTCGGGCAGCAGCAGGTCCGGCTCCCGGCCCCAGCGCCAGCGCTCCTCCCCGAGGCCGAAGCCGCACAGCACCGCGCCGTCGCGGGCGTAGTCGAGCAGCGCCGGCGGGTGCTCCGGCATGGGGCGGAAGTGCACCACCTCGACACCACCGGCCGCTATCTCGGTCAGCCGCTCGCCGCCGGTGGAGTCGCCGTACTCGATCGCGAAGGACCAGCCGCCGCACTCGCCGACCCGGACCACGCCGTCCCCGTCGTCGCCGGGGCGGTACGACTCGATGTCGAGGTCCCACACCTCGGTGCCGCTGATCGGCTCGGTGCCGGCGGCCGGGTCCGCGCCCATCCGGCGGGCGAGTTCGCGCGGCGGTATGCCCCGGGCGAACACCACGCCGTCCAGCTCCCAGCGGACCTCGGCGAGCCAGCGGATGCCGTCACCGGCCCCCGGCCCGCACCCCTCCCCACGTCCGGTCCCGATCGCGCGCGTGCCCTCGCCCATGCCGCCGCCCTCCCCTGGCGCCGGCCCGCGATGGCAGCGGTCGCCGGTCCGCACCTTAACGGAGAGCACCGACAGCCGGAGGGCGTACGGACCGGCGCACCCGTCCGTCCCGCTCCGCGGCCGACCGCGCACCGGGCGGTACGGGCGCCGGCCGGGGCGGTACGGGCATCGGCCCGGGCCGACGTGCACCGCGCCGCGGCCGGACGGACGATGGTGGGGGGACGAACTCCCCCGGGGCGCCGTGCCGTTCACCCGGTGTCACCGCCGGGCCGGGCGCGCGGCCGACCGCGCTCACGCCCGGTAGCACCACCCGGAGCCCCTCATGCCCCTCGCATCCCCCGCCCGCCCGCTGCGCTTGGCGGCCGGCGCGGTGACCGGCCTGCTGGCCGCCCTGCTCGGCCTCGGCGCCCCGGCCGTCGCCTCCGCCGCCACCACCTCCCCCGCTCCGTCCCACCCGGTCGTCTACCTCACCTTCGACGACGGGCCCGGACCGAACACCGCCCAGGTGCTCGCCGTGCTCGCGTGGTACGGCGTGCCCGCCACCTTCTTCGAGCTCGGCCAGAACGTCGCCGCGCACCCCGGCCTCACCCGGCAGGTCGCCCACCAGGGCGAGAGCGTGCAGAACCACAGCTGGTCCCATCCCGACCTGCGGACCCTCTCGGCCGCCGACCTCAAGGCCCAGATCCTCGACACCGACCACGCCATCAAGGCCCAGACCGGCGCCACCCCGAGCTGTCTGCGGCCGCCGTTCGGCTTCGTCGACGACACCGTCCGGGCCCGCGCCGCCGCCCTCGGCAAGACCGTCGTGCTGTGGTCCGTCGACCCGCAGGACTGGTCCGACCCCGGCGCCGCCGCGATCGCACAGCGCGTCCTCGACGCCGTCCGCCCCGGCTCGGTGGTCCTGCTGCACGACGGCGGCGGCGACCGCAGCCAGACCGTCGCCGCGCTGCCGGCCATCATCGGCACCCTCCAGCAGCACGGGTACACCTTCCGCACCCTGTGTCGCTGACGCCCACCCACCCCGGTGACGCCCACCCACCCCGGGCCACCCCGCCGCCTCGCCGGGCTCGCCCTCCGACGAGGCCGGGTTCGGCAGCCGGCAGAACGGCGCCACCACCGACACCGCCCACACCGCCCGACCAGGGGAGTTATGTCAGTCCTGCCTGCTAGCGTCCGTCTCCGACAGCACGCGACCACGGGCGAGCGGCCGCACACCGCGCCGCCCGTACCGACCGAACGGGGGCAGCGCATGGTGGACGTGACGCGGCACGACGTGGAGCAGGACCGGATCGCCGACGCGCTGGCGCGCACCCGCGCACGGGCCAACGCGCAGTGGCTGACGATCAGTTGCCAGGAGCTGAGCGTCGAGCCGATCCGCGCGATGGCCGCGGTCCTGCTGGACCACCTCGGCGCGCTCTGTGCGACGGGCGGCGCGTTGGACGACCCGGAGGCCCAGGAGCTGCTGCGGACGGCCTCCGAGTGCGCGACGGGAGTGCTGCACCTCGGCAACTTCCCGCGCGGGGACTTCTCGATCCCCTTCCCGTACCTCGGCCGGACGCTGGACAGCGAGGAGCACCAGTTCGGCGAGGTGCTCGACTTCGGCGCCACCGCGCCGACCTGGGTCGAGGCCTTCGCGCTGGCCGTGGTCAGCGGGCACGTCCACGAGCGGCGCCGGATGATCGGCCCGCTGTTCAAGGACGACTTCGCGCCGTCGATCCACCGGGGCCTGCCGTGGTCGGACCTCACCACCGTCTCCGAGCCGGCCGACCTCGCCGAAATGGACGCGCTGGGCGCCTACTTCGCCCTGGTGAAGACGTCGTACTCGCCGTGGACAGCCCCCGCGCCCGACCCGCTGCGGAAGCCCCCGGCCGAGGACCGCGCCGCGGCCGTCCGGGCGTTGGACGCCGCGGGTGCGCTGAGCCCCGACCAGCGGCTGCTGCGGGTGCTGCTGGCGGACGACCAGGCGGCGTTCGAGCAGGCGCTCGCCGCCCGGCTGGCCGAGTACCGCGACAGCCTGCCGGCGGACGCCCCGCCCCGCAGCCTGCTCCCGCTCGGCACCATCGCCCTCGCGGCGCTGGCCGTCCAGGCGCACGGCTGGGAGCTGGGCGTGCGCTCCGACTACCTGCCGGCGGTGCTGCTGCGGGCGCCCGTGACAGCCGCGGGGGGTGCTCGATGACCCAGGTCGGCCGCTTCCTTCCGGAACGGGCGTCGGGCGGCCCGGCGGGGGCAGTCAGCCGGTGAGCCGCCCGTCGCGGGCGACGACCCGGCCGGCGCGCACGACCAGGTCGCGCGGCGGCAGGTCGACCACGACCTGCGGCAGACACTCCCCGGCCAGCAGCAGGAAGTCGGCGGGCGAGCCGGGCCGCAGGGTCACCGGCGGCAGGCCGAGCGGTTCGGCGCGCACCCGGTGCGCTACCCGCTCTCCTGGTGACGGGGGACGGGGGGACGGCGGCGTGTCCGTCATCCCCGCCGCCGATCGCGCGGCCGAGGCGCGGAGGCCGAACTCCCGTACGGGCGAAGCCCGCTGAGCCTTCCTCGGGAAGGAAATCCGGTGGCGCGCCCGAGCGTGCGCGGACGACCATTCCCCGCATGTACCGCCGTCCGCCAGTACCGCCGTCCGCCAGTACCGCCGTCTGCCTGTACCGCCGTCTGCCAGTAGCGCAGACGGCCGGCACCGCACCCCGGCTCAGCCGCCGTGGAAGAGGTGGCTGCGGCCGATCTCCGCGAAGCCCCGCCGGGCGTACCACTCGCGCGGCCAGTCCTCGGCGTCCGCGAGCAGGAACAGCCGGGGGATGCCCGCGGCGGCGGCCAGCCCGAGCGCGGTGCCGAGCAGGGTGTCGCCGTGGCGCCGGCCGCGGTGCGCCTCCGCGGTGACCAGGTCCTCCACCTGGGCCAGCCCGGCCCGCCGGTCGAGGTACAGGTCGGCCCAGCCGGCGACCTGCCCGTCCGGCTCCCGGGCCACCAGGAAGTGCACCTCCTCGGCGCCGCGCAGCCGGGCCGCCCGCCGGTCGGTCAGCTGCCGGGCCGACTCCTCGTCCGGGAACCAGACCAGCTGCTGGCGGAGCTCCGCCACCCGCAGCTCGGCCAGTCCGTCCGCCTCGACCGGCGGTGCGGCCGGTTCGGGCGGCACGCAGCCGGCCGTGTCCCGGGCCATCACCAGCAGGTCCTGCCGCCCGTACCCGGCGGCCGCCAGCGCCGGGGTGGCCCGCTCGCCGAACTCCCCGTCCAGGGTGGCGATCGCGTAGCGGCTGCGCTCCCCGAGGTGCCGGGCGGCGAGGCCGGGCAGTGCCGCCGGGTCGGCCTGCGGGCCGTCCACGATCAGGCAGTTGTGCTCCTCGGAGAAGGCGAACTCCCGGTCGCGGACGACGACGGCCCCGGGCAGCTCGACCGTCTCGGCGGCCTGGCGGCGGGCGAAGGCGGCACGGAAGGCGTTGACGTGGTGGATCAGTTCGGCCATGCCGCCATCGTCGTCACCGGCCGCCGCCCGCCGCAACCGAGTTCCGGCCGGGGAAGCCCCGCGCGCCGAGAGGACCGGAGGACCCGCCGCCCCCGCTCAGCGCGAGCCGCGCGAGCGCTCCAGGAAGCGCCCCACCCCGTCCCGCACGCCCTCGGTCGGCACCGTGGCCGCGAAGGCGGCCGCCTCCACCGCGAGGCCCTCGTCGATCGGCAGGTTGACGCCCCGGGTGACGGCCCGCAGGCAGGCGGCCACCGCCGTGGGCGCGTGCCGGATGATCTGGTCCGCCAGGTCCCGTGCCGCGTCGAGGAGTTCGATCGCCGGGACGACCGAGTTGACCAGGCCGATCTCGGCGGCGCGGGCGGCCGGGATCGGGTCGCCGGTGAGGATCAGCTCCAGCGCGCGCTTGCGGCCGACATGGCGCGGCAGCCGCTGCGAGCCGCCGAACGGCGGCGGGAAGCCGAGCGCGATCTCCGGCTTGGCGAAGCGCGCGTGCTCGGCCGCGACGGCCAGTGGCGCCGCCTCGGTGAGCTCGCAACCGCCGCCGTACGCCAGGCCGTTGACGGCGACGATGATCGGCTTGGGGAACTCCTCGATCCGCCGGGTCAGCGTGTGCCCGCGCCGGACGAACTCGCGCAGCGCCCGCTCCGGCCCGCCCGCGATGCTGTCGGCGAGCGAGGGGATGTCGGCGCCCGCGCTGAACGCCCGCTCCCCGGCGCCGGTCAGGATCACCGCACGGAGGCTGTCGTCGGCCTCGATCCGGTCGAGCTCGGCGAGCAGCGCGTCGATCGTCGGATAGTCGAGGGCGTTGAGCTTCTTCTCCCGGTCGATGGTGAGGGTGACGACCTGCTGGTCCCGTTCGCTGCGGACGGTCATTCGCGGCACTCCGATTCTCGCCGTACTGAAGGATTTCGCCGTACTGCCGGACGCCACCGAGCCTAGGAACCCACCACCAGGACAATCCACTCATTGTCCTGGATACACTCGCGCCACCACCGCTGCCGCCCCCGGACCGGAAGGTGCCCGCCCGTGCGACCGCCCGCCTACAAGGCCATCGTCGACGAGTACGCGACGGCCATCCGCTCCGGCACCCTCCCGGCCGGCACCCGGCTGCCGACCCACCGCACGCTCGCCCGCGAACGCCGGATCGCCCTGGCCACCGCCACCCGGGTGTACGCCGAACTCGCCGCCGCCGGCCTCGTGGTGGGCGAACAGGGCCGCGGCACCTTCGTGAAGGTCCGATCCGGCTACGACGGCATCGAGCCCTCCCGCGCCCTGCCCGTCCCCCGGGTCGCCGACCTGTCCTTCAACCAGCCGCTCGCCGCCGGCCAGGGCGACCAGCTGCGGCAGGCCCTGCGCGCGCTCGCCGCCTCCGGCGACGCCGAGGCCCTGCTGCGCCAGCAGCCGCCGGGCGGCCACCGGCACGACCGGGCCGTCGTCGCCCGGTACCTGCTGGAGCGCGGCGTCGACACCGCGCCGGAGAACGTCCTGCTGACCAGCGGCGCGCAGCAGGCGCTGGACTGCGTGCTGCGCACCCTCACCCGGCCCGGCGACGTGCTGGCCGTGGACGCGCTCAGCTACCCCGGCATCAAACTGCTCGCCGCCGCCCACGGGTTGGACCTCGCCCCCGTCCCGGTCACCCCCGCCGGCCCCGACCTCGACGCGCTGGACCGGCTCTGCCGCACCCGCCCGGTCCGCGCCGTGTACACCGTCCCGACCGTCCACAACCCGCTGGGCTGGGTGCTCGACCGGGCCCAGCGCGAGCGCCTGGCCGGGATCGCCGCCGAACACGGCTGCACGCTGATCGAGGACGGGACGTACGCGTTCCTCGCCGCCCTCGCCCCGGCGCCGCTGCACGCCCACGCCCCGGAGCACACCTGCTACGTCGCCGGCCTGTCCAAGAACGTCGCCACCGGGCTGCGGTTCGGCTTCGCCGTCGTCCCCGCCCGCCACCTGCGCGCCGCCACCGCGAGCCTGCGCGCGGCCGCCTGGGGCTCACCCGCGCTGGTCACCGCCCTCGCCACCGGCTGGCTCGCGGACGGCACGGTCGCCCGGCTGGAGGAGCAGCGCCGCGCGGACGCCGCCGCCCGCCAGCGCATCGCCCGCACCGCCCTCGCCGGCCTCGACCTCACCGGCCACCCCGTCTCGTACGCCCTCTGGCTGACCCTCGAACCGCACCAGCGGCCCGCCCACGCCGCCGCCCTGCTCGCCGCCGAGGGCATCCTGGTCTCCACCTCCGACGCCTTCGCCACCGGCCCCCACACCCCCGCCGCGCTCCGACTCGCCCTCGCCACGCCCCCGCTCGCCGACCTCGCCCCCGCCCTCGCCCTCCTGCGCCGGACCCTCGACTCCATCGCGCCCTGACCCGGAACGCCGGCCCCACCGGCCGCCGACGGCCGTGGCCCGCCCCGAGCGGTGTCGGGGCGGGCCACCGGGCGGCCGGATCAGCGGACGACGTCGAAGACGTTCTTCTGGATGCCGTTGGCGTAGACCTCGCTGTCCACGAGCTCGAGCTTCTGGGTGTCCTTGTCGGTGTCGCTGAACAGCCGCTCGCCGGCGCCGAGGAGCAGCGGGAAGACCAGCAGGTGGTAACGGTCGATCAGGCCCGCGTCGGACAGGGCGTGGTTGAGGGTGACGCTGCCGTGGACGATGATCGGGCCGCCCTCGGTCCGCTTGAGCGCCGCGACGTCGTCGAGCGAGCGCAGGATCGTGGTGGGGCCCCAGTCGGAGACGAGCGCGTCCTCGGTGAGGGTGGTGGAGACGACGTACTTGGGCAGGTCCTTGTAGTGGGCGAACTCGGGCATGCCCGGCCACACCGGGCTGAACAGCTCGTAGCTCCGGCGGCCCATCAGGACGGCGGTGGACTCCTGCTGCTCCGTCCCCTTGAGCGCGTACGCCTCGGGGACGAACTCGACGTCCTTGAAGCTCCAGCCGCCGTTGCGGTAGTCGCTCTGGCCGCCCGGGTCCTCGACGACGCCGTCGAGCGAGATGAAGGCGGTGCTGATGAGAGTGCGCATGATCATTCCTTTGTGCCGGTGGTGTCGGACGGTCGGTCGGTGGGCGTGCCGGCGGCGGGGGCCAGGCTGCCGCGGCGGCGGGTGAGGAACGCCCGCTCGCCGGGGTTCCGGGTGGTGTCGATCGCCGCGTCGTAGGCCCGGCGGGCCTCGGCGCTGCGTCCCAGCCGCCGCAGCAGGTCGGCGCGGGCGGCGTGCCAGGCGTGGTAGCCCTCCAGTGGCAGGGCGTCGATCCGGGCCAGGGCGACGGCCGGCCCGTCGACCTCGGCGACGGCGACGGCCCGGTTGAGGGCGATGACGGGGGTCGGCTCCAGGGCGTAGAGGTGGTCGTAGAGGGCGGCGATCCGGCCCCAGTCGGTGGCCGCGGCCTCGGGCGCGTCGGTGTGGACGGCGTTGACCGCCGCGAGGAGTTGGTAGCGGCCCGGGCGGTCGGTCCGCAGGCAGGCCCGGACCAGCGTGTGGCCCTCGGCGATGAGTTCGCGGTCCCAGCCGCCGCGGTCCTGCTCGGCGAGCGGGACCAGTTCCCCGTCCTCGGCGAAGCGGGAGGCGACGCGCGACTCGGACAGCAGCAGGAGGGCCAGCAGGCCGGTCGCCTCCGGCTCGTCGGGGACGAGCCGGTGCAGCAGCCGGGCGAGCCGGATCGCCTCGGCCGTGAGCTCGCGGCGCACCGGCAGCTCGCCGGCCCCGGCCAGGTACCCCTCGTTGAAGATCAGGTAGAGCACCGCGAGGACGGTGGCCAGCCGCGGCGCGAGGTCCTCCGCCCCGGGCACCCGGAACGGGATCCGCGCCTTCTTGATCTTCGCCTTGGCCCGGGTGATGCGCTGGGCCATCGTGGTCTCGGGTACCAGGAACGCGCGGGCGATCTCCGCGACGGTCAGGCCGCCGAGCAGCCGCAGGGTCAGCGCCACCCGGGCTTCGGGCGCCAGGGCCGGATGGCAGCAGGTGAAGATCAGCCGCAGGCGGTCGTCCCCGATCGGGCCGGTGGGCTCGGCCGGGGAGTCGTCGACGACCATCAGCGCCGCCCGGTGCTTCGGGGCGCGGGCCGCCTCGCGCCGCAGCCGGTCGACGGCCTTGCGGCTCGCGGTGGTCGCGAGCCAGCCGCCCGGGTTCGGGGGCGGGCCCGACTGCCAGTGCTCGACGGCCGCGAGGAAGGCGTCGGCGACGGCGTCCTCGGCGAGGTCGAGGTCGCCGAAGCGGCGGGTGAGCGTCGCGATGAGCCGGCCGTACTCCCGCTTGAAGACGGCATCGACGTCGGTCACTCCTGGTCCTCCGGCTCGATCTCGAACGGGCGCACCTCGACCTTGCCCTCGCACGCCCGCGACGCCTGGACGGCCAGTTCGAGCGCGGCGTCCAGGTCCGGGGCCCGGACGACCCAGAAGCCGCCCAGGTACTCCTTGGTCTCGACGAACGGTCCGTCCGCCAGGACCACCTCCGGCCCCCGCGCGTCGACCGTCGTGGCCGTCGCCGGCTCGGCCAGGCCCCCGGCGAAGACCCAGGCGCCCGTACGGCGCAGCTGCGCGTTGAAGGCGTCCACGGCTTCGAAGAGCGGCTGGGCCTCTTCGGGCGTGCGCCGGCGGGTGGACTCGTCGTCGACGACGGACAGCAGGTACTTCGGCATCGGCTCGGCTTTCTCGATGTTCTCGATGTCCTCGATGTCCTCGATGGGACCTCGGGACGTGCTTCCACCTGTCCTACGAACGGCGCGGGCCCGATACGACAGGGACCGGAGACCATTCTGCTGGCGATCTTGAGCACCCGCCCGCCCGGCGGAAACCGGATGCGGCGCGGGGAGCTTCGGGCCGACCGCACCCGCGCGAGAAGTCGGCCCGGCCGACTTCCTACTCCCCCGCCCCTTCCCCCGCCCCCTCCGCCACCGCGCGGCCGAAGCGGGCGCTCCAGTCCGCGAGCAGCGTGCGCAGCTCGGGCGGGTGGACGACGCGGAACTCCGCGCCGAGCGAGCCCAGGGCCATCGCGGGCCAGTCGAGGGAGTCCGCCGTCATGTGCAGCCGGCAGCGGTCCGCCGTGTCCGCCTCGACGGTGCCCCAGCGGCCGATGCGGGCGCGGACCCGGTCGGCCGGGGCCTCGACGAGCGCCTCCACCCGGTACGGGCGGGGGATGCCGCTGAGCCTGGAGCGGACGTACTCGGCCGCGTCGGCGGCCGGGAGGGCGCGCGGGGCGAAGCGGGCACCGGTGTGCCGCGGGGCGGCGAGCCGGTCGAGCCGGAAGGTGCGCCAGTCGCCGCGGTCGAGGTCGTAGGCGACGAGGTACCAGCGGCGGTCGAGGCTGACCAGCCGGTGCGGTTCGACCTGCCGCTCGCCGGGCGGGCCGCCCGCGGCGGTGTAGCGGAAGGTGAGCCGTTCGCCGTCGCGGCAGGCCAGGGCGACCACGGTCAGCGCGTCCGGATCGATCCGGGTGCCGGCGGCCGCCGTGCCCGAGTCCACGGGCACGGTCATCGCGCGCAGCGCCTCCACCCGCCGCCGCAGCCGGGCGGGCATCACTTGGACGACCTTCGCCAGCACCCGGACCGAGGCCTCGGCGACGCCCTCGACCGGGCTGTCCGCGGCCGCCTGGAGGCCGACCGCCAGGGCGACCGCCTCCTCGTCGTCGATGACGAGCGGCGGCAGCGCGGCGCCCGCCGCGAGCTGGTAGCCGCCGTCGACGCCGCGCTGCGCCTCGACGGGGTAGCCGAGTTCGCGCAGCCGGTCGATGTCTCGGCGCAGGGTGCGGACGGAGACGGCGAGCCGGTCGGCGAGTTCCCCGCCCGGCCAGTACCGGTGGGTCTGGAGGAGGGAGAGGAGCCGCAGGGTCCGGGAGCTGGTGTTCGCCATGCCTGCGATTCTCCCGGCCATTCAGGTCAGGAAGTGACCGCTGTGATCCGTAGAGTCGTTCCTGTCAGCCAGCGCAGCACCCGACGAAAGGGCCGTCACCATGAACGACACCACCGCCACCACTCCCGTCACCGGCGAGCGGGCCGACCTGCTGGTGGCCCTGGCCAAGCAGCGGCACTTCCTGCGCTTCACCGCCCGTGGTCTCACCGACGAGCAGGCCGGCCTGCGGACCACCGTCAGCGAGCTGTGCGTGGGCGGCCTGATCAAGCACGTGACCTCGACCGAGCGGGTGTGGGCGAACTTCATCGTGGAGGGCCCCTCGGCGATGCCGGACTTCTCCGCCATGACCGAGGAGGACTTCGCCCGGCGCGCCGACGAGTTCCGCATGCTGCCCACCGACACGCTGGCCGACGTGCTCGCCGCGTACGACGAAGTCGCCGCCCGTACAGACGAGTTGGTGGTCACCCTGCCCAGCCTGGACGCCACCCAGCCGCTGCCGAAGGCGCCCTGGTTCGAGGCCGGCGCGGTGTACTCGGCCCGCCGGGTGCTGATGCACATCGTCGCCGAGACGGCCCAGCACGCCGGCCACGCCGACATCATCCGCGAGGCCCTGGACGGCCAGAAGAGCATGGGCTGACGACAACGGTCAGGCCCGGCCGACGAAGGTGAAGCCGGCCCCGTCGACGGCGCCGCGCAGGGCGGCGTCGTCGAGTGGCTGCGCCGAGGCGACGGTGACCCGCCCTCCGGCCGCGTCGGCGGTGACGTCGACGACGCCCGGCAGGGCGGCGAGCCCGGCGCTGACGGTGCGCTCGCAGTGGCCGCAGCTCATGCCGTCGACGGCGAGGACGGTGGTGACGGTGGAAGCGGACATGGCGGTACCTCCGGTGGTGTGACGGACAGGGGCGCGGGAAGGAACGGCCCGGCCGACACCACGACACCGGATTCCGGCGGCCGAGCCCAGGGACACGCCACGGGGATGGCACCTTCGAGTGGTTCCGGGAACCACCGGGGCCGCCCGCCCGACGTGGCCGGAAAAGCGCGGGCCGCGGCGGCGCGCTGAACGATCTGCCCCCTCCTGCCCGTTGTGTCCGGTGAGCCCCCCGTTCCACCGACCCGTTCAGGAGAGCCGTACCGCCATGCCCACCCCGCCGCAGCCCGGCCCCCGCCGCCGATGAGGGCCCGGATACCCGCCGTCCGCCCCCGGCACGCCGTCCTCGCGCTGCTCCTGGCCGCCGCCGTCACGGCCGGCCTGCTGTGCTGGCACCCGTGGCAGCGGGCGGACGGCCCGAAGCCGCTGGCGTTCACCACCGCCCCGGGCGGCTCGGCGCGGTTCGGCACCGGCGAGCACCTGTACCGCTACAAGGTGCGGGTGGAGGACGGGCTGGCGGAGCGCCCCGAGCAGTTCGCCGCCGAGGTGGACGCGATCCTCGGGAACGTCCGGCGCGGCTGGGCGGCCGGCGGGCAGGCGTCCTTCCAGCGGGTGGCCGCCGACCCGGTGGACTTCACCGTCTACCTGGCCACCCCGCGGTCCACCGACCGGATCTGCGGCCAGTACGGGCTGGACACCGGCGGCTGGGTGAACTGCGGGGTGAACAAGCAGGTGGTGATCAACGTCAAGCGCTGGACGGAGCTGTCCGAGTTCTACGTCGGGCAGCCGGAGCTGTACCACGCGCTGGCGGTGAACCACGAGGTCGGCCACGTCCTCGGCAACGGCCACGTGGACTGCCCGGGCCCGGGCGCCCCGGCGCCGGTGATGATGCAGCAGATCAAGGGGCTGCACGGCTGCGTGCCCAACGGCTGGCCGTACTCCGACGCCGGCGCCCTGCTGACCGGCCCGCCGCTCCAGGCCCCCACCGCCGCGCCGTGAGGCCACCCCCCTCGTCCGCCTGACCAGCGCAGACGGGATAATCCTGGTCGACCCGGGGCGAACCCGGCCCAGACCACGGAGGAGAACCGTTGGACCGCGTGCCCGGCGCAGAGGACGCCCTGGACTACCCCCGCCTGCTGGCGGCCGCCGAACGGGCCGCCCGGGCGACCACCGGCCAGGGCCGGGTCGCCGACTACATCCCGGCGCTCGCCTCGGCGGACCCGGAGTCCTTCGGCATGGCCGTGGCCACGGTCGACGGCCGGCTGTACGGCGTCGGCGACTGGGAGCGGCCGTTCTCGGTGCAGAGCATCTCCAAACTGTTCACCCTGGCGCTGGCGCTGGCGCACGGCGGCGACGCGCTGTGGCAGGGGGTGGGCCGGGAGCCGTCCGGCAACCCGTTCAACTCGCTGGTCCAGCTGGAGACCGAGCACGGCATCCCGCGCAACCCGTTCATCAACGCGGGCGCCCTGGTGGTGACGGACCGGCTGCTGAGCCTGACCGGCGACGCGGCCGGGGCCGTCCGGGACTTCCTGCGGCAGGAGTCCGGCAACCCGCTGCTGGACACCGACGCCGAGGTCGCCGCCTCCGAGGCCGCGCACGGCCACCGCAACGCCGCGCTGGCGCACTTCATCGCCAGCCACGACAACCTGCACAACCCGGTCGAAACCGTGCTGGAGCACTACTACGCGCACTGCGCGATCGCCACCAGCTGCCGGGACCTGGTGCTGGCGGGCTCGTTCCTGGCCCGGCACGGCGCCCGAGCGGACGGCTCGCGGCTGATGTCGCGCAGCGAGGCGAAGCGGGTCAACTCCGTCCTGCTGACCTGCGGCACCTACGACGCCGCGGGCGACTTCGCGTACCGGGTCGGGCTGCCCGGCAAGAGCGGGGTGGGCGGCGGGATCCTGGCGATAATCCCGGGCCGGGCGGCGGTGTGCGCCTGGGGCCCGCGACTGGACCGGGCGGGCAACTCGGTGGCGGCGGTCACCGCGCTGGACACCCTGACCACGCTCTCCGGCTGCTCGGTGTTCTGACACCCGAGGGGCCCGGCCGCGACGACGCGACCGGGCCCCGCTCCGTACCGGCGGCTACTCCACCGTCACGCTCTTCGCGAGGTTGCGCGGCTTGTCCACGTCCCGCCCGAGCGCGACCGCCGCGTGGTACGCGAGCAGCTGCAGCGGGATGTTGAGCAGCAGCGGGTCCAGCTCCGGCTCGCTCCTGGGCACCACGATGCAGTGGTCGGCGAGCTTTTCCTCGGGCCGGCGGTGGGCGACGGCGATGACCCGGCCGGAGCGGGCCTTGATCTCGCCCAGCGTGGTGAGGTTCTTGTCCAGCAGCTCGTCGTCGGGCACGAGGGCGACGGTGGGCAGCTCGGGGCTGATCAGCGCCAGCGGGCCGTGCTTGAGCTCGCTCGCCGGGTAGGCCTCGGCGTGGACGTAGGAGATCTCCTTGAGCTTCTGCGCGCCCTCGCGGGCCACCGGGTAGCCGCGGGTGCGGCCGATGAACATCATCCCGGCGGAGTCGGCGTACTCGCGGGCGAGTTCGGCGATCTGGTCGCTCTGCTCCAGCACCTCCTGGATCTGCCCGGGCAGCGCCTGCAGCGCGGAGACGATCCGGCGGCCGTCCGCGGGCGAGAGGTCGTGGATGCGCCCGAAGTGCAGGGCGAGCAGCGCGAAGGCGACCACGGTGGAGGTGAACGCCTTGGTGGAGGCGACGGAGACCTCGGGCCCGGCGTGCAGGTAGATGCCGCCGTCGCACTCGCGGGCGATGGCGCTGCCCACGGTGTTGACGACGCCGAGCACCCGGCCGCCCTTGCGCTTGACCTCCTGGACGGCGGCCAGCGTGTCGTAGGTCTCGCCGGACTGGCTGACCGCCACGTACAGGGTGTCCGCCTCGATCACCGGGTTGCGGTAGCGGAACTCCGAGGCGGGCTCGCTGTGCGCGGGGATGCGGGCCAGCTCCTCGATCAGCTGGGCGCCCATCTCGCCCGCGTAGTAGGCGGATCCGCAGCCGAGGATCTTCACCCGGCGGATCTCGCGCAGCTCGCGGGCGTCCAGGTTGAGGCCGCCGAGGTGGGCGGTGGCGAAGCGCTCGTCGAGCCGGCCGCTGAGGGTGCGCTCGACCGAGCCGGGCTGCTCGTGGATCTCCTTGAGCAGGTAGTGCGCGTAGTCGCCGGTGTCGTAGGAGTCGATCTCCCAGTCGACGGTGGACGGCTGGCGGTGGGTGGTGCGGGCGTCCGAGGTGAAGGTGCGGAAGCCGTCTGCCCGGACGGTCGCCAGCTCGCCGTCCTCCAGGTGGACGACCTGGCGGGTGTAGCGGACCAGGGCGGAGACGTCGGAGGCGACGAACATCTCCTTCTCGCCGAGGCCGAGCACGATCGGGCTGCCGTTGCGGGCGACGACGATCCGGTCGGGCTGCTCGGCGTCGAGCACCGCGATGCCGTAGGTGCCGACGACCCGGCTGAGCGCGGCCCGCACGGCCTCCTCCAGCTCGACGCCCTCGACGGCGTGCGCGGCGATCAGGTGCGAGAGCACCTCGGTGTCGGTCTCGGAGCGGAAGACGGCGCCGTCCGCGGTGAGCTTGGCGCGCAGCTCGTCGGCGTTCTCGATGATGCCGTTGTGGACGACGGCGATCCGCTCGGCGTTGTCCAGGTGCGGGTGCGCGTTGGCGTCGCTGGGCACGCCGTGGGTGGCCCAGCGGGTGTGGCCGATGCCGGTGGTGCCCTTGAAGCGGGCCGGCACGGCGGCGGCGAGGTCGGCGACCCGGCCCTTGACCTTGCGGACCTTGATCCCGCCGCTGCGGCCGGTGACGGCGACGCCGGCCGAGTCGTAGCCGCGGTACTCCAGCCGGGCCAGCCCCTCCAGCAGGAAGGGCGTCGCGTCCTTGGGGCCGATATAGGCCACGATTCCGCACATGCGTGGTCTCCTCTTGAGAAGGGTTTCGGCCGTCGAACACTCATCGGAGTGTCGTCGGCGTGTCGTCGGAGGGCCGCCCACGGACCTTCGGAGGGGGCCCGGCGCTCAGCCGTACACGATCCGCCGCAGCTGGCGGGCCGAGAGCTCCGGCGCGGCCACCCGGCGGGCGGGCAGTTCCTCGGCGAGCCGGGCGAAGATCCGTTCGTTGGTCAGGCCGCGTGCCTGCAGCTCGCCGTGGCGGCGGCGCACGTACTCCTCGGTGGTCTCGGAGAAGTACGCCAGGACCTCCGCCACGATCCGCGCCGCCTCCCGGGGGCCCAGCGGACTGGTCCGGGTGAGGTGGGCGAGAAGGTCTTCGTGAGGGTGGAGTGAGCTGGACACGGTTGAGGAGCCTAGGCTCCTCGACGCCCCGAAGCCAAAGATCCTGCCCGGATTCGGGCAGACATCGCGTTTTTCCGCACTGGCAACTTCCGCCCCTCCCGGCCGTCACCTTCCAGCCAGACCCTTGAAGCCACCCAGGCCCGAAACGTAGCGTGATCCTGCAATCACTAAGCGGAAGACCGGAGGCTTGCTGATGTGCGGGATCACCGGATGGGTCGCATTCGAACGCGACCTCACCGCCGAGCGGGGCGTCCTCGAAGCGATGACGGCCACCCAGACCTGCCGCGGCCCGGATGCCGGCGGCATCCACCTGGAGCCGCACGCCGCGTTCGGCCACCGCCGACTCGCGATCATCGACATCGAGGGCGGCGTCCAGCCGATGACCGTCGAGCACGACGGCAGACTGCTGGCCGCGCTCACCTACAGCGGCGAGGTGTACAACCACCGCGAGCTGCGCGCGGAACTGGAGGCGGCCGGACACCGCTTCCGCACCCGCAGCGACACCGAGGTCGTGCTGCACGCCTACCTGGAGTGGGGCGAGCACATGGCCGAACGGCTGAACGGCATGTTCGCCTTCGCCATCTGGGACGCCCGGCAGGAGGAACTGCTGCTGATCCGCGACCGGATGGGCGTCAAGCCGCTGCACTACGCCCCCACCCGGGACGGCGTGGTCTTCGGCTCCGAGGCCAAGGCCGTCCTCGCCCACCCCGAGGTCCGCGCCGTGGTCGACCTGGACGGGCTGCGCGAGCTGATGGCCGTCACCCGCACGCCGGGCCTGACCCTCTACCGGGGCATCCACGACGTGCGCCCCGGGCACGTGGTGCGGGTGCGCCGCCAGGGGATCTCGATGCGCCGCTACTGGGCGCTGGAGGCCCGCGAGCACACCGACGACCTGGACGCCACCATCGCCACCGTCCGGGCCCTGCTGGAGGACATCGTCCACCGGCAGCTGGACGCCGACGTCCCGCTGTGCTCGCTGCTCTCCGGCGGGCTGGACTCCAGCGCCGTCACCGCGCTGGCCGCCAAGGCCCGGCGCGAGGCCGGCGCCGGGCCGGTGCGCTCCTTCGCCGTCGACTTCGCCGGCCAGGAGGAGAACTTCCACGCCACCGAGCTGCGGCCGACCCCGGACGGCCCGTACGCCCGGATGCTCGCCGAGCACGTCGGCGCCGACCACCAGGTGATCGAGCTGGACGCCGCCGAGCTCACCGACTTCGCCCAGCGCGCGGTCGCGCTGCGCGCCCGGGACCTGCCCAGCGGCGTCGGCGACATGGACATCTCGCTGCTGCTGCTCTTCAAGGGCGTGCGCCGGCACTCCACCGTCGCGCTGTCCGGCGAGTCCGCGGACGAGCTGTTCGGCGGCTACCGCTGGTTCCACGACCCGCAGACCGTCGCCGCCGACGACTTCCCGTGGGCCGTCCACAACCTCACCTCCCTCGCCGGCCAGGGCGCCGGCCCACGCGAGGCACTGCTGGACGCCGACCTGCTGCGCAAGCTCGACCTGGAGAACTACCGCAAGGCGCGCTACCACGAGGCCCTGGCCGAGGTCCCGCACCTGCCGGGCGTCACCGACCCGCTCGAACGCCGCCAGCGCGAGCTCGCGTACCTCAACCTGACCCGCTTCGTCTGCATCCTGCTGGACCGCAAGGACCGGATGAGCATGGCCAACGGCCTGGAGGTCCGGGTGCCGTTCTGCGACCACCGGCTGGTCCAGTACGTCTTCAACGCCCCCTGGTCGATGAAGACCTTCGACGGCCGGGAGAAGAGCCTGCTGCGCGCCGCCGTCCGGGACCTGCTGCCGGACGCCATCGCCGACCGGGTGAAGAGCCCGTACCCGGTGACGGCCGACCCGCACTACCCGGTGCTGCTGCGCGAGGAGCTGGCCCGGGTCGTCGCCAAGGGCACCTCCCCGGCGCTCCCCCTGCTCGACCGGCGGGGCCTGGCCGACATGCTCGCCCCGGACACCGACCCGCAGTCGGTGCGCCTCGGCGTCGACCTCGCGCTGGACCTCGACGCCTGGCTGACGGAGTACCAGGTGACCCTGGAGTTCTGACACCTGGCGGCACCGGACGGCGCGGCACCCCGCACCCGGCGGGGGGCTGCGCCGTCCGGGTGTCCGGAAGATCACCGGGAACCATCCCGGCACCGCGCGACGTCACAGCGTGCGGTAGCGTCGCCGACGTCTCCCGAATGGCGGGCGAAAACGCGGACTCCCGCCACCGCGCCGGTCAGGATGGGGGACGAACCGTCCGTCTCGATCCCCCGGGGGATTCCCACCATGCAGCCGCGAGTCTTCGCGATCGTCACCGCCCTGCTCCTGGGCGTCCTGGGCCTCGGCTCGGTGGCCGTCACCGACTGGTCGCCCGCCGGGGCCACCGCGGTGCCCGCCGCCCAGGCCGCCGGCGGCACCGCCACCGGTGCCCAGCCGGCCGCGACGACCGCCGGCGCCACCCCGACCGGGGACCCGGCGGTGTGGACCAGATCGACGCTGCGCAACAAGCTGATGGCCGAGATGGAGGCCACCGATCCCGGCGTCGCCCTCGCCGACCTCGACAAGATCACCAAGGAGAAGCCGTACACCGTGCGCTTCTGCCACCCGATCGCGCACGAGCTCGGCCACGCGGCGGTCAAGCGCTTCAACGCCGACTTCCAGAAGGTCATCTCCTACCCGCACGAGACCTGCGCGGCCGGCTACCTGCACGGCGCCGTCGAGGAGATGCTGAACGCCTCCACCCAGCCCGAGGTGGACCTGCTCAAGCTGTGCGCGCCGAAGAACACCGGCCCGTGCATCCACGGCGTCGGCCACGGCACCATGTTCGTCGCCAAGCAGGACGTCGCCAAGGCGCGCGACCTGTGCAACAAGTTCACCACCGACCAGAACCGGATCCGCTGCTCCGAGGGCCTGTTCATGCAGCTCTTCGGCCCGGACGAGGAGGACGAGCAGGCCAAGGCCAACCTGCCCGCCGACAAGCTCGCCCAGGACCCGCTGTACCCGTGCAAGGACCAGCCGGCGCTGTTCCAGTCCGCCTGCTTCTTCTACGCCCCGACCTTCTACCTGTCCTCGCACGACTACCCGAACCACCCCGAGGTCTACGCCGACGCCCTCAAGTGGTGCCTGGGCGGCAAGGCCAGCGGCGGGGCGGTGGACTGCAGCCGGGGCGTCGGCTCGCGCACCATGAAGTACAACCTGGACCGCGAGGACTGGGCCGCCCAGCAGTGCGCCAGCTCCGCGGAGGGCTGGCAGCGCAAGGCCTGCGCCGAGGGCCTGGTCAGCTACTACACGGTCAACTACACCGACGCCGGGGCGGCCGGCCGGCTCTGCGCCAAGATCACCAACAAGGAGATGCAGGGGTACTGCCGCTCCGCGAGCGGGCTGTCCGCCTCGCTCGACTGACCTCGGTCTCGGTATGAGGGCCCGCGCCGCACGGCGCGGGCCCTTTGCGTAGGATCACCCGACCATCGCCCGACCAGGGTGCGCCGAGGACGCCGCGCCCGCCCTCCCCGGTCCCTGGAGCACGCCCATGACCACCGAGGACTTCCGCGCCTCCGCCCACGCCGCCGCCGACCTCGTGTCCGGCTACCTCGCCGAGCTGCCCGCCCGCCCGGTCTGGCAGCCGATGGACGAGGCCGCCCGCGCCGCGCTGCTGGACGCCCCGCTGCCCGCCGCGGGGCGCCCGCTCGACGACCTGCTGGCCGCCATCGGCCGGGACGTCCTGCCGCACCCCATGGGCAACGGCCACCCGCGCTTCTTCGGCTGGGTCAACTCCGCGCCCGCCCCCGCCGGAGTCCTGGCCACCCTCGTCGCCTCCGCGATGAACCCCAGCTCGGCCGGCGGCGACCACGCCGACGTCCACCTGGAACGCGCCGTGGTCCGCTGGATCGCCGAACTCGTCGGCTTCCCGCACCCCGCCGGCGGCGGACTGCTCACCTCCGGCACCTCGATGGCCACCATCGTCTGCCTCGCCGCCGCCCGCGACCGCGCCGCCCGCCGGGCCGGCGTGGACGTCCGCGCGGACGGCCTGGCGGCGCTGCCCCCGCTGGTCGGCTACGTCACCGGCGAGACCCACTCCTGCGTCCGCAAGGCCGCCGAACTGCTCGGCCTCGGCAGCCGGCAGCTGCGCACCGTCGCCACCGGCCCGGACGGCCGGCTCGACCCGGCCGACCTGCGCGCGGCGGTCGAACGGGACCGAGCCGCCGGGCTGCTGCCCTTCCTCGCCGTCGCCTCCGCCGGCACCGTCGGCACCGGCGCCGTCGACCCCTTCGAGCCGATCGCCGACCTGTGCGCCGAACAGAGCCTGTGGCTGCACGTCGACGGCGCGTACGGCGCCTTCGGCCGGCTCGACCCGGCCGTCGCCCACCGCTACGCGGGCCTGGAGCGCGCCGACTCGCTGGCCCTCGACCCGCACAAGTGGCTCGGCGTGCCGGTCGACTGCGGCTGCGCGCTGGTCCGCGACCCGGCGGAACTGCGCGCCACCTTCAGCCTCGTCCCGTCCTACCTGCGCGACGAGACGGCCGGCTCGCTCGGCTGGTTCTCCGAGTACGGCACCGAGCAGACCCGCCCGTTCCGCGCCCTCAAGGTCTGGGCCACCATCGCCCACCGGGGCCGCGACGGCCTGCGCCAGGACATCGCCCGGTGCACCGCGCTGGCCCGCCGGCTCGGCGAACTCGTCGCCGCGGACGAGGAGTTGGAGCTGCTCGCGGAGGTCCAGACGTCCATCGTGGCGTTCTGCCACCGGGCCCCGGGGCTGGACGGGGCGGCACTCGACGCGCTCAACCGCGACCTCCCGGCGGCCGTCCAGCGGCGCGGCCGGGTCTTCGTCACCGGCGCCCGGCTCGGCGAGCGCGAGATGCTGCGCGCCTGCCTGCTCAACGCCGCCACCACGGAGGACGACCTGCGGCTGCTGCTCGCCGAGGTGAAGGAGGCCGCGCGCGAGCTGCTGGCGTAACACACCGTGGCGAACCTTAACGGCCGGGTCACAGCGGGTTCGTGACCGGGAAACACCGCTCGGGCACGGTGGAGGGCATGGAGCACTCGAAGCCTTCCTTCCACCGCGCCCGCCGCCGGCGCCGTGACACCGTCGAACTCGCCGCCGCCTTCCTCTCCGTCACCGCGGCCGACCTGATCGCGAAGGTCGTCCTGCACGGCTCGGACGGCCCGGTGGTCCTCGCCGCCTCGGCGCTCGCGCTGCTCGCCGTCGCCCTGCTGCACACCTGGTGGTCGCCGCACGCCCCGCCCCCGACCACGCTCTGGCGCGTCCGCACGACCGCCCTCGCCCACACGCCCACCACACTCGCGGACCACCAGATCACGCTGCTCTCGCTCCACCCCCAGGAGCTGTTCCTCCGCACCCCGCACTCGCTGAGCCCGGCCGCGCTGACCGCCCTGCTCACCACCAGCGGCCACACCGTCGAGGGTGCCCCCACCCGGATCGTCTGACCGGCGGCTCAGTCCTTGTTCTCGACCTCGACGGCGGTCCGGACCTCCAGCGCACGCCCGGCCAGGTCCGCCGGCCGGACCTCACCCGTCAGGTCGTCGACGATGCCCACCGTGGTGCCGTCCGCCCATGCGCAGACGGCCGTCCGGGACCCGTCCTGGGTGGGGACCGTCGCGCATTCGAGCGCGCCCCCGAGCGGGCCGGTCGGGTAGTCCTGGCGGTCCGTCACGCTCTTGCCGGACACCCCGGGGGCGGACGGGGTGCCGAAGTACCTGTCCAACTGCGTCCGGGCGTCCGGGAAGCTCCCGGTCAGCCCGATCACCAGCAGGGTGCTCCCGCTCGACCCGCCGGTGCCGTAGCCGGCCACCGCCAGCTCCCGGTAGGGGCGCAGCGCGGTCAGCTTCCGCTCGAACTCGCTCCGGATGGTGGTGACGATGTCGTCGTCCGGCATCCGCGCCTGGTCGCCGATCCGGTCCGCCAGCACGATCCGGTGCGGCGTCGGGCCGCCCGCCCCGGTGACGGCGGCCACGGTCAGGGCGGTGAACAGGCCCACGACCACCACGGCCGCGGCGATCAGCTTCGGCGACACCCGGCGGTACCAGGGCAGCGGCGCCACGGGCTCCAGCGTGTTCGCCCAGATCGCCTGCAGGCCGGTCGGCCGGTCGTCGGAGGCGGTGGTGTCGGTCTCGGTCATGTCGTCATCATCCAGCGGGCCAGCGGGAAAAGGGGCGGACGAGCCGAACACCAGCACGATCGGCAGGCGCTCAGCGTACGTCAGTTCACTGACAACCCGTCCGCCCCTTCGCCGAGGACCCTGCTCAGCCCCCGGTCGACGGCCGCACGACGCACGCCGAGTCGGCGAGCGTCGAGCCGAAGCCGCCGAGCAGGCCGGAGACCACCGACTTGCAGGCGGCGGCCTCCTGGGCGTTCTTCGGCCCGTTGTTCTCGGTGGCGGCGGCGGACTGGGCGAAGGCCAGCGGGACGGCGAGCAGCAGGGCGCAACAGGCCGTGGCCAGTGCGGAGTTCCTGACGGACATGGGGGAGCCCTTCGGATCGGGACGGATTCGGCGGAAAGCCGAGCCATCCCTATCCGAAGGGGCTCCCGTGCTCACGGATTCTGAGCCGTCCGAGGGCGTGTCAGCACTCTTCCGCCCGGCGCTCCACGGCCCGGATCGCGGCGGCGAGTTCGAGCACGCCGTGCTCCTTCAGCACCGCGTAGTGGTCGCCGACGAGTTCGACCACGGTGGGCGGGGCGGCGCTGTAGCCGCTGCTGCCCTCGATGAAGGAGTAGTCGTCGCCGGCCGCCTTGAAGACGGTGACCGGCGCGGCCAGCTGCCGCTCGGCCAGCTCACGGAAGCTGTAGTCGAACTCGTAGGTCTCGCCGACGATCCGGGTGATCCGCCGGATCAGCTCCTGGTCCAGCTCCGGCAGCATCCGGTGGACGAACCGGACGAAGCCGTCCTCGTCCGCCGCCTCGGCCAGGCAGCGCTCCCGGTCCGGTCCGCCGATCGTGCCGGCGAACACCGAGAACAGGATGGTCAGGTACGCCGGGTTGGCGAAGGAGGATTCCCGGCCCCACCGCTCGCCGTCGCGGGCGCGGACCTTCGGGTTGCCCGGGCAGATCAGCAGCAGGTTCTCCACCCGCTCGCCGGCCTGCTCCAGCTGCCAGGCCGCCTCGAAGGCGACCCGGGCGCCGAAGGAGTAGCCCCACAGCGTGTACGGGCCCTCGGGCTGCACGCGCCGCAGCTCGGCGACGTCCGCCGCGGCCATCTCGCGGATGGTCGGGTACGGGGTCTCCCCCGCGTTGATGCCGTGCGACTGGACCCCGTAGAAGGCGCGGCCCGCGCCGGCCTCGCGGCCGAGCACCCGCAGGTTCATCGGGTAGCCGCCGAGCCCCGGCCAGCAGAACACCGGGGGCCGGCTGCCGCCCGGGCCCGGCTGGTCCGGGCTGAGCGGGACCAGCCGGGAGACGGCGCCCGCGGCGCCGCGCAGGTCCCGCTCGACCCGGGCGGCCAGGTCTCCCAGCCGCGGGCACTCGAACAGCACCTGGAGCGGCAGCGCGGTGCCGAGCTCGCGGTTGATCCGGTTGACCAGGGCGACGGCGATCAGCGAGTTGCCGCCGGCCGAGAAGAACTCGTCGGTGAGCGAGACCTCCTCGTAGCTCAGCGCCCGCCCCCAGAACCCGGCCAGCCGGCGTTCCACCCCGCTGCTCGGAGCGACGTACTCGCCGCGGACGTCGGCGGTGCGCACCGCGTCGGAGGCGGCGAGCGTCTTGAGGTCGACCTTGCCGTTGGCGGTCAGCGGCAGCGCGTCGAGCACCAGCACCCGGTTGGGCAGCATGTAGTCCGGCAGCAGGGTGGCGAGTTCGTCCTTGATGATCTCGGCCGGGCCCTTCATGTGGACGGCGTCCTCGCGCATGTCCTCGCCGCGGATCTGCTCCTCGCTGACCTTCCCGCCGAGGAAGAAGTACGACGGGCCGGCGGCCAGGCCGGCCGCCTCCAGGATCCCGTCGACGCGGCGCGCGGCGGGCAGCGGGTGGCCGCTCTTGGAGCTGTAGCCGGAGGACATGAAGCCCAGGCCGAGGCCGTTGCGCTGGAGGCGGTGCGCCTGGGTGCCGAGCGCGATGTACTCCAGCCACTCCTCGCCCGCGCCGGCCCGGCCGACCGCGGTGACGCCGAAGGAGGCCCGGGCGTACACCGACTGGTTGATCGCGATCACGTGCCGGGCCTCGACCAGCTCGTCCGCGAGGTGCGTCAACTCGCCGTCCGCGTACCGGTAGAAGCCGGCCGGCAGGCCGTCGATCCGGCCCTCGTGGGCCTGCAGGTACAGCTCGACGGGTATGCCGCGGCGCTCGCCGCCGCCGCGGCCGACCTCGAAGGCACCCAGGTAGTGGTCCTCCTCGGCGACGTCCAGGCGCGCCCGGGCGGCCGGGTCGAGGCCGAGCGGCCGCACGGCCAGCCCGTACTCGGGCAGCACCTCCTCGAAGACGCCCAGCATGTGGCCGGTCTCGAACTCCAGCACCTCGCGGATGTTGTTCTTGTACACCGGCTCGATGGCGGCGTTCTTCCCGGCGAAGTGCAGGGTCAGGTAGGGCTCCGGGCGGGTCGGCGCGTCCGCGGTCCGGATCAGGGTGTGCTCGACCGGGTGGTAGTAGTACACGCCGGCCGCGAGCCCGTCCAGGCCGCCGGTCTCCAGGTACAGCTGGGTCGCGTACAGCGCCCCGGGCGAGGCGTAGGCGTACTTGGGCAGCAGCCGCTCGGAGCTGTGGAACTGGCCGAACCACCGCAGGATGCGGCCGAGTTCGGGCAGGCTCAGCAGCGCGAGGTCACGGCCGAAGGTGCCGGCCGGGCGGGGGGCGAGCAGCGCGAGCAGGTCGTCCCGGGTGACCGGGCCACCCTCGTAGAAGCGGTAGGTCTTGCGGGCGAAGACCTCGCGGCGCTGGCCCTCGGTCTCCCGGCGGCCGGGCAGCTCGACCCGCTCGCGCCCGGCGAGCCGCGCGGCGTCGCGCAGGCCCGGGTCGGAGAGCTGGGCGCGGACCTGCAGCCGGCTGGCCTTGGACTGGTGGTGTCCGCCGTGCACGCCCTGGTCCATCAGGGCGGCCTCGCGCGGGTTGAGCTCGACGCAGGCGACCAGGTTCTGGTGCCCGGTGCGCTCGTCGGCGGTGACGACGGCGGCGGAGCGGCGCACCCAGGTGTGCTCCTCGATCGCGCGGGCGATCTCGTCCAGCTCGACCCGGTGGCCGCGCAGCTTGACCTGGTTGTCGACCCGGCCGGCGAACTGGATGGTGCCGTCCGGGTTCCACTGCGCGAGGTCGCCGGTGCTGTACAGCCGCTCGGCGGGGGCGAACGGGGAGGAGACGAAGCGCTGCGCGGTCAGCTCCGGCCGGTTGAGGTAGCCGCGGGCCAGCTGGACGCCGCCGATGAAGAGCTCGCCGACGCCGCCGAGGCCGACCGGAGCCAGCTTCTCGTCCAGGATGTAGACCTGGGTGTTGTCCACCGGGCGCCCGATCGGCACCGAGCCGCTGCCGTCGCCGGGGTCGGTCTGGTCGACGAGCTGCGCGGTGGCGTTGATGGTGCACTCGGTCGGGCCGTACAGGTTGACCAGCGCGGCGCCGGGCAGCGCCCGGCCCAGGTCGTGGGCGAGCCGCCGGGACAGCGCCTCGCCGCCGGCGAACACCCTGGTCAGGCTGGTGCACTCGGTGAAGCCCTCGGTCTCCAGCAGGGCCCGCAGCAACGTCGGCACGCACTGCAGCGTGGTCACGCCGTGCCGGCGCACGGCCGCCACCAGCGCCTCCGGGTCCCGGTGCAGGCCCGGCGCGCCGGCCACCACGCGCGCGCCGACCGCCGGGGCCAGGATCTCCCACTGGGCGGCGTCGAAGCTCATCGGGGTCTTCTGCAGCACGGTCACCTCGGTGTCGAGGTGCCCGGCACCGAGCAGCCAGCGCAGCTGGGAGACCACCGAGCGGTGCTCGATCATGACGCCCTTGGGGCGGCCGGTGCTGCCCGAGGTGTAGATGACGTAGGCCAGTTCCTCCGGCTGCGGGCCCTCGCCCTCGACCCGGGCGTGCCCGTTCCGCGCCTCCTCGACGGTGAGGACGGCGGTGCCGCGCGGGGCCAGCGCGGTCAGCCGACCCCGCAGGTGCTCCTGGGTGAGGACGACCCGGGTGCCGCTGTCCTCCAGCATGAAGCGCAGCCGGTCCTCGGGGTACTCGGGCGCCAGCGGCAGGTAGCCGGACCCGGCGTACAGGATGCCCCAGGCCCCGGCGACCAGGTCCGTGGACGGTTCGGCGAACAGGCCGACGCAGCCGTCCGGGCCGGCGCCCAGCTCGCGCAGCCGCGCGGCGAGCCGGCGGGCCTGCTCGGCCAGTTCCAGGAAGGACAGCTCGCGCCCCTCGCCGACCACGGCCGGGGAGGCGGGCCGGACGCGGACCTGACGGTCCAGCAGGTCGGTCAGCGCGCTGCCGGCCGGTGCCCGGCGGGCGTGTGGGACGGCAGGGGTGTCGGTGCGGGGGGCGAACGGGGTCACAAGCATGGGAAAACCTTTACTGGACGGTAAGTTGACACCTGGCGGTATTGCTGGTGCAGGCTCCACCGTCGTGCGCCCGATGTCCCGGCCGCAAGGGTTATAGGTCTGGACCTCTGGCCGATTTGTCCCGCGGATTGGCGCGATTCCACTCCTGCGGGTCGCACCTCCCGGGCGCCGGGGCGTTCCCGGCCACGTCACCGCGAGTCCCGGGCATTCGTGCGTTCACGATCACGTAACCGGACGGAAGCGCGGTCTCGGTAGCGTCAGCGGCATGACGGCATCACGCACTCGCCTCGAACGGCTCTGGAACCGGTCCTTCCGCAGGTCCGACCGCAGGTGTGCGTCGCCCGAGGGCCAGGCCGCCCGGCTGCCCGCGCTCACCGGCGGCCCGTTCCGCCTCGCCCGCCCGCACCCGCCGGTCGACCGGCACCCGGCGCCGACGCCCCCGGCCATGCCCCCGCTGCCGCAGCTTCCGCCGCTGCCGGAGGGCCCGTCCCGGTTGTCCCTGCCGGATGGGACCGAGCTCCTGGTCCGCCCGGCCGGTCCCGGCGACCGGGCGGCCGCACTGGCGATGCACGACCGCTGCTCCCCCGCCTCGCTGCGGCTGCGCTACCACGGCCCGGTCCGCGACGCCGGCCGCCACCTGGACCACCTGCTGGACGGCCGGCACGGCCACAGCCTCGCCGTGACGGCCCCGGACGGGCGGATCGTCGCGCTCGGGCACCTGATGTGGGACGACGGCGAGGCCGAGCTGGCCGTCCTGGTCGAGGACGCCTGGCAGCGGCACGGGCTGGGCACGCTGCTGCTGCGCCGGATGGCCGCGACGGCCCTGGCCGCCGGGATCGGCACGGTGTACGCGGTCACCCACGCGGGCAACACCGGGCTGATCGCCGCGATGCGCCGGCTGGCCGCCCCGCTGGACATCAGCGCCGAGGGCGGCACCCTGGTGATCACCGCCACGCTGGCGGCGGAGCCGGAGCCGGCCGCGCCCGCCGGCCGGGCGGGCCGCTGATCGGATCGTCACTGCGGCGCGGATCCGATCATCACTCCGACGCCGGTCGGATCGTCACTCCGGCGCCGCCCCACCGGCCCGGCGGGCCCGACCGCCCCGCGCGACCGGGAACCCCGCACTGCCCCGCGGCGTCCTCCTCCACGACCGGCCCGTCCGTACACCGCCCTCCTCGACGGCCCGTCAGCAGCCCCGCCGGCCTCGTCGCAGCAGGCAGCGTGGGGTCCGGTTCGTCGAGCCGGGCGGCGGAGTCGGTAGGCTGATCCCGTCCCCGCCGCCCTCCGGCCTGTAGTCCGGCCCCGGGCGGTGCCGCAGCAAGGAGGAACCACTGAGCATGGCAGGCACCGAATCGGAGCCCACAGGCGCACGCGACGCCTCGCTGCCGGCCCGCGCGAAGATCGCGGTCACGGCCGGGCGGGTCGCCGCCGCGGTGTCCCGCAAGGCCGGGCGCGGAAGCGGCTCGGTGATCGGCGGCAAGGTCGCCCTCAAGCTCGACCCCGACCTGCTCGCCACCCTCGCCGACCACCTGGACGTCGTCCTGGTCAGCGCGACCAACGGCAAGACCACCACCACCCGCCTGATCGCCGAGGCGCTGCGCGCCGCCGGCCCGGTGGTCTCCAACGCCCTCGGCGCCAACATGCCGGCCGGCATCACCTCCGCCCTCGCGGGCGGCACCGACGCCCGCTTCGGCGTCATCGAGGTCGACGAGAAGTACCTGGCGATGGTCGCCCGCGACACCCGCCCCAAGGCGATCGCCCTGCTCAACCTCTCCCGCGACCAGCTCGACCGCGCCGCCGAGACCCGGATGATGGCCGAGAAGTGGCGCGAGGGCCTGCAGGACACCGAGGCCGTGGTCATCGCCAACGCCGACGACCCGCTGGTGACCTGGGCCGCCTCCTCCTGCAAGAAGGTGGTCTGGGTGGCCGCCGGACAGGCCTGGAAGGAGGACGCCTGGTCCTGCCCCGCCTGCGGCGGCGTGATGCAGCGCCCCGGCGACGACTGGTTCTGCCAGGACTGCGGCTTCCGGCGCCCCAACCCGCACTGGGCGCTCCAGGGCACCCACGTGATCGACCCGCAGCGCGGCGCCTGGCCGATCCAGCTGCAGCTGCCCGGCCGGGCCAACCTGGCCAACGCCACCACCTCGGCCGCCGTCGCCGCCGTCTTCGGCGTCGCCCCGCAGGTCGCGCTGGAGCGGATGCAGTCGGTGGCCGCCGTGGCCGGCCGCTACGACGTCGTCCAGTACCAGGGCCGCGACATCCGGCTGCTGCTGGCCAAGAACCCGGCCGGCTGGCTGGAGACCTTCTCGCTGATCGACGGCCCGCCGGCCCCGGTCATCCTCTCCGTCAACGCGCTCGACGCCGACGGCACCGACACCTCCTGGCTGTGGGACGTCGACTACGAGCGCCTCGCCGGGCACCCGGTGTTCGTGATGGGCCAGCGCAAGCTCGACCTCGCCGTCCGCCTGGAGGTCGCCGGGCTGCAGTTCCACGTCGTGGACTCGCTGGA
Source organism: Kitasatospora sp. NPDC094028 (assembly GCF_049543595.1). NCBI lineage: Bacteria > Bacillati > Actinomycetota > Actinomycetes > Kitasatosporales > Streptomycetaceae > Kitasatospora > Kitasatospora sp. NPDC094028. Next base: position 81,116 of record NZ_JBMVFA010000019.1, on the reverse strand, counting down.
GCAGGCCGTCCGGATGGCCCCGCCCGGCCGGATCGAGGCCATCGCCAACTACACCGCCTTCCAGCAGCTGCGGAAGGTCGTGGCCGGCTGATGCCGGGCCCGCACCCCCCTCTTTACGTGACGGAAGGCCTTCGAGGATGAGTGAGAGCAGCCTGCGCGTGGTCTGGGTCTACCCCGACCTGCTCAGCACCTACGGCGACCGCGGCAACGCCCTGGTCGTGGAGCGCCGGGCCCGCCAGCGCCACCTCAACGTGACCCGGATCGACGTCCGCTCCGACCAGGCGATCCCCACCAGCGGGGACATCTACCTGATCGGCGGCGGCGAGGACCGCCCGCAGCGGCTGGCCGCCGAGCGGCTGCGCGCCGACAGCGGCCTCGTCCGGGCCGCCGAGAACGGCGCGATCATCTTCGGCGTCTGCGCCGGCTTCCAGATCATGGGCCACGAGTTCATCAACGACCTCGGCGAGCGCGAGCCCGGCCTGGGCCTGCTCGACGTCTGGACCACGCGCGGCGAGGGCGCCCGCTGCGTCGGCGACGTGCTGGCCGACGTCGACCCGCAGCTCGGCCTGCCGCAGCTGACCGGCTTCGAGAACCACCAGGGCGTCACCCAGCTCGGCCAGGGCGTCCGCCCGTTCGCCACGGTCAGCGTCGGCCGGGGCAACGGCACCGGCGACGGCACCGAGGGCGCCTGGCGGGACACCGTCTTCGGCACCTACCTGCACGGCCCGGTGCTGGCCCGCAACCCCGCCGTGGCCGACCTGCTGATCAGGCTTGCGCTCGACGTCAACGCCCTGCCGCCGGCCGACACCACCTGGTACGACGCGCTGCGCGCCGAGCGCATCGCGGCCACGACGCGCCCCGCGTAGTACCCCGCCACGCCCCGGCCGGTTGCCCGCATTGCGGGCAACCGGCCCGCGGGCGGCCCCGGACGTACGACAATGGGGCTGCCTACTGCACACCCTCCTCGGCAGCAGGCTGCACTTCCGCGCGGGGGCGCCGACGGCGCCGCTCCCGCGTCGGCTCCTGCCCGGCCGGACCAGGGGCCGTATGCTCGACCTCGCGGCCGTTCCCGGGCGTCCCGTCCGGATCGGCCGGTGCTTCACCTCGCGGCCACCTCCCCCGCCCTGCGGCGCGGGAGCGCCCCGCCACGGTGGCGGCTCGTCGTCACAGCCTGGAGTCCGGCCGTTCCTCGGTTGCTCGGGAGTTGCAAAGCTAATGCGTATCGGAGTGCTGACCAGCGGCGGTGACTGCCCCGGACTGAACGCGGTGATCCGTTCCGTGGTGCACCGGGGGGTGGTCGACCACGGCGACGAGATCATCGGATTCCAGGACGGCTGGCGAGGTCTCCTGGAGGGCGTCCACCGCCCGCTGACCCTCGACTCGGTGAGCGGCATCCTGGCCCAGGGCGGCACCATCCTCGGTTCCTCCCGGGTGCAGCCCAGCCACCTGCGGGACGGTGTCGAGCGGGCCAAGAAGTACTGCGCCGACCTCGGCATCGACGCCGTCATCCCGATCGGCGGCGAGGGCACCCTCAAGGCCGCCAAGCTGATGAGCGACGCCGGGCTCCCGGTCGTCGGCGTCCCGAAGACCATCGACAACGACATCGCCGCCACCGACGTGACCTTCGGCTTCGACACCGCCGTGTCCGTCGCCACCGAGGCGCTGGACCGGCTTAAGACCACCGCCGAGTCCCACCAGCGGGTCATGGTCGTCGAGGTCATGGGCCGGCACACCGGCTGGATCGCGCTCAACGCCGGCATGGCGGCCGGCGCGCACGCCATCGTCGTCCCGGAGCGCCCCTTCCACATCGACAAGCTGACCGAGGTCGTGCGCGAGCGCTTCGACCGGCAGAAGAAGTTCGCGATCGTGGTCTGCGCCGAGGGCGCCAAGCCCGAGCCCGGCACCATGCACTGGGAGGAGGGCACCAAGGACATCTACGGCCACGAGCGGTTCACCGGCATCGCCACCCAGCTCTCCCGCGAGCTGGAGCACCGCCTCGGCAAGGAGGCCCGCCCGGTGATCCTCGGCCACACCCAGCGCGGCGGCACCCCGACCGCCTACGACCGGGTGCTCGCCACCCGCTTCGGCTGGCACGCCGTCGAGGCCGTCCACAAGGGCGCCTTCGGGCACATCACCGCGCTGCAGGGCACCAACATCAACCTGGTGCCGCTGGCCGAGGCCGTCGCCGAGCTGAAGACCGTCCCGCAGGAGCGCTACCAGGAGGCCGAGACGGTCATCTGACCGCCCCCTCCGGCGCCCCCGGACCCACTTTCCCGGTCCGGGGGCGCCATCGCCGCCCGCCCGTTAGCGTGGGCGCATGGAGATCCTGGCGTACGGGGTGCAGGCCGACGAACGGCCGCTGCTGGAACGGGCCTTCGCGGGCCGGCACGGGCTGCGCTGCCTGGACGTGTTCCTCAACCGGGACACCGCCCCGCTGGCCGCCGGCTACCCGGCCGTCAGCAGCAGCGTCAACGCCGTCCTGGACGCGCAGACGCTCACCGCGCTCGCCGCCGGGGGCACCCGGCTGATCGCCCAGCGCTCGACCGGCTTCAACAACATCGACCTCGACGCCGCCGCCGGCCTCGGCCTCACCGTCGCCCGGGTCTCCCACTACAGCCCGTACGCCGTCGCCGAGCACGCGTGGACGCTGGCGCTCGCCGTCAACCGGCGGATCGTCCGGGCCGCCGGGCGCACCCGGGAGTTCGACTTCCGGCTCGACGGTCTGCTCGGCCGGGACGTGCACGGGATGACGGTCGGCGTGGTCGGCACCGGCAAGATCGGCGAGTGCTTCGCCCGGATCGCGGCCGGCTTCGGCACCGAACTGCTCGGCTGGGACATCGCGGAGAACCCAGTCTGCCGCCAACTCGGCATGACCTACACCGAGTTGCCCGAGCTCCTGGCCCGCGCCGACCTGGTCAGCCTGCACGTGCCGCTCCTCCCCGCCACCCGCCACCTGATCGACGCGGCGGCCCTGGCCCGGATGAAGGACGACGCCATCCTGGTCAACTCCAGCCGCGGCGGCCTCGTCGACAGCGCCGCCCTGGTCGAGACCCTGCGCGCCGGCCGCCTCTCCGGCGTCGGCCTCGACGTCTACGAGGAGGAGACCGGCGTCTTCTTCACCGACCGCTCCCTCCAGGGCATCACCGACGACGTGCTCGCCCGCCTGATGACCTTCCCGCAGGTCCTCGTCACCAGCCACCAGGCCTACTTCACCGCGACCGCGGTCGGCCAGATCATCGCCGCCACCCTGCGCAACGTCGACGACTTCGCCGCGGGCCGCACCGGCGAGAACACCCTCGTCCCCAAGACCTGACCCGGGTGCGCGCCGGGAGCACGGTCCTGGCCGGGGGCGGCTCCCGGAGCCCGCTCCCGGGCGCGGTCTCGTCCCGGGTGCGGACGAACTCCCCCGCCCCCGAATGGTCCTCTTGATCAAGGCCGGGAATCACCCGGGCCATTCATCGGAGGGGTCCATTCGTGTACGAGCACACACCGCACAGCCGCTTCCCGCGCTCCCGCCGGGGCAACCGACACCGGGCGGTGGCGGTCGTGACCGCGGTGGCCGCCGGGGTCATGACGGCCGGGGCGCTGGCACCGACCGCGGCGTTCGCGGGCGGCAGGCCGGACAGCGTCCAGTCGAGCCTGAACGCACTGGTCAAGGACGACGGGATGCCCGCCGCGCTGGCCTCCGCCAAGGGCCGCGACGGCCGCACCCGAACCTACACCGCCGGCGTCGGCGACCTCGCCACCGGAGCCAAGGTCCCCGTGGACGGGCAGGTACGGATCGGCAGCAACACCAAGCCCTTCACCGCCGTCGTCGTCCTCCAGCTCGTCGCCGAAGGAAAGGTCGGCCTGGACTCCCCCGTCGAGACCTACCTGCCGGGCCTGCTGCGCGGCGACGGCATCGACGGGCGGAACATCACCGTCCGTCAGCTGCTCCAGCACACCAGCGGCCTGCCCGAGTACGTGGACAAGGGCTCGATCCTCGCCGGCCCGAAGCGGTACTTCGAACCGCGGGAGCTGCTCGACGCGGCCCTCGTCCAGAAGGCTCACTTCGCCCCGGGCACGCGCTGGGAGTACTGCAACACCAACTACCTGATGGCGGGCCTGATCATCCAGAAGGTCACCGGACGGCCGCTCGGAGAGGAGATCAACCGGCGCATCGTCGACCGCGTCGGCCTGCGCCACACCTACTTCCCCACCCCCGGGGACATGAGCATCCGCGAGGCCCACCCCAAGGGTTACCACCAGGGCGCCGACGGCTCGGTCCGCGAGTACACCGAACTGGACCCGTCCTGGGGCTGGGCGGCGGGCGCCGTCGTCTCCACCGAAACCGATCTCAACGCGTTCTACGCCGCGCTCCTCGGCGGCCGGCTCCTGCCCGCGGCGCAGCTCGCCGAGATGCGCACCACCGTCCCCGCCGACGAGGTGGCTCCGGGCGTCCGCTACGGGCTGGGCCTGATGAGCCGGCCGCTGTCGTGCGGCGGCGTGTACTGGGGCCACGGCGGGACCATTCCGGGCTACGACACCTCCGGGGGCGCCACCGACGACGGCCGCGCCGTCAGCATCACGGTGACCGCGATCCCGAGCGACCCGGTCAAGCAGCACGTGTGGGCCGCGGTGGACTCCGCCCTGTGCCGCTGACCCTCCCCGCTCCAGCCTGAGCCGGCCCGATCCGGCCCGATCCGGCCCGAGCATCCGCACCGGTACGGCCGGCGGGTTCTGCGCGCGGAACCCGCCGGCCGTACCGATTCCACCCTCCAGCAAGGGAGTTCCTCCATGCACGAGCACGTACAGCACGACCGGACCGGCCGGCTCCGCCGCGGCCGGCGCGGGTTGGCGGTGGCCGTGGCCGCCGTGGCCGCCAGCGTCGTGGCGGCCGGGGCGCTGGCACCGACCACGGCGTCCGCGGACAGCAGGCCGGACAGCGTCCAGTCGAGCCTGAACGCGCTGGTCAAGGGCGACGGCCTGCCCGCCGCGCTGGCCTCCGTCAAGGGCCGCGACGGCCGCACCCGCACCTACACCGCCGGCGTCGGCGACCTCGCCACCGGAGCCAAGGTCCCCGTGGACGGGCAGGTACGGATCGGCAGCAACACCAAGGCCTTCACCGCCGTCGTCGTCCTCCAGCTCGTCGCCGAAGGAAAGGTCGGCCTGGACTCCCCCGTCGAGACCTACCTGCCGGGCCTGCTGCGCGGCGACGGCATCGACGGGCACACCATCACCGTCCGTCAACTGCTCCAGCACACCAGCGGCCTGCCCGACTACATGGAGACACCCGCGCTCCCGGACTTCACCACGATCCAGTACCGCTACTTCGAGCCCCGCGACCTGCTCGACAGCGCCCTCGCCCAGAAGGCCCGCTTCCCCGCGGGCACCAGCTGGGAGTACAGCAACACCAACTACGTCGTCGCCGGACTCCTCGTCCAGAAGGTCACCGGACGGCCGGTCGGCGAGGAGATCACCAAGCGCGTCATCGACCGCGTCGGCCTGCGCCACACCTACTTCCCCACCACCGGGGACATGAGCGTCCACGAGGCCCACCCGCACGGCTACTACCGCGGCTCGCCGGACGCGGCTCCGATCGACTACACCGAGATGGACTCCTCGGCGGCCTGGGCGGCGGGAGCGCTCGTCTCCACCAACACCGACCTCAACGCGTTCTACGCCGCGCTCCTCGGCGGCCGGCTCCTGCCCGCGGCGCAGCTCGCCGAGATGCGCACCACCGTCCCCGCCGAGCTCCTGGGCCCGGGGGTCCGCTACGGGCTGGGCCTGCAGAGCAAGCCGCTCTCCTGCGGCGGACTCCTCTGGGGCCACGGCGGGACCACCGCGGGATACCGCTCCCGCAACGGGATCACCGACGACGGCCGCGCCGCGGCCATCACGGTCACCGCCGTCCCGGGCGAGGCCGGCGCGCGGCACATGGCGGACGCCCTGGACGCGGCCCTCTGCCGCTGACCCGCCCCTCGGCGTGTCCAGGGTGCCGGACACCGGGCGGACGGCCGGTGTCCGGCACGACGGCAGGACACGCGCCGGCCCCGGCGGTCACGGAACGCCACAGCTCCGTGGCCGCCGGGGCCTCAGCCCGCCGGGTTCGCGCACCGGGCCTCCACCAGACCCGACTCGTACGCCGCGATCACCGCCTGGGCACGGTCGCGGACACTCAGCTTGGCGAAGATGCTGGTGATGTAGTTCTTGACCGTGGAGACGCTGATGCCCATCGCCGACGCGATCTCGGCGTTGTCGAGGCCGGTGGCCAGCAGGTGCCACACCTCGATCTCACGGGGCGTGAGTTCACCCAGGTCGGACACCGGCACCGGCGACGGCGCCTGCGGCAGGCGGGGTGCGGTGACGTAGGTGGAGATCAACCGGGTGAGCAGGCGCGGCGCCACCGCCGCCTCCCCGGTGTGCACGGTGCGCACGGCCGCCGAGAGCTCCTCCGGGGAGACGTCCTTGGGCAGGAACCCCGAGGCGCCGGCGCGCAGGGCGGCCACCACGTACTCGTCCATGTCGAAGGTGCTCAGCGCCAGGACCCGGCACGCGGGCAGCTCCCGCGCGATCCGCTCGGTCGCCTGGACCCCGTCGAGGACCGGCATCCGGATGTCCATCACCACGACGTGCGGCCGGTGCCGGTGCGCGAGGTCGACCGCCTGCTGCCCGTCGACCGCCTCGGCCACCACCTCGAACGCCGGGTCCGGCGCCAGGATCAGGGCCAGGCCGCGCCGCACCAGCGGCTGGTCGTCCGCGATCAGTACCCTGATCCGCTCCGGGGTCCCCGTCATCCGAGCCGCTCCTCTCCGTCGGCCGGCGCCGCCGGCAGGCTGGCCATCACCCGGAAGCCACCCCCGTCGACACCACCGGCCACCATGCTGCCGCCCTGCAGCGCGACGCGTTCGCGCATGCCGATCAGACCGTACCCGGTGCGGCCGGCCCTCGCTCCGGCCGCACCGCCCGCCCCCGTCAGGGATCCCATCAGGGTGTCGGCCGGCGCGGCGGCGCCGTTGTCGGTCACCTCGACGGTGACCCGGTCGGGGTGGTAGGTCAGCTCGACCCGCGCCTGGGCCCGGCCGGCGTGCTTGCGGGTGTTGGTGAGGGACTCCTGGACGATCCGGAACACCGCCAGGCCGGTGCTCGGCGGCAGTGGACGCTCCTCCCCCAGGACGGCGAACTCCGTGGGCAGACCGGCCCTGCGGGACTCCTCGACGAGCCCTCCGAGGTGCCCGACGCCGGGCTGCGGCGCGGACGGCGTCCCGTCCGCCTCCTCCCGCGCGTCGCCGGCCCGGAGCACGTCGAGGAGCTGGCGCATCTCGCGCAGCGCCATCCGCCCGGAGCCCTCCAGCGTGACCAGGGCGTCGCGCACCACCTCGGTGTCACCCCCGAGGTTCGCTCTGGCACCGCCGGCCATCAGCTGCATGGTGGTGATGTGGTGGGCCACGATGTCGTGCAACTCCCGTGCGATGCGGCGCCGTTCCTGCGCCACCGCGCGGTCGGCCAGCAGCCTGCGCCTGACCTCCACCTCGTGCTGCCAACGCTTCAGCACCTCGGCCGCGGCGATGACCAGCGCCGCATCGAGCACGGTGACCGCCAGCTCCCCCGCCGGAGGGGGCAGCGGATGCCCCTGACCCAGGAGTGGCACGACGGCCGCTACCAGGGCGGCGGGCGCCGCCACCGCGATGCCGCGGGAGCGGGCCACGGCGAACAGCGCGACGCACAGCGAGGAGTTGAAGTGCGGCGGCACCGGCCCGCTCAGGTTCAGTGCCAGGCCGAGGACCAGCACACCCGCCAGTGACGCCAGCGGGTAGCGGCGCCTGGTGAGCAGCGGCATGGCCCCCAGGACGAGCAGGACTAGCGCGGTCAGGGCGATCGGCTGGCTTCCGTCCAGACCGCCGAGCGAGTAGCCGAGGAGGTCCAGGACGGCCGCCCCGACCGCCACCAGCGCGTCACTGGCCGTCCAGGGCAGGCCGTCGGGTATCGGTGACGCCGGCAGGGGCGGGTGGTGCGTCGACATGCTGGTGCTGGTCCTTTCCGTGGCCGGTCGGCACCGGCCTCCGCCGGTCCACCGCGGCCGTCGTCCGTGCGGCGGGTGCCGTTCCCGCAACGGCCGGCGGCCCCCGGGGCGACGCCTCCGCGGTCCATTCTCGCAGCGGCTCCCGGCCCCGGGCCGGCACCCCGGACCGATCCCCGACCAGGCCCCTGGTCCTGGTCGGGGCCGTGTACCGGGCCCAGATCCCGACGGCGTTCTCCTCCCCCGCTCGGACGAGAAGGCCCGGTACGCCGTGATGGTCTGAAGACGTGCCGGAACCCCCCGGCTGCAGCACCACAGCCGGAGGACATCGTGATCCGCGCCCTGACCGGATTCTCCACCAGAAATCCGTGGAAGGTGATCGCCGTATGGGCGGTCCTGGGAATACTCCTGACCGTCCTGAGTCAGACCTTGATCTACCGGGTGACCCAGACCCAGACGGCGGACTTCCTGCCGAAGAGCTACGACTCGGCCGCCGCCATGGAGATCGCCCACAACCGCTTCGGGACGAAGCCCGACGCCAACCCGGTGACCGTCCTGGTCGCGCGGACCGACGGCCGGGCGCTGACCCCCACGGACCGGGAGCGGATCGACGCCGGGGCGAAGCGGCTGAGCCGCCTGAAGGTCACCATGCCCAAGCCCAAGGACGCGGCGCCCCTGCAACGGGACTACTCGCAGGTCCCCCAGGTCGGTCCGGCCATGACGGCACCTGACGGAACCTTCGAGCTGCTCTCCGCCAACCTCACCGGAAACGCCGCCGACCCGGGCCTGGAGAACACCTTCCGGGCGTTCCGGGACAACGCCCGGGCGGAGTTCGCCGCCCAGGGCCTGCGAACCGGCTTCACCGGCCCGCTCGCCGAGCAGGTCGACTCCGCCGACGACGGGAAGACCCTGGCGACCATCGCCGGCGCCTGCTCCGTCGCCCTGATCGTGCTGCTCCACGTCCTCGTGTTCCGCAGCGTCCTGGCCGCCCTGCTGCCGCTGATCTCGATGGCCCTCATCAGCGGCGTGGCCGCCGGCGCGGTCGTGGGCATCGCGCTGCTCACCGGCATCAAGCTCGACTCCTCCGTACCGAGCCTCATCACCGTGGTGCTCCTGGGCATCGGCGTCGACTACTTCCTGTTCCTGATGTTCCGCTTCCGCGAGCAGCTGCGGGCCCGACCCGATCGCCACCACCGCCCCATCGCCGCCGAGGTGAGCCAGAAGGTCGGCACCGCGGTCACCTCGGCCGCGCTGACCATCGTCGCCGCCTTCGCCACCCTGGGGATCGCCAGCTTCGGCGAGTTCCGGGTGCTCGGCCCGGCCGTCGCGGTCTCGGTCCTGGTCATGCTGCTGGCCAGCCTCACCCTGATGCCCGCCGTGCTCGCGGCCTGCGGACGCAAGCTGTTCTGGCCGTCCCGCGCCCTCAAGGCCGAACCCCGCGACGGTGCCGCGGCCCGGTTCGGCGCCCTGGTGGCCCGCCGGCCGCTGACCATGGTCCTCGCCTCGCTCGCCCTCCTGGGCGCCCTGGCCGGCGGGCTGGCCGGGATCAGGATGGACTACGGCCTCGGCGGCGGCGGCCCCCGCACCGCGGCCCAGACCACCGCCCTCGAAATCTCCCGCGCCCTGCCCGCCGGCGTGGCGGACCCGACCAGCGTCTACGTGGAGACCAAGAACGCCGGCCCGCTCGCCCCCGGCGCACTCGACGGCCTGACCCAGCGCCTCACCCGGGTCCCCGGCGTCGGCCAGGTGGCCGAGCCCGTCCTGAGCGAGAGCCGGCAGGCCGCGCGGATCGACCTGTTCCTCACCGAGGACCCGCAGTCCCAGCGGGCCCGTGACCTGGTCTCCGGCCCGGTCCGCGCAGCCGTCGCCCAGAGCACACCCGCCGACCTGTCCGCGCACGTCACCGGCACCCCGGCCGTCTTCGCCGACGTCTCCACCGCCGTCGACCGCGACCTTCGGCTGGTCTTCCCGGTCGCGGCGGTACTGATCGGGGTGATCCTCCTCCTGCTGCTGCGCAGCCTGCTCGCACCGGTGGTCCTGATGCTCTCCGTCTGCCTCGGCTTCGCGGCCACCCTCGGCGCGGTCGCCCTGCTGTACCAGCACGCGATGGACAAGCCGGGCGTCAACTTCATGCTGCCCCTGGTCCTGTTCCTGTTCGTGGTCGCGCTCGGCACCGACTACAACATCCTGATCAGCGACCGGATCCGGGAGGAGATGCAGCACCCCGGGCCGCCCCGGGCGGCGGTCGCGCGCGCCCTGCGGCACACCGCCCCGGCCATCGCGACGGCGGGCCTCGTCCTGGCCGGCTCCTTCGCCAGCCTCGCGGTGAACCCGCAGCCCTCCACCCAGCAGATCGGCTTCGCCACCGCGCTCGGCATCCTGCTCTCCGCGTTCCTGCTGTCCATCGTGCTGGTGCCCGCCCTGGCCGCGATCCTCGGCCGCAGCCTGTGGTGGCCGCTGCGCCCCGGACGCGCGGCCACCCGGCCCGCCGACCGGCACCGCGCGGACGCACCGCACTCGCCGCAGTCGCCGCCCTGGTCCCAGCGCCCCGCGCCGCCGCACCAGGACACCCACCCCCAGCCGCACGCGCCGCAGGACGACCAGGGCGCCGACCCCTCCTGGGCCCGCTGGAGCCATCACTCGTAGGGCGCGGCCCGTCCCGACGTTGTCACCGCGGCCCGGCCGGGGCGACCACTGCTGGCCGATTGGAGTGAGCCGCACCGCGTCCGGACCGCCACCTGGGCGGTTCGGACGTACCTCGGCGCGCCGCCCCTCGAACGTTCGCGCACGCTGGTCCGAGGCCCGGAAGCCACCGAGCGGCGCCGACCGCGACGCTCCGCCGGCCCCGGCCCTCGACCGCACCGACGGGAGCACAGCATGTTCGGGACCCCGGAACCCCTCGACGACAGCGCGGGGGCGCCGTCCCTGCCCGGCTGCGCCGAGGACGCGGCCGGCGCGCTCAAGCAGATGTTCGTGGACATCACCCAGGGCGGGCGGCTGGCCAACGGCCAGGACCCGGTCAAGCGGCCGGTGTTCCTCAAGCCGCACGGCGTCGCCCGGGGCACGCTCACGGTCGCCGACGACCTGCCGGCCGACCTGCGCGTCGGCTTCCTGGAGGCCGCCCGCACCCGGCCGGGCGGCCTGACCGCGTGGGTGCGGTTCTCCAGCGACACCGTGCCGGGCCTGCCCGACCTGCGGACCACCCTCGGCGCCGGCATCAAGCTGTTCGGCGTACCCGGCCCGAAGCTGCTGGAGGGCTACACCGAGGCGGGCACCCAGGACCTGCTGGTGCAGAACCACGACGTGTTCTTCGTCGACACCGCCGAGGACATGTGCGAGTTCACCAAGGCCGGTGTCGTCGACGGGAGTTACGACCGGTACCTGGAGGCCCATCCGGTCACCCGGCGGATCCTCGGCGAGATGGCCAAGGTCGAGCACAGCGTGCTGACCGCCACCTACTGGGGCGTCCTGCCCTACGCCTTCGGAGCGGACCGCTTCGTCAAGTACAAGCTGGTGCCCGCCGGTTGCGCGCCCGGCGACCCGGCGTCGACCCCGCCCGACGAGGACCCCGGCTACCTCGGTGCCGACCTGGTCCACCGGCTCGCCGCCGGGCCGGCCGCCTTCGACCTGATGCTCCAGTTCCGCACCGACGACGAGGCGATGCCGCTGGACATGGCCACCGTGCGGTGGGAGGAGTCCGCGAGCACCCCCGTGAAGGCGGCCCGGCTGACCCTCCAGCAGCAGGACGTCACGGCCCGGGGCCAGGCCGAGTACGGCGAGAACCTCTCCCTCAACCCGTGGCACAGCCTCGCGGAGCACCGCCCGATCGGCAGCATCTCCGAGGTGCGCAGGACGGTGTACCTGGCATCGGCCGAACAGCGCCGCGACGTCAACGGCATCCCGACGGCCGAACCCGGCCCCGCCCGCCCGCGGATCACCCCGAAGGCGGGCCGCGACCGCCGGATCGTCCGGGCCGCCGTGCACCCGGCCATCGGCGTGGCCCGGGTCGGCGACAGCACGACGGCGGACTACGTCCTCGCCCCCGAGGTCGACGAGCCGGCTCCGCCCGCCAACGGCTACAAGGACGCCACCGGCGCCCTGCTGCGCCAGGCCGTCAGGTTCCGCGTCTACGGCTACAACGCCGCCGGGGAGCCGGTCGCCGAACTGACCGCCGACAACGCCGACCTGCGCTGGACCGTGCACGTCGCCAACTCGAAGGCCGCCTGGTACCAGTTCCAGATCGCCCTGGACATCCCGGAGGCGGCCCAGGCCGATCCCAGCAACCTGCGCAACGCCACGATCCCGGCCGACCAGCGCCCGCTGCTGGTCATCGACCCCGGCCCCCGCTCGGTCCGCGGCCGCGACCGCGGCGACAAGCCCGAGTACCGCTTCGACACCGGCAGCTTCCTGGGCAAGCCGGTCTACCTCGGGGAGCTGCGCACCGACGGCAGCGGCCGGCTGATCTTCCTCGGCGGCCACGGCCTCTCGGCCTCCGCGCACGGAACCCCCGCCGACACCTTCGCCAACAACGACGGCTGGCACGACGACACCTCGGACGGCCCGGTCACCGCCGAGGTGAGCATCGACGGCCGGCCGATCCCGGTCGAGCCGGGCTGGGTGGTGACCGCACCGCCCGACTACGCGCCCGGGCTCGCCTCGGTGCGCACGATGTACGACCTGGTGCGCGGCTCCTTCTTCAGCGCCGGACTGGTCGACGAACCGCGCCAGGTCTCGTTCACCCGTGACGTGCTGCCCGTGCTGCGGCGGCTGTCCGGGCTGCAGTGGGTCAACAAGGGCCTGGCCGCCCAGTTCGGCTTCGGCGGGCGCGAGGACCTCGTCGACCCGGCCCGGATCGCCCTGCTGGCGGATCCCTCGCGGGTGCAGCAGGAACTCCGCCGGCAGATCTGGCTCTCCATCCGCGACTACGACCGCGACGGCATGTCACCGGTGCCCTGGCCGGCCGTCTACGGCGACGCGATGAACCTGCCGCCCACGTCCGTGCGCCAGCACGTGACGCTCTCCCCGCTGCAGTACCGCCTCCTGCAGCGCTGGGCCCGCGGGGACTTCGTCAACGACTACCCCCCGAATAGCCCGCCGCCCGGCTCCCTCGACAAGGTCCCGCTCGCCCTGCAGCCCGAGACCCTCGACCGGGCGGCCCTGTCGTCCTGCCTCGCCGACGCCTTCCACCCCGGCTGCGAACTGACCTGGCCGATGCGCCACACCACCCTGTACAGCGGCCCGTTCCGGATCCGGCACCGCGACCCGAAGGCGCCGCCCCCGCCGTACTACGGCCAGACGCTCACCCCGGAGACCGCGCTCTCCCTCGACGGCCCGCTGCACGCCCAGGGCCCGGGCGACCTGACCCGGTGGATGGCCGTGCCGTGGCAGACCGACACGGCGAGCTGCCGGTCCGGCTACGAGTACAGCGCCTCCCTCGGCCTCGGCCCGTACGACCCGTACCTGCCCACCTTCTGGCCGGCCCGGGTGCCCAACCACGTGCTCGCCGAGGAGGACTTCGCCGTCGTGGTCGACACCTCCAAGCCGATCGCCGACCGGCTGGCCGCGTTCCAGAACCGGAGGACCTGGCTGCGCTGGCTGCCCCGCGACTACGCGGCCGCCATCAACGCGATGGTGCGGGACTTCGGCAAGCTCGGTGTGGTCGAGCGCCGCCAGGGCCCCACTGACGATCCCCGCCTGCCGGCGGAGCTCCTGGTGGAGTCCGAGGTGAGCTTCCCGCCCGTGCCCGCCCCGCCGGCCGGGCGCAACCTGGTCACCGTGCACGTGGACGCCGCCGCCGACCCGGCCCTGGGCGCGGCCGCCCTGGCCACCGCGGTGACCATGACGGACGCCCCCGACGAAGAGGTCTCGGTGGGGTACATCGAGAAGGTCAAGCGCTTCCGGCCGCGCCGGTGACGGCTCGCCCGCCGGCCCGCCCGCGCCCGTCCGGCCCCGTCGACGCCCTGGTGGCGGGCGGAGGCCCGGCGGGCGCCGTGGCGGCGCTCGTCCTGGCCCGGGCCGGCCACCGCGTCGAGCTGCTGGACGACGGCGGCCGGGCCCCGCGCCCGGACGGACCCGCGTTCAAGATCGGCGAGTTCCTGCCGCCCGCCGCCCGGCCCCTGCTGCGCGACCTCGGCCTGCTGGACGGCTTCCTGGCCGCCGGCCACCCCGTCTCCACCGGCACCTACGCCGCCTGGGGGTCGGCCGCACTGCACGGCCGCAGCCACCTGTTCGACCCGTACGGGCACGGCTGGCACCTCGACCGGCTCCGCTTCGACGCCTTCCTGCGGGACGCGGCCGTCGCGGCGGGCGCCGAGCTGCGCCGGGCCACCGTGCTGGACCGGGTCGGCGACCACCTGACCGTCCGCGACCCGGCCACCGGCGCGGTGACGGAGCGGGCCGCCCGCTGGACGGTCGACGCCACCGGCCGCCGCTGCGTCATCGGCCGCCGCCACGGTCGGCGCCGGCGGCAGGACCGGCTCGTCGCCGCGTACGCGGTGTTCCCGGACCGGCGCCGGCCGTGGCCGGCGGACGCCGAGGCCCGCACCCTGGTGGAGGCGGCGCCGCAGGGCTGGTGGTACACCACCCGGATCCCGGCCGGCCGGCTGGTCGCCCACCTGACCGACGCCGACCTCGCCGCCCCGGACCTGCGCACCCCGCGGGGCTTCTGGCGCGCGCTCAGCCGCACCGTCCACCTCCGGCACCGCCTGACCGGGCACGGTCCGGCCTCAACTCCCGTGCCACGCTGGGCTCCTGCGCACGGCCTGCGGCTCACCCCGGCGGCCGGCCCCGGCTGGGTGGCGACCGGAGACGCCGCCCTCGCCTTCGACCCGCTCTCCTCGCAGGGCATCCTCACCGCGCTGCACACCGGCGCCCGGGCCGGACGGACCGTGGCCGACTGCCTCGCCGACACGCGGCGATCCGGCGCCGCACTCGCCGACTACACGGCGTTCCTCGGCGGGATCGCGGCGGCCTACCGGCGAAACCACGCGGATGCGTACGCCCAGGAGCGGCGCTGGCCGCTCGACCCGTTCTGGCACCGCCGCCGGACGGCGGACGGCCCCTGACCGGCCCGGGCTCAGCGCGTCAGGTGCCGTTCCAGGGGGCGCGGAACGAGCCGTTCGCCGAGGACGGCGACGTCGCGCTCGGGCCGGTCGGGCCGGGATCCGGGCCCGCCGCCGGCCGGACGGGCCCGAACCCCGCGCGCGGTCAGGCCGGGACGACGCGGTAGCTCACGGCCGGGAAGGGCACGTCGGACTGGGCCAGCGAGCCGGTGAGCCACCCGGCGCTGCCGGTGCAGCCCGCGCCGGGGAAGAGCGCCACGGACGCGGAGCCGTTGGCGACCTGGACGGACCGGGCGGGCGTCGACAGGGTGTGGCAGGTGCCGAGGTCATTGAGGTCGACCGTCGTCACCGCGCCGCTCCCGCCGGTGCCCGTGTACAGGTAGGCACCCGGCTGCAGGGGAGGCCAGCCGGCGGCCTGCGCCCCTCCGGCACCGAGGCCCAGCACGACCGCGGCCGCGGCCGCCGTGACGGCGAGGCCGCGGAGCACTGCCTTGGGGGTGAACATGTGAACCACCTTCCAATCGTGTGATGGTGCTGCGGGTCGGTAGACGGGGCCCGGAAGTCCGGCGTTCCTGCGTTCCTGCCGTGGCGACGGCCCCCGCGCCCCATCGTTCCGTCCCGAACCGTCCGTCCACATCAGTCATTTGACTGACGCGGTCCGCTCGCGGATTCGGACTCCGCAGCGGCCCGGGGCGGCTGCTACAGTCGAGGAGACCTGTAGTCGTGTGATCGAGGAGTGGCAGACGTGGCGGGTGACGACGACATCTCCGGGTGAGATCCGGATCTGACGGCCACCGGCCGGCGCTTCAGGAGCGCCGCCGCCGAGGTGGTCCGTTTCGTCGTTCCCCTTTCCGCCCGTCTTCCCGGGGCAGAGCTCTGTCCTCCCGCCCCCGCTCCCCTTCGAGGTCATCCCCATGTCCGACGCTGCCGTCGTCTGCTCCAACGTCTCCTTCGCCTGGCCCGACGACACCCCGGTCTTCCACGACCTGTCCTTCACCGTCCCGCCCGGCCGCACCGGCCTGGTCGCCCCCAACGGCTCCGGCAAGAGCACCCTGCTGAAGCTGATCGCGGGTGAACTCCGCCCCGCCACCGGCTCGGTGACGGTCACCGGCAGGCTCGGGCACCTGCGCCAGAGCCTGCCGCTGAGCTCCGACCTGACCGTCGCCGAGGTGCTCGACATCGCCGGGATCATCCGCGCCATCGACGCGGTGGAATCCGGGGACGTCGACGAGCGGCACTTCACCACCATCGGCGACGACTGGGACATCGAGGAGCGCACCCGCGCCCAGCTCGACCGCCTCGGCCTGACCGGCCTCGCCCTGGACCGCAGCCTGGGCACGCTCAGCGGCGGCCAGATCGTCTCCCTCGGCCTCGCCGCCCAACTCCTCAAGCGGCCGGACGTGTTGCTGCTCGACGAGCCGACCAACAACCTCGACGCGCGGGCCCGACACAAGCTCTACGACGTGCTGACCGACTTCACCGGCTGCCTGCTGCTGGTCAGCCACGACCGCGCGCTGCTGGACCGCATGCAGTCCATCGCCGAGCTCGACGGCGGCGAACTGCGCTTCCACGGCGGCGACTTCACCTCCTATCAGGAGGCCGTTCGGGCCGAGCAGGAGGTCGCCGAGAAGAACGTCCGCAACGCCGAACAGGAACTGAAGCGGGAGAAGCGGGAGTTGCAGCAGGCCCGCGAACGCGCCGAGCGCCGCCAGAGCAACGCCGCCCGCAACCTCAAGAACGCCGGCCTGCCCCGGATCTTCGCCGGAAACATGAAGCGCGGCGCCCAGGAATCCGCAGGCCGGGCCGGGCAGATGCACGCGACCCGGGTCAGCGAGGCCAGGGCCCGGCTCGACGAGGCCGGGCGCGCCCTGCGCGAGGAACAGCGCCTCGCCCTGGACCTGCCCGACACCCAGGTGCCCGCCGGGCGCAACCTGTTCCTCGGCGAGGGGCTGCAGGTGCACCACGCCGGGCGGCCGGTGTTCGCCGAAGGCGGCGTCGACCTGAACGTCCGCGGCCCCGAGCGCATCGCGCTGACCGGGCCCAACGGCGCCGGGAAGAGCACCCTGCTGCGCCTGGTCGCCGGCGAACTCGCCTCGGACGCTGGGGAGATCAGGCGCAACGACGGGCGGATCGCCTACCTCTCGCAGCGTCTGGACCTGCTGGACCTCGACCGCACCGTGGCGGAGAACTTCGCCGCCTTCGCGCCCGAGCGGCCCGAGACCGAGCGGATGAACCTGCTCGCCCGCTTCCTGTTCCGCGGCGCCCGCGCCCACCTGCCGGTCGGGGTGCTCTCCGGCGGTGAGCGGCTGCGCGCCACCCTGGCGTGCGTGCTGTGCGCGGAGCCGGCCCCGCACCTGCTGCTGCTCGACGAGCCGACCAACAATCTCGACCTGGTCAGCGCGGGCCAGTTGGAGAGCGCGCTGAACTCCTATCAGGGCGCCTTCCTGGTGGTCAGCCACGACGAGCGCTTCCTCGCCGAGATCGGGGTGAACCGCTGGCTCCGGCTGGCCGACGGCGCGCTGGAGGAGACCGCGGCCCCCGGGGCGTGAGCCGCCGGGGCGCACACCGGCCCGGCGCACTGTGGACGCCCGTGACGCCGACTTTGCGTGACATGGCAGTCACATGACAGTCACCTGCGAATGCTTCCCTGAAGCCGATCCTGATCAAAGAATGACTCGACAGCAGGCCTCGGCACCTCCGATTCGGAGGGCCGAGCCCGGCACTGCCTCACGAGCACAGCGCCGCCCCGATCAGCGTCGCGCTTCCACCCCGCAGAAAGCCACGTCGAGCATGCCCAGAACCGGCCCACCGCCGCCCGCCCGCCGCGCGGTCCTCCGTACCGCGCACCGTACGGCCCGTCGCACGGCCTGCGTCACGGCCCGTGGCACGGCCCGCCGTACGGCCTCCGCCGCCGTGCCGCGCACCGCGACCGCCACCGCGGCGCGCGGGAAGGCGGGGGCATGCTCCGCCACGTGATGCGCAAGGCGGCCGGGTGGCTGGCCATGATCGTGGTCGCCACCAACGTCACGTACGTCCTCGCCGCCTGGTTCCTCGACCCGAGGTCCAACTACCAGGGCACCCGCCCGGTCCGCACCGAGGAGGAGATCGACCGGGCCCTGGCGCCGTACAACCTGGACCCGCGGGTGCCGCTGGTGGAGCGGTGGTGGCACTGGTTCCGTGACGTGGTGCTGCACTTCGACTGGGGGAAGTCCCCGGTCGGGGCCTCGGTGAACGACGAGATCGGCTTCCGGGTGCTGGTCAGCGGCCAACTGGTCACCGCCGCCACGCTGTTGTCGGTGCTCCTCGGGGTCGCGCTGAGCGTCTCCACGGCGTCCCGGCAGTACGGCTGGTGGGACCGGACGACGCAGCTGGTCTCGGTCTTCCTGTTCAACGTCCCCACCGCCGTCGCCGCGCTGGGCGTGGTCCTCGTCGGAATCCGGCTCAACCAGGGCCTCGGGCTGCGCTTCCTGTACGTCGCCGGGGAGAAGTCCCCGACCGTCGAGGGCCTGCTGCCCACCGTCGCCGACCGGTTCCAGCACCTCATCCTGCCGACCCTGAGCCTCACCCTGCTGGGGTATGTGGGCTACCACCTGACCCAGCGCACCCTGCTGCTCGACGCCATCGACTCGGACTACGTGCGCACCGCACGCGCCACCGGGCTGACCCGCGCCCAGGCGATCCGCCGCCACGCGCTGCGCGCCTCGCTGATCCCCACCGCCACCTCCCTCGCCTTCGGCATCCCCGCCGTCTTCACCGGCGCGGTCATCACCGAGACCGTCTTCGGCTGGAACGGCATGGGCCAGTACTTCACCCAGACCATCGGCAAGAACGACGTGCACGGCGCCGTCGCGGTCGCGGCGTTCGGCGCGGCCATGACCGCGATCGGCGCCGTCCTCGCCGACCTCGCCGTCGTCGTCCTCGACCCACGGGTGCGGGTGAGCTGACATGACGACCACCGCGCTCCCCTCCCCCGTGCGGCCCGCCCCGGGCAGCGGCCGGCTGTACCTGCGGCGGTTCGCCCGCAACCGCGGCGCCCTGGTCGGCGTCGCCCTCTTCGCCCTGCTGGTGCTGTTCAGTGCCCTCGGCGGCCTCTTCTCCCCCTTCACCTTCACCGACGCGGACTTCACCGCACTCACCCGACCCCCGGGCGCGGCGCACTACTTCGGTACCAACCAGGGCGGCAACGACGTCTACGCCGAGGCGGTGCACGGACTGCAGCGCTCGCTGGTGATCGCGGTCGGCGTGTCGGTGCTGACCATCGTGCTGGCCGCGCTGATCGGCGCGGGAGCCGCGTACCTCGGCGGCCGGGTCGAGAAGCTGACCCTGGCGGTCATCCACTTCCTGCTGGTCGTCCCGTCGTTCCTGATCCTCGCCCTGGTCTCGCACCGCCTCGCCGGCGACTGGCGGGTGCTGATCGTCGCGCTCACCGTCTTCGGCTGGATGACGACCGCCCGCGTCGTCTGGTCGCTGTCCACGTCGCTGCGCGAGCGCGACTACGTGCTGGCCGCCGAGTTCATGGGGGTGCGGCCGTGGCGGATCGTCGTGCGGCACATCATCCCCAACCTGGGCTCCCTGCTGGTGGTCAACCTGACCCTCGGCGTCGTCGCCACCGTGCTCAGCGAGACGGCCCTGTCCTTCCTCGGCTTCGGCGTCCAGACCCCCGACGTGTCCCTGGGGACCATGCTCGCGGACGGCTCCGGCACCATCACCAGCGCGCCGTGGCTGTTCCTGTTCCCCGCCGGCCTCCTCGTCCTGCTCACGGTCTCGATGACGCTCGTCGGCGACGGGCTGCGCGACGCCCTCGACCCCACCTCGCTCTCGGCGGCCTCGGGAGGCGCACGATGACGTTCACCCTCGCACCCGCCCCCGCGCACCCGTCGCCCGGCGACGGGCCGACCCCCGTGCTGTCCGTACGGGACCTGCGGATCTCCTTCCCGTCCGAAGCCGGTCCGGTCGAGGCGGTGCGCGGGGTCAGCTTCGACCTGCTGCCCGGCCGGACGCTCGGCATCGTCGGCGAGTCCGGGTCCGGCAAGTCCGCGACCGCGATGGGCGTCATGGGGCTGCTCCCGCCGACCGCCCGGATGTCGGGCCACGTGCTGCTCGGCGGCCGCGACCTGGTCGGCCTGGGCGACGCCCGGCTGTCCCGGGTGCGCGGCAAGGACATCGGCATGGTCTTCCAGGACCCGCTGTCCGCGCTGACCCCGATCTTCCCGGTCGGCCGGCTGCTCTCCGACGCGCTGCGCGTGCACCAGAGCCTGTCGAAGCAGGCCGCGTGGAACCGCGCGGTGGAACTCCTCGACCTGGTCGGCATCCCCGAACCGCGGCGCCGTGCGCGGTCGTTCCCGCACGAGTTCTCCGGCGGGATGCGCCAGCGCGTGGTCATCGCCCTGGCCATGGCGAACGCGCCGTCCGTCATCGTGGCGGACGAGCCGACCACCGCCCTCGACGTGACCGTCCAGGCCCAGATCCTCGACGTGCTGCGGACGGCGCAGACCGAGACCGGCGCGGGGGTCGTGCTGATCACGCACGACCTCGGCGTGGTCGCCGGGTACGCCGACGACGTCGCCGTGATGTACGCCGGGCGGATCGTCGAACGGGCGGGCGTCGACGCACTGTTCCGGCGGCCCACCATGCCCTACACGATCGGCCTGCTCGGCGCCGTCCCCCGCCCCGACGCCCCGAAGGGCCGCCCGCTGGTGCCGATCGGCGGCGAACCCCCGTCGCTGGTGGCGCTCCCGGCCGGGTGCCCCTTCGCCGACCGGTGCCCCGCCGTGCTCGACCGCTGCCGCACGGCCGAACCCGAGGCGACGGCCGTCGCCGGGCACGGGCAGGTCGCCTGCCTGCGGGCCGAGGAGATCGCCGAGGGGCGGCTGCCGGCGGAGACGCTGTTCCCGGGGGCGGACGGCAGCGCCGAGGGCGCTCCGGACGCCTCTGATTTCCCGGATTCCTCTGATTCCTCTGATTCCCCGGACTCCCCGGACTCCCCGGACTCCCCGGGCGAGGTGGTCCTTCGGGTGTCCGGCCTGGCCAAGACCTTCCCCGTCACCAAGGGCGCGTTCCTGAAGCGCCGCATCGGCACGCTGCACGCCGTCAGCGACGTCGGGTTCGACCTCCGGGCCGGCGAAACCCTGGGCCTGGTGGGCGAGTCCGGCAGCGGGAAGACCACCGCGTTGCTGGAGATCCTGCGGCTCAGGCCGCCGGAGCGCGGCCGGATCGAGGTCGCCGGGACGGACGTCGCCGACCCCGTCCCCGCCGACCGGCTGCGGGAGCTGCGCGGCGCGGTGCAGATCGTCATGCAGGACCCGATGGGGTCCCTCGACCCGCGGCTCACCGTGTTCCACCTGCTCGCCGAGCCCCTGCAGGCGGTCGGCGCCGACCGGGCGACGATCCGGGCCCGGGTGGCCGAACTCCTGGGCCTGGTCCGCCTCGACGCCTCGGTGACCGAGCGCTTCCCCGCGGCCCTGTCCGGCGGCCAGCGCCAGCGCGTCGGCATCGCCCGAGCCCTGGCGACCCGGCCCCGGATCGTGGTCCTGGACGAGCCCGTCTCGGCCCTGGACGTCTCCGTGCAGGCCGGCGTCGTCAACCTGCTCGCCCGGCTCAAGCGCGAGCTCGGCCTGGCGTACCTGGTCGTCGCCCACGACCTGGCCGTGATGCGGCACTTCGCCGACCGCATCGCCGTCATGTACCTCGGGCACATCGTCGAGACCGGCAGCACCGAGGAACTCTTCACGAACCCCCGGCACCCGTACACCGAGGCCCTGCTCTCGGCGATCCCGGTGCCCGACCCGCGGCGCGAGCGCTCCCGCGAGCGGATCGTGCTCGACGGCGAGCAGCCGAGCGCGTCGAACCTCCCGCAGGGCTGCGTCTTCGTCGACCGCTGCCCGCTGTACCGGCTGCTCGACGACGACGGTCTGCGCGAGCGCTGCCGGACCCGCCGGCCCGCCCTCGGCCCGGCCGCACCCGGCGCCGACCACCGCCACGCCTGCCACGCCCGCTGACACCGAACACCTCACCGGTCGAACCCAGTCGAACCCGGTCGAACCCAGTTGAAACCAGTCGAAGAAACGAGGACCCACTCCGCCATGCGATCGAGAATCGCCGTCCCCGCCGCCGCCCTCACCGCGGCCCTCGCCCTCGCCGTCTCGGCCTGCAGCTCCTCCGGCTCCGGCTCCGGCACGCCGAACGCCGGGAACGCGGGCGCCTCCGCCACCGCGGCCTCGGCGAAGGTCGACTACAACCCGCAGCCGTACGACAACATCAAGGACGGCGGCACCTACACCACCGCGGGCACCATCGACGACCAGGGCAACCCGTTCAACGCCAACGCGACGCTCACCGCCAAGCGCGTCTGGTTCTGGTACAACCCGGACGTCATCACCTACTCCCCCACCGGCGAGCCGCAGTACAACCCGGACTACCTCAGCGACGTCAAGTCCGAGGTCGTCGGCGGCGACCAGCGGGTCGTGCTCACCCTCAACCCCGCCGCCACCTACAACGACGGCACCCCGATCGACTGGACGGCCGTCAAAGCGACCTGGCAGGCCAACAGCGGCGCCGACAAGGAGTACAACGCGGGCGACACCGAGGGCTACAGCCTCATCACCTCGGTCACCCGCGGCACGGACGACAAGCAGGCCGTCGTCGAGTTCAAGGGCGCCGCCCCCTGGTGGTCCAGCCTGTTCACCACCCTCCTGCACCCCAAGGCCGCCACCGTCGCCGGCTTCAACGACGCCTACGTCAAGGCCGTCCACCCCGAGTGGGGCGCCGGCCCGTACACGGTCGGGACCTTCGACGACAAGACCGGCGACCTCACCTTCGTCCGCAACCCCAAGTGGTGGGGCAAGAAGGGCAAGCTCGACAAGCGCGTCTACGTCAACCTGGAGTCGGACGCCGCCGCCAACGCCTTCAAGAACGGCCAGATCGACTACACCTCCGCGGGCGACGCCGAGGGCCTGAAGCGGCTCTCCGGCGTCCAGGGCACCGAGATCCGCCAGGGCGGCAGCCCGTTCGCGTACTCCTTCTACCTCAACGCCAAGTCCCCCAACCTGCAGGACATCCAGGTCCGCAAGGCCCTCCTGGAGAGCGTCGACCGGGCGCAGATCGCCAAGATCCAGTTCCAGGGTCTCGGCGACTACAGCGAGCCGCTGCCCGGCTCCCTGCTGCTCTTCAGCTTCCAGAAGGGCTACTCCGACAACGTCGGCGCCGTCATCAAGCACGACCCGGAGGACGCCAAGAAGACCCTGGACGCCGCCGGTTGGAAGCCCGGCGGCGACGGCATCCGCGAGAAGGACGGCAAGAAGCTCGCCGTCACCTACACCCTGCGCGGCAACGACCCGCTGGAGAAGGCCACCGCCGGCGCCCTCGTCCAGATGCTCAAGCCGGTCGGCATCCAGATCGACCTCAAGACCTCCACCGCCGCCGACTTCAGCAAGATCCTCACCGACCACAGCTTCGACATCTTCCTCGTCGGCAACCGCTCCCCCGACCCCTTCGGCGCCCGCTACCTGTGCCAGTTCTACTGCAGCGACAGCAGCTCCAACATCGTGAGCATCGGCTCCCCCGACCTCGACAAGGAGATCCACGCCGTCGCCGCCGTCGCCGACCCCGACCAGCAGACCACCCAGGCCAACGCCGTCGAACGCAAGGCCCTCGAACAGTACGGCTACCTCCCGCTGTTCAGCGGCCCGTCCATCTACGGCGTCAAGAACGGCCTCGCCAACGCCGGCGCCACCATCTTCGGCACGCCGCTGCCCGAGACCATCGGCTGGCAGAAGTAGCGCCGCCGCCCGGAACGCCCGGCGGCCGCCCCACCGGACCCCGATGCCGGTGGGGCGGCCGCCGTGCGCGGGCCCGGGCGCGGGGCGGCGGTCACCACGTCCGGATGTCGGCGGTGTCCACGTCCGCGGTCCAGGGCACGGTGCGGTTGGCCGGGGGCTCGGTGCCGTGGTCGACCCAGGCCGTGAGGGCCTTGAAGGCCGTGCGGTAGAAGGGCAGGAGGGGGCGCAGGCGGCCGGGGAAGGTGTCGCAGAAGCCGTCGACGTGGTTGCCGCCCTCGATCCGGTACTGGCGGTGGAGGTGGGCGCGGCCGGCCGCGGAGACGAGGCGGGTGTAGCGGTCGGAGTGGAGGTGGATCGGGAGGAGGGCGTCCAGGGTGCCGTGCAGGGAGAGGAGGGGTCTGCCGATCGCGCCGGTGAGGGAGACCCGGTCGACGGCCTCGCGGACGCCGGGCGGGCGGGTCGCGTAGGAGTAGTGCGCGTCGGGGCCCGGGTAGTGGGGGTCGAAGACGGCGCGGTAGGTGCGCTGGGTGAAGTCCCAGTAGACCTGGTGGTGGAGCTCCCAGAGGAATTCGGAGCCGGCCGGCAGGCCCGCTTCGATCAGACGCGCACGGGCGGCCTGCGGGTCGTCGCCGTCGCGGTAGGCCGGGTAGTGGGCGAGCGCGGCGGGCAGGTGGGTGAGCAGGTTGGGGCCCTCGGGGAGCCAGAGCGGGCCTTCCCAGTCGACGCCGCCGTCGTAGAGCTCGGGGAAGCGTTCGAGTTGGACCCGGGTGAGGTACCCGCCGTTGGAGATGCCGGTGACGTAGGTGCGCTCCGGCTCGGTGCCGTAGTGGTGCCGGACGGCGGCACGGGCGGCGAGGGCGAGTTCGTGCAGGCGGTCGGTCCACTCGGCGAGGGCGTCGCCCGGCGCGGCGCCGGCGGTGTGGAAGTCGGGCCCGGAGTTCCCCTTGTCGGTGGCGGCGTAGGCGTAGCCCTCGGCGAGGACGTGGTCGGCGATGAGCCGGTCGGTGGCGTACTGGCGGCGGATGCCGGGTGCGGCGGTGACGACGAGGCCGCCGTTCCAGGCGGTGGGGAGCCGGAGGACGAACTGGGCGTCGTGCTGCCAGCCGTGGTGCGGATTGAGCCGGGTGGCGGAGGGGAAGCAGCCGTCGATCTGCCAGCCCGGCACCGGGCGGCCCGGCTGCGGGGCGTCCGCGCTGTGGAGCCCGTCCCAGTCGGCGCGCACCGTGTGCCCGTGGGCCACGGTACCGACGGTGGTCAGGTCGTCGAGCCTCGTCGCGTGCTGCCGTTCGGCTCCGGGCACGTGCGGTGCCCATCCGGTCGGGGCGGTGGGGGCCGTGGTGCCCGTCATCGCGGGTCTCCTTCCGTTGTGGCCGGATCATGCAGGTTCGTCGGGACACACCGCCCCTGGCCAGGTGGCCGGCCACTACAGAGAGGTGGCCGAGGTGTGCGCTGCCGCCATAGGACGGACACGACGGAATCCGTAGCGTGTCACGCACTCGGCCCTCGGCGTGGAGGAGTGAACACGGCATGTGGAGAAGCGGCAGGCGGAAGGGCGCGGGCTGGGTGCTGGCGGGCGTACTGGCCCTGGTCGGCGCCGTGGTCCCGTCGGGAACGGCCGCGGCGGCACCGGCGGCGGTGCCGTCCAACCTGACCATGGAGGCGAACTACACCGGCGTGGCCAACGGCTGGGACCACGTCGAGCGGTACCTCGACACCACCCCCGGCTTCCAGCAGGAGCAGTATCCGCCGGACGGCCGGGGCAACCAGGACGGCCAGCGGCTCACCTTCTTCGGCGGCGTCAAGCAGCCCTTCTCCGGCCGCTTCCTGCTCTACTCGGCCCCGGGCTGGAACACCGGCGCGCACCAGGTCCCGGTGCTGCTGGTGCACGGCGCCAACGACAACCCGGACCGGGCCTGGGCCAACCCCGGCGAGTCCGGCGGCTACGGCTGCGGCGCCGCGTCCTGCCCGAACACCGGGCTGATGCAGAAGCTGGCCGGGCAGGGCTACCGGGTCTTCGCGATCGGCTTCGCGCACAAGCAGGGCGACAACCTGATGCAGGCCCAGGAGGTCGGCGACGCGGTCGCGCTGATCCGCGCCAAGCTCGGCGTCCCGCAGGTGGACCTGGTGGGCTGGAGCAAGGGCGAGATGTCCGCCCGGGCCTACGTCTCCTCGGTCAAGCCCGCCTGGGGCCGCCCGTACGCGGGCGACGTGCGCAAGCTGATCACCCTCGGCGGCCCGAACGGCGGCTACGACTACCCCTTCGCGCACGGCTGGGCGCACGACTTCTCGATCTGGCCGCAGTGCGGCGGCGCGATCAACGCCCCCTCTCCGCACCTGCACATGACCTGCTACGGCACCTACACCGCGCACCCCGAGTTCTCCTTCACCCCCACCGGCGGCTACGACGACTACCCGGGGCAGCGGCAGATGCTGGCGCGCTGGGACTCGGTCTTCGGCCTCGACCAGACCCAGCAGGACTGGTACACCACCTACTACGGCGGGCAGGGCTTCTCCACCGATGGCGGCGGCATCCAGCCCGCGATCGACGCCGGCTCGCTGATCGCCCCGCTGAAGCAGGCCGGGGTCCCGGCCTCGGTGACGGCCTACCTGCTGGCCGGCGGCACGCCCGACATCCTCGGGATCTACAACGAGAACCGCGGCCCCAGCGACGGCGTGGTCTTCGTGTCCAGCGCGCTGGACACCACCGGCTTCGGCACCGTCGGCGGCACCGCGCTGATCACCCTCGCCAACCACCTGGAACTCGGCTGGGACAGCGCGGCGAGCGCACAGGTCGCCGGCTGGCTGAACTGAGGACACCCCGGATGATCACCGATCGACTGACGGCAACCGACCGGCTGCACGTGAACTACGCCGAGATCGAGGGCCGCACCGGCGAACCCGTGGTCCTGGTGCACGGCAACGTCTCCTCCAGCGTCTTCTGGCACGCGACCATGGCCGGCCTCCCCGCCCGCTACCGCCCGCTGGCGCCCGACCTGCGCGGCTTCGGCGGCACCGAGCCACTGCCGGTGGACGCCACCCGGGGCCTGCGCGACCACAGCGAGGACCTGCTCTCCTACCTCCGGGCCCTGGCCCTCGGCCCGGTGCACCTGGTCGGCTGGAGCATGGGCGGCGGCGTGGCGCTCCAACTGCTGCGCGACCACCCGGAGTCGGTCCGCTCGCTCACCCTGGTCAACCCGGTCTCCCCGTACGGGTTCGGCGGCACGAACGGGGTCGACGGAAAGCTCAACTCGCCGGACGGCGCGGGCTCCGGCGCCGGCGGCGCGGCGCCCGAGTTCGTCCGGCTGCTGCGCGAGGGCGAGTCGGGCGCCGAATCGCCGTTCGCGCCCCGGTCGGTGCTGGACACGGCCTACGTCAGCGAACCGCTGGCGGAGCCGGAGCGGTACGTGACCGCGATGCTGACCACCCGGATCGGGGAGGACCACTACCCGGGCGACAGCCGCACGAGCGAGGCGTGGCCGGGCTTCGGGCCCGGGGAGCGCGGGGTGCTCAACTCGATGGCGCCGACGCACTTCCGGATCGACGACCTGGAACTGGTCGAGCCGAAGCCGCCGGTGCTGTGGATCCGCGGCTCGGCCGACGTGATCGTCTCCGACACCTCGCTCTTCGACCTGGCCCACCTGGGAGCGATCGGCGCCGTCCCGGGCTGGCCCGGCGCGGCCGAGTGCCCGGCGCAGCCGATGGTCGCGCAGACCCGCGCCGTCCTGGACCGCTACGCCGCGGCGGGCGGGCGGGTGCGCGAGGTGGTGGTCGAAGGGGCCGGGCACAGCGTGCAGTTGGAGCGGCCGGAGGAGTTCCTGGCCGCGCTGGTGGAGACGCTCGGCGAGGCCTGACGGCCGTGCGGTCCAGCGGCCGGCCGAGCAGCCCGGCCGGCCGCTGAACGCCCGCCGCCCCGGTCGCGTACCCCCTGGCGAGTCGCTTCGCAGGCCCATCGCCCCGCGGCCGGCGGCCCGTACGGAAGGAGCGTGCACCATGCGCCGTGTCGCCTGGGCAGCCACCATGCTGCCCGCCCTGGCCCTCGCAGCAGCGTGCGGCAGCGGCGGCGGTTCCAAGCCCGCCACGTCCAGCCCGCCGGCGTCCCCGGCACCGGCGCCCTCGGCGCCCGCCCCCTCGACCAGCCCGCCGAGCACGGGCACGGGCACCGTGGTCGCCGTCCACGGCAACAAGCTCGGCATGATCCTCACCGACAGCCAGGGCCGCACCCTCTACCTGTTCGAGAAGGACACCCCGACGATGTCCAGCTGTGACGGCGCGTGCGCGTCCGCGTGGCCGCCGCTGACCACCACGGGCGCTCCGCAGGCGGGCAGCGGCGTCGACGCCGCCCAGCTCGGCACCGTCACCCGGGCCGATCACAGCATCGAGGTGACCTACCACGGCCACCCGCTCTACTACTTCTCCGGCGACCAGAAGCCGGGCGACACCAACGGCGAGGGCTCGACCGCCTTCGGCGCCGGCTGGTACGTCCTCGCCCCCTCCGGCAGCAAGATCGACAACAGCTGACGCCCCGGCACGGCTGTCGGAGGCGCCTGCTAGCGTCCGGCCATGATGAAAACCGTGCCGTACACCGGCGAGGAGAAGGAGAGCCTGCACACGGCTCTCGACCGGCACCGCGACGTGGTGGTCTGGAAGATCCAGGGGCTCGACGACGAGCAGCTGCGCCGGCCGATGACGCCGTCCGGGACGAGCCTGCTGGGCCTGGTCAAGCACCTCGGCGGGGCCGAGCTGTGGTGGTTCCGGGAGACTTTCGGCCGGGAGACCGGTCCGATGCCGTTCGACATCGAGGCCGACGAGACCTCCGACATGCGGGTCGAGCCGCACGAGTCGACCGCCGACATCCTGGCGTTCTACACCCGGGCCCGGGCCGCGGCCGACGAGGTGATCCGCGAGCTCGACCTGGACGACACCGGCACCTCCTACTCGGGCACCACCGTCTCGCTGCGCTGGGTGCTGATCCACATGACCACCGAGACCGCCCGACACGCCGGCCACCTGGACATCCTGCGCGAGCTGGCCGACGGCGCGACCGGCGACCACGACCGCAGCTGAGTCGTCGGCCCCGCCCCGGGCCCCCTCATCCGGGGGCAGCGGTCACGCGGTGTAGCCGCCGTCCACGGCGAGGGCGGTGCCGGTGACGTAGCGGCCGCCGGGGCCGGCCAGGAACGCCACGGCGGCCGCGATGTCCTCGGCCTGCCCGTACGTCCCCAGCGCGGTGAGCGAGCGCTGGAAGTCGGCGGAGTCGCCGTCCGCCGGGTTCATGTCGGTGTCGATCGGGCCCGGGTCGACGATGGTGGCGGTGATCCCGCGCGGGCCGAGCTCCCGGGCCAGGCCCTTGGTCAGCCCGGTGAGGGCGGTCTTGGCGGTCGCCTGCAGCACGAAGTTCGCGCCGGGGACGCGCCCGTTGAAGCAGGACCCGATGCTGATGATCCGCCCGCCCTCGCCCAGGTGCCGGGCGGCGGCCTGGGCCGCGAGGAACACCGAGCGGATGTCGACGGCGAGCACCCGGTCCAGTTCCTCGACGGTCACCTCGGCGAGCGGGCCGTAGGTGAGGAAGCCGGCGTTGTTCACCAGGATGTCGAGGCGGCCCAGCTCCCGCACGGCCGTCTCCACCGCCTGCTCCGCGGCCCCCGCCTCGGCGAGGTCGGCCCGGACGGCGACGGCCCGGCCGCCGGCGGCCCCGATCTCCTTGACCACCGCGCGGGCCTGCTCCTCCGCCCGCACGTAGGTCAGCGCCACCGCCGCGCCCTCGGCCGCCAGCCGCTTCGCCACCGCGGCGCCGATCCCCCGGCTGCCACCGGTCACCAGGGCCACCTTGCCGGTCAACTCGCTCATCGTTCTTCCCCCTTCGTGGATGCCGCGTTCGCGACTCACCCACGGTAGGAGTTGACACCGATGTCAGGTTCAAGCGCTTTCTTCACGGCGGACGGCCGCTGTGCCATGCTGCACCAGCCCGATTCCCTCCGCCCGATGGGACCCTGATGACTCGCCGGACAGCCGCCCTGCTCCTCGTCCTCGCCGCCGCCCTCCCGGTCGCGGCCGCCACCGCCGGCACCGCCGGGGGCCACACCGACCAGCGCTCGGAGCACACCACCACGGCGCTCGCGCCCACCGGCGGCACCGCCGGGGGCCACACCTCCGAGCGCGGCGAGCCGAGCCACACCTGATCCACCCCGCCCGGGGCCGGGGCCGCCCCGGCCCCGGGCGGCCGCCGCGCGCCGCGCCGGCCGTGACGCACCGCACCCGCCCCGCCCCCGGGAACCCGTACGGAGGGGGTGGGCGCACCGCCCGAGGTAAGACCCGCCTAGGCTGTATGCCAAGCAAAACGGGCGAACCGGACCCTCCCCTGGGGCCACGAGGACGGAAAGCAGGACCCGCCGATGGGCGACGGAATGTCAGGCATGCACCACCACGGCGGGATGACCCGACTAGGCCCGTTCACCTTCGACAACGTCTGGACCTGGTCCCCCGACTGGGTCTTCCTGCTCGGCGGGCTGGTCGCCCTCGGCCTCTACCTGGCCGCCGCCGTGCGGCTGTACCGGCGCGGCGACAAGTGGCCGGTCGGCCGGGTGGTCGCCTGGGTGGCGGGCGTCGGCTCGCTGCTGCTGGTCACCTGCACCGGGCTGAACGACTACGGCATGGTGCTGTTCAGCGCGCACATGATCCAGCACATGGTGCTGTCCATGCTGACGCCGATCCTGCTGCTGCTGGGCGCGCCGATCACGCTGTCGCTGCGCGCGCTGCGCCCGGCCGGCAAGGGGCGCCCGCGCGGGCCGCGCGAGCTGCTGGTGGCGCTGCTGCACAGCCGGTACGTCCGGGTGATCTCGCACCCGGCGTTCACCATCCCGCTGTTCATCGCGAGCCTGTACGGGGTCTACTTCACCCCGATCTTCGACTTCCTGATGCAGTACCGCGCCGGGCACATCTTCATGATGGTGCACTTCCTGGCCACCGGTCTGGCCTTCTTCTGGCCGATCATGGGCGTGGACCCGGGCCCGCACCGGCCGGGCCACGTGATGCGGATCATCGAGCTGTTCATGGGGATGCCGTTCCACGCGTTCTTCGGCGTCGCCGTGATGATGGCCAGCCACCCGCTGGTGACCACCTTCACCGTGGACGGCGCGCCGCCCGGAACGAACCTGCTGGAGGACCAGAAGCTGGCCGGCGGGATCACCTGGGCGTTCGGCGAGATCCCGACCGCGATCGTGCTGGTCGCCCTGGTGTACCAGTGGATGGGCTCCGAGCAGCGCCAGGCCCGCCGGCGCGACCGGGCCGAGGACCGCAGCGGCGACGCCGAGCTGGAGGCGTACAACGCCTACCTGGCCTCGCTGAACAAGCGCGGCCAGCGCCCGGCCGCGGCCCGGACCGCCCAGGCCGCTCCGGCCCCCCGGACCGCCCCGGCGGCCGACGCCGGCTGAGCCCGCCCGCCGCACCGCACAGGACCCCCGTTCCGGCCCAGGAACGGGGGTCCCGTCGTACGCGTTCGACCGGACATGCACGTCCTGCTCCTGCCCGCCCTCCTGCTCACCGGCTACGTCCTGCTCTGGCTGCTCGGCTTCCTCGGCGTCGCGCTGTGCCAGCGGCGCCGGCCGGTGCCGGAAGGGGCCGACTACCTGGTGGTGCTGGGCGCGGCGCTGGACGGCTGCGAGCCCGGCCCGGCGCTGGCGGCCCGGCTGGACGCCGCGCGGGCGCGGTTCGCCGCCGAGGAGGCCGCCGGGCACGCGCCGCTGCTGCTGGTGACCGGCGGGAAGGGCCCGCACGAGGAGTGCACCGAGGCGGCCGCGATGGCCCGCTACCTGATCGCCCGCGGCGTCCCCGCCGGGCGGGTGCGGCGCGAGGAGCGGGCCGTGAACACCGCCGAGAACCTGCGGTTCAGCGCCGCCCTGATGGCCGCCGAGCGGCCCGGCTACCGCTGCACGGTGGTCACCAGCGGCTTCCACACCGTCCGGTCCGCCGTCGCCGCCCGCCGGGCCGGCGCCCCGGCCCACACCCTCGGCGCAGACCCGCTGCTCGCCCACGGCCCGTACGCCCTGCTGCGCGAGGCGGTGGGCACCGCGCTGGCCTGGCCGCGGGCCAACGGCGCCGTGCTCCTGCTACTGGCCGTCGGCGGGGTTCTGCTCGGCCCGGCCTGATCCCGCGGGCGCGCACGGCCCCCTGGATCAGCTCGCGCCGATGAGTCAGTATGAGAACGGAACCGAGTGCGGAGGGGGGGCTCTGTGACGTACGGGACGGCGTACCGGACCCGGGGGGAGTGGAGCAGGATCCAGCGGGCCTGCGTGCCGGCGGCCCTGGTGGCGGCCCTGGTCGCCACGGTGGTGGGCGGGCTGGCCGTCTGGCGGTGGATGGCCGACGACCAGGGGTGGGAGGCCTGGCACGGGTGGGCCCTGGGGGCGGCCGTGCCGGTCGGCCTCGCGGCCGCCGTGCCGTTCCGGCGGGAAGGCGTCCTGTCCGAAGCCGTCGCGGTCCTCCTCGTGTTCATGCTCCTGCCGCCGCTGGTCGGCGTCGGCGCGGCGGCGGCCGCGACCGGCGACATCCGGGAGTGGGGGCGCACCGGCCAGGCGGTGACGGCCACGCTGAGCGGCTGCCACGTCTCCGGCACGGTGCCGTTGGAGACCGACCGGGGCACGATCGGCTCGGTCGACGTCTACAGCTGCACCTACCGCTGGACGGCCGCCGGGCAGGACTGGGAGCAGGTCCGCCGCTCCCCGTTCGGCAACCACCCGGACGGCTACCGGGAGCAGGTGTGGACGGACGGCACGACCGGCGAGGTGGCCGAGCACCACCCGATCCGGATCGGCCTGTGCCTCCTGCTCGCCCTCGCCTGCCTGCTGGTCACCGTGCCCTCCTGGGGCGCGCACCTGGACCTGCTCCACCAGCACGGCCTGCTCGGGCGCCGCCCGACTGCCGACGACTGAGCCCGCCCCCTGGTCCGCGTCGGCCCCGGTCCGTCAGGATGTGGGCAGGACCGAACGGGGAGGGGGCGTCCGATGGAGCGGACGTGGTGGGATCGGCACGCCAGGCACGTGGGGACCGGGTTCGTGGTCCTGTGGTACGCCGTGGTGGCGTTCCTCGGCATCGCGTGGGCCCAGGAGTGGGCGGACACGCCCCGGGCCGTGACCGCCACCCTGACCGACTGCCGGTGGAACGACCCGACCGACCCGAAGTACGGGGTCACCTGCACCTACACGTGGACGGTCAACGGACGGACCTGGACCAAGGACTGGAAGAGCAGCCACCTCTACGACGACGGCCACCGGGCGGAGGTGTGGACGAACCCGGACACCGGCAGGCTCTCCCAGCACAGCCTGCTGCTCCCTGGATGGGGACTGTTCGTCGCCATCGTCGGGCCGGCCGTCTTCCTCGTGTCGCTCCGCCGGTTCAACCGCGATTCCCCCTCCTACCGCACGTTCCGCTGAGAAACGGCCGGTTCCGCCGCCCGGGCACGCCGCAGGCCCCGGGTCCGCCATCGGACCCGGGGCCTGTGTCAGCTCAACTCGGCCGGGTTCAGCCGAGGTTGGCGAGCGCCTCGTTGAAGGTCTTCGACGGGCGCATCACGGCGGCGGCCTTGGCCGGGTCCGGCTGGTAGTAGCCGCCGAGGTCGACCGGCGAGCCCTGGACGGCGATGAGCTCGTCCACGATGGCCTGCTCCTGGCCGGTCAGCGCCTCGGCCAGACCCGCGAAGGCCTGGGCCAGCTCGGCGTCCTCGGTCTGGGCGGCCAGCTCCTGGGCCCAGTACATGGCCAGGTAGAAGTGGCTGCCGCGGTTGTCGATGCCACCCAGGCGGCGGCTCGGCGACTTGTCCTCGTTGAGGAAGGTGCCGGTGGCGCGGTCCAGGGTGTCGGCCAGCACCTTGGCGCGGGCGTTGCCCGCGGTGGTGGCCAGGTGCTCGAAGCTGGCGGCCAGCGCGAAGAACTCGCCCAGGCTGTCCCAGCGCAGGTAGTTCTCCTTGACGAGCTGCTGCACGTGCTTCGGGGCGGAGCCGCCGGCGCCGGTCTCGAACAGGCCGCCGCCCGCCATCAGCGGGACGACCGACAGCATCTTGGCGCTGGTGCCCAGCTCCAGGATCGGGAACAGGTCGGTCAGGTAGTCGCGCAGCACGTTGCCGGTGACCGAGATGGTGTTCTCGCCGCGGCGGATGCGCTCCAGCGAGAACGTGGTGGCCTCGACCGGGGACTTGATCTCGATCTGCAGGCCGGTGGTGTCGTGCTCCGGCAGGTACTGCTTGACCTTCTCGATCAGCACGGCGTCGTGGGCGCGCTCGGCGTCCAGCCAGAACACCGCCGGGTCGCCGGTGGCGCGGGCGCGGGTGACGGCCAGCTTGACCCAGTCCTGGATCGGCGCGTCCTTGGTCTGGCAGGCGCGGAAGATGTCGCCGGGCTGGACGGCCTGCTCCAGGACGACGTTGCCCTCGGTGTCGACCAGGCGGACGGTGCCGGCGGACGGGATCTCGAAGGTCTTGTCGTGGGAGCCGTACTCCTCGGCCGCCTGGGCCATCAGGCCGACGTTCGGGACCGAGCCGATGGTGGCCGGGTCCAGGGCGCCGTTGGCGCGGCAGTCGTCGATGACGGCCTGGTACACGCCCGCGTAGCTGTGGTCCGGGAGGACGGCCAGGGTGTCGGCCTCCTTGCCGTCCGGGCCCCACATGTGGCCGGAGGTGCGGATCATGGCCGGCATCGAGGCGTCGACGATGACGTCGCTCGGCACGTGCAGGTTGGTGATGCCCTTGTCGGAGTCGACCATGGCGAGGGCCGGGCCCTCGGCCAGCTCGGCCTCGAAGGAGGCCTTGATCGCGGCGCCGTCGGCCAGCGCGTCGAGGCCGGCCAGGATGCCGCCGAGGCCGTTGTTCGGGTTCAGGCCGGCGGCGACGAGCGCCTCGCCGTACTGGGCGAAGGTCTTCGGGAAGAAGGCGCGCACGACGTGGCCGAAGATGATCGGGTCGGAGACCTTCATCATGGTGGCCTTGAGGTGCACCGAGAACAGCACGCCCTCGGCCTTGGCGCGGGCGACCTGCGCGGCCAGGAACTCGTTCAGCGCGGCGGCGCGCATCACGGAGGCGTCGACGACCTCGCCGGCCAGCACCGGGACGGTCTCGCGCAGCACGGTGGTGGTGCCGTCCTCGCCGACCAGTTCGATGCGCAGGGCGCCGTCGGCGGCGATCACGGCGGACTTCTCGGTGCTCGCGAAGTCGTTCTCGCCCATGGTGGCGACGTTGGTCTTGGACTCGGCCGTCCAGGCGCCCATCCGGTGCGGGTGGGTCTTGGCGTAGTTCTTGACCGACAGCGGGGCGCGGCGGTCGGAGTTGCCCTCGCGCAGGACGGGGTTGACGGCGCTGCCCTTGACCCGGTCGTAGCGGGCGCGGACGTCCTTCTCCTCGTCGGTCTGCGGCGCGTCCGGGTAGTCCGGCAGGGCGTAGCCCTGGGCCTGCAGCTCGGCGATGGCGGCCTTCAGCTGCGGCACCGAGGCCGAGACGTTCGGCAGCTTGATGATGTTGGCGCCCGGGGTCTTGGCCAGCTGGCCCAGCTCGGCGAGGGCGTCGCCGATCCGCTGGGCCTCGGTCAGACGCTCCGGGAAGGTGGCGATGATGCGCCCGGCCAGGGAGATGTCACGGGTCTCCACCCGCACGCCCGCCGTCTTGGCGTACGCCTGGACCACCGGCAGGAACGAGTAGGTCGCCAGGGCCGGAGCCTCGTCGGTGTGCGTATAGATGATGGTCGAGTCAGTCATCGGTACTCCGCTTCACGTCTCCAACGTCTTGACGTCAAGATATCTCGTCCCGGGCCCCTCGCTCCACCTCCCCCCGCCCCGGAGTGCGCGCCGGTCGCCCCGAGGGGCGCGGAACGGCCGGCTCCACCGTCCCCCCGGGGCGGGCGCACGGCAAGCCGGGCGGGCTCAGCGCGAGGTCAGCCGGGCCTCCAGCTCCGCCTCGTCGGCGAGGAACCACAGCTGCCGGCCGCGGTTGCTCTCCCGGACGAAGTCGCGCAGCGCGTCGGACGCGGCGACGTGGTCGGCGATGTCGCCGAGCACGACCAGGCCGACGCGGTAGTTGACGAACTTCTGCACGATGCCGCCGGCCACGCGGGTGCGCAGCGTGAAGAAGTCCGGGTGCAGCCGGGCGACGGGGGCGACGACCCAGGTGGCGCCGTGGCCGAAGGCGTCGCCGATGACGTCCATGGCGTCCTGCTCGGAGCGGATCGGCACGCCCTCGGCGGGCAGTCGCAGGACGGTCGGGCGGTCGGTCACGTCGGTCACGTCGGTCACGTCGGGTTTCTCCCTAGCTGAAGGTGTGGACGATGGCGAGCAGTGCGGCGGTGTCGGCGGGGTCGCCGAGGAGGATCAGGCGCAGCGTGCGGCCCTGCGGGTCGTGGACGGCCTCGACGTGCAGGGGGCGGCCGCTCTCGCGCGGGCCGGCGACGGCGGCGAGGACGGCGGTGCTGAGCCGGTCGGCCTCGGCGCGGTCGACGTCCTCGATCCGGACGACGGCGGACACCTCGGCGCGCCGCCGGGCGGGGGCGGCGGCGGGGGCACCGGTGAGCGCCTCCAGGTCGGCCCGGGCGATCCGGTACTGCTTGCCGATCCTGGTGGCGGCGAGCCTCCCGTCGCGGATGTAGCCGCGGACGGTGCGCACGTGCAGGCCGAGAAGTTCGGCCACCTGTTCCACCGAGTAGTACTGCGCCACCTGCGGCCACCCTCCCAGACTTCCTTATCCGCACACAAGATAGCAGCCGACAGGTGCGTTTAGGGAAGAATAAGGAGTGGTGTAGTCCATTTGAGGGACCCCGGCGTCAGAAGTGCGTCAACGCATCACCCCATCAGGTCAACGCTGCGTCAGGACCGGCGACGGCCGGCCCGGGCGGGCCTAGCGTCGACTCGGAAGCAGTTCCGACAGGCACCACCACCCCCACTCGGGAGCACTCGCATGGCCCGCGTCCTCTGGCACGTTCCGGTCACCGTCTCCGGCACCGGAAGCACCTCCGCCCTCCGCCTGTTCCGCCTGCGCGACGGCCGCCGCTGCGCGGTCGGCTTCTCCAGCCCCGAGGCCCTGGCCGCCCTGCTCGGCCCGGACCAGCCGTACACCGAACTCGCCGAGCCCGCACTGCGCGACCTGACCGCGCCGCTCGGCGTGGACACCCTGGTGCTGGATCCGCGCCTGGTCGCCCCGCCCGTCACGGCGGCGCCGGCCGCCCCGCTCGCCCCCGCCGGGCCGACCGCACAGCTCCAGTCCCGGTGACCGCCCTCCATCTGGTTCCGGGCGGCGGGGAGCCGGAGCCCGAGCCGGCCCGGACGCTGCACGCCATCGCCCGGGTCAGCTACGGGCCGCTGCCGCTGGACTTCGACCGGCTGGCGGCGGAGTTCCCGGCCGTCCGCGGCGGTCTGGCGCTCGCCGGGGACGCCGACCTGGAGCTGCGGCTGGCCTGCACCGGCCCGGCGGAGCTGCGGGCGGTGGCGGCGGCCCTGCACCGCGCGGGCGCGGCCAAGGTCCGGATCGACCTGGTGCTGCGCGCCCTCACCCCGGCGCCGACCGGCCCGGCGCCGGTGACGCTCCGACCGGTGAACTGACCATCCGTCAATCCTCGAATCCGGGGCGTGGGTTGGGGTTGACGCCCTGCCCGTCGATCGGCTGGCCCCAGGCGTCCTCGCCGTCCCCGCCCACGCAGTAGCCACTGCCCTGCACCTGCCCGCCGGCGGCCCGGCACTGTTCGGCGGTGACGTCGCGAAGGAGGTTCGGCGCCGCCGCGGCCGGGGTCGCGGCGGCGAGGGATATGACGGTGATGACGGCGGCCGCGAGGGCCGCCCGGGCGCGCAGCGTTGTGGTCATGCGGCCCAGAACAGCACGGCCGCGCGGCACCGGCGACCACAGCGCGCCCGCCCGGGTGGACGGCCCGCGGACGCCCTCCGACGCCCCTCGCCGCATCCCTATGCGGCCGTCGCCATTTCCATGTCCGCCGAGGGGCATCCATATTGCCTGCCCGCCGGACCAAGCTCAATTCGCGCTCAAATGCTGGACCTACTGGCCGGTCACGTAAGAGATCGAAAAGCAGACCACCCCCTACCAGGGAGAATGTCGGGAAAAGAAAGTAAACATTCAGCAATGGAATCTGTGCAGAGGCCTATGAATAGCCCTACTGTGTGGCAACTCTCCGAGCTCCGCCCACCCCGGAGCCCCCACACACAGAGAGATCGCCCATGGCTTCCCTCAACCAGATCTCGCCGCCCGGCCAGAGCACCGGCACCGGCGCGACCACC
Organism: Kitasatospora sp. NPDC094028; assembly: GCF_049543595.1. NCBI lineage: Bacteria > Bacillati > Actinomycetota > Actinomycetes > Kitasatosporales > Streptomycetaceae > Kitasatospora > Kitasatospora sp. NPDC094028. The sequence continues at coordinate 43,023 of NZ_JBMVFA010000019.1, read as the reverse complement.
CACCGGTCGCTCAAGCGCCACGTCGGCCTCGTCGGCCTCATGTGGGCCTCGGTCGGCTCGATCATCGGCTCCGGCTGGCTCTTCGGCGCCAAGAGCGCCGTCACCGCCGCCGGTCCCGCGGCCGTCATCTCCTGGGGCATCGGCGCCGTCGCGATCGTGCTGCTCGCGCTCGTCCACGCCGAACTCGGCGGGCTCTTCCCGGTCGCCGGCGGCACCGCCCGCTACCCGCACTACGCCTTCGGCGGCCTGGCCGGCATGTCCTTCGGCTGGTTCTCCTGGCTCCAGGCGGCCACCGTGGCGCCGATCGAGGTCGAGGCCATGATCGGGTACGCCAAGGACGTCCCCGGATTCGGCGGGCTGCAGCACGCCGACAAGACCCTGACCACCAGCGGATTCCTCGCCGCGACCGTGCTCATGGCAATTTTCGTCGCGGTCAACTTCCTCGGTGTGAAGGTCCTCGCCCGGACCAACAGCATCGCCACCTGGCTGAAGATCTTCGTTCCTCTGCTCACGATCTTCATGCTGGCGATCACCAGCTTCCACGGCTCCAACTTCACCTCGCACGGCTTCGCCCCGTTCGGCGCCAAGGGCGTCCTCGCCGCGATCAGCACCAGCGGCATCATCTTCGCCCTGCTCGGCTTCGAGCAGGCCATCCAGATCGCCGGTGAGAGCCGCAACCCGAAGCGCGACATCCCCCGCGCCGTGCTCGGCTCCGTCGCCATCGGCACCCTGATCTACACCCTGCTGCAGGTGGTCTTCATCGGCGCGCTGCCGGTCACCGCCTTCGCCAACGGCTGGGACAAGCTCGACTTCCCCGGCATCGACGGCCCCTTCGCCGGTCTGGCCACCCTGGTCGGCCTCGGCTGGCTGTACTACGTGCTCAAGGTCGACGCGGTGATCTCCCCCGGCGGCACCGGCCTGATCTACACCACCTCCACCTCGCGCATCTCCTACGGCCTGAGCCGCAACGGCTACGCGCCGCAGAGCTTCGAGCGGCTGGACAAGAACGGCGTGCCGTGGGTCGGCCTGATCCTCTCCTTCGTGACCGGCGTGGTCTGCTTCCTGCCCTTCCCGAGCTGGCAGCAGCTGGTCAACTTCATCACCTCCGCCAGCGTGCTGATGTACGCCGGCGCCCCGCTGGCCTTCGGCGCGCTGCGCCGCCGGCTGCCCGACCGTGAGCGCTCCTACCGGCTGCCGCTGGGCGGGCTGATCTCCCCGGTCGCCTTCGTGGTCGCCAGCCTGATCATCTACTGGGCCGGCTGGGACACCCTGCTCCGCCTGGGCATCGCGATCGCGCTCGGCTACCTGCTGCTCGGCGGCTACGCGGCGTACGCGATCTGGAAGGGCCTGCCGAACGCGCCGCGGCTGAACTGGAAGGCCGCCCAGTGGCTCCCGGTCTACCTGCTGGGCCTCGGCCTGATCTCCTGGCAGGGCGGCTTCGGCAACGGCACCGGCCTGATCCCGCTGTGGTACGACATGGGCATCGTGGTCGTGTTCTCCCTCGCCATCTACTACTGGGCGATCCAGGTCGCGCTGCCGGCCGAGGAGATCGAGCGCGAGGTCGCCGACGTGGAGGTGATCGACGCGGGCGGACACTGACGAACACCGATGCCTGACAGCAGGACGGGCCCGCCGGTCGCGACGACCGGCGGGCCCGTCCGCGTGTCCTACAGGCTCAGCACCGTCCGCAGCGCGGCCGCCACCTCGGCCTGCGCGTCCCGCGCCGGGCCGCCGGGCGAGCGCCAGGCGACGAAGCCGTCCGGGCGCACCAGCACGGCGCCCCGCGGGCCGAGGCCGTGCAGCTCGGCGAAGTCGGTGCCCGGCTCCGGCGCCAGGTCGTCCTCGGCCCCGGAGCCGATCCGGCAGGCGTCCAGCGGGACGGCCAGCCGGTCGGCGGCCCGCCGGGCGCCCTCCTGCCAGTCGGCGCCGTCCGGCCCGGTGAGCAGCACCATCGCCTGCTCGTACAGGTCCAGCGTGGACAGCCGCACGCCGGCCCGCAGCAGCCACTGGTGCGGCGCCCGGCTGCCCGGCTCGCCCGCCGACTCGAAGGCCTCCGGGACGACCGGCCCCGCCGGGTCGGCGCCGGCCACCGCGCCGACCGGGTAGCGGTAGCCGAGCGCCACCGCCAGCACCCCGGCCTGCCGGCTCACGCCCGGCACCACCGCGTAGCCGGGGTGGCTGTGCTCGGCCGAGCGGGCCGAGGCGCGCTCGCCGGTCACCCGGGCGACCGGCAGCCGCTCCTGCTCGTACGTCTCCAGCAGGCCCGGGCCGGCCCAGCCGCACAGCACGGCGGCCAGCTTCCAGGCCAGGTTGTGGGCGTCCTGGATGCCGGTGTTGGAGCCGAACGCGCCGGTCGGGGACATCTCGTGCGCCGAGTCCCCGGCCAGGAAGACCCGCCCGAGGCCGTACCGGTCGGCCACCCGCTCGGCCGCATGCCAGGGCGCCCGCCCGGTCACCTCGACGTCCAGCTCCGGCAGGCCGACCGCGGTGCGGATGTGCCGCTCGCAGCGCTCGTCGGTGAACGCCTCCAGCGGCTCGCCGTGCTCCGGGTGCCAGGGCGCGTGGAAGACCCACTCCTCCTGGTTGTCCACCGGCAGCAGCGCGCCGTCCGCCTCCGGGTTGGTCAGGTAGCAGGCGATGAAGTGCCGGTCGCCGACCACCTCGGCCAGCCGCTTGGCGCGGAAGGTGATGCTGACGTTGTGGAACAGCTCCCCCTTGCCGCTCTGCCCGATGCCCAGGCGCTCGCGGGCCGGGCTGCGCGGGCCGTCCGCCGCGACCAGGTACTCGGAGCGCACCACCCGCTCCTCGCCGCTCTCCCGGCTGCGCAGCAGGGAGGTGACGCCGTCCGCGTCCTGCTCGAAGGAGACCAGCTCGGTGCCGAAGCGCACGTCCCCGCCCAGGTCGCGGGTCGCCTGCAGCAGCACCGGCTCCAGGTCGTTCTGGCTGCACAGGCACCAGGCGGTGGGGCTGAACCGGGCCAGCCGCCCGCCCGGGTCGATCTCCCGGAACAGCCACTCCTGCTCCTCGCCGGTCAGCGAGGGCGCCTGCAGGATGCCGTGGTTGCGGGCGAGCACCGAGGCCGCCCCGCGGATCGCCGGCTCGATCCCGGCCGTCCGGTAGAGCTCCATGGTGCGGACGTTGTTGCCCCGGCCGCGCGGGTGGTGCGAGGTGTCGGCGTGCTTCTCGACCAGCAGGTGCCTGACACCCAGTCGCCCGAGGAACAGCGAGGCCGACAAGCCGACCAGCGAGCCGCCCACGATCAGGACCGGCACCCGGTCGTCAACCTTCGGATTCATCAATCGCTCCGCCCTGTAGGGGGATTCCGCGGCCCGGCGAATCGGCTCGGCGCCGCCCTCGACGGGCCCGCACGGCCGGGGGCCCCGGTTCTCCATCCCCCGCCCGGCCGCCCTTGTGCCGCCCCTTCGCCCGGATGGCCCGCAAATCTCGCGGGCGCGCCGACCGGCCGATGACGATCGACCTCAGGCCTGGCGCCGACCGCCCGGGCCGACCGCCACCGCACCGCCTCCCCCGGGGCGGAGCATCCGCCGGATCCGGCCGCCCGCCGGCCCGCGGCGTGCGGCGTGCGGCCCCGAGCAGACGCGGCCCAGCGCAGATGTGGCCCAGAGCAGAAAGTGGATCATGACTACCCTGTCCGAACCGCAGCGGAAGCAGCCCTCCGACGACAACGACTCCCGGCTGAGGGTGGTGCTGATGCTGGAGATCCAGGACGGCGCCCAGCAGCGCTTCCTCGACGTCTACGAGCAGCTGCGCCACCAGGTCGCCTCGGTGCCCGGCCACGTCAGCGACCAGCTGTGCCAGTCGATCAACGACCCGCGCCAGTGGCTGATCACCAGCGAGTGGAAGGACCAGGAGACCTTCCTCCAGTGGGTGGACAGCCCCGCCCACCGCGAGATGGTCAAGCCGATGCACGGCTGCGTCAGCGACAACTTCCGCTCCCTGCGCTACGCCGTGCTGCGCGAGACCTCGGCGGCCGGCTCCACCGGCACCCGCGCCCCGATGGAGGTCCCGCCCGGGCTGCCGCGCACCGAGCCCGCCGCCGGGCAGGCCGGCCCGCCGAAGGCCGACCCGGGCCCGGACGGCGTCGTCCGCCACGCGCTCACCTTCACCGTCAAGCCCGGCAGCGAGCCCGAGGTGGCCCGCATCCTGTCCGGCTACGCCTCCCCCAAGGCCGAGGTGGACGAGCACACCCGGCTGCGCCGCACCTCGCTGTTCCTGCACGGCAACCGGGTGGTGCGGGCCGTCGAGGTCGAGGGCAGCCTCGGCGACGCGCTGCGGCACGTCGCGATGCAGCCCGAGGTGCGGGCCGTCGAGGAGGCGCTCAACCCGCACCTGGAGGAGGCCCGGACGCTGGGTGACCCGCAGTCCGCGCGCGCCTTCTTCGCCAAGGCCGCGCTGCCCGCCCGGCACCAGGCGATCGCCAGCGCCCCCGTCTCCGGCCGGCTGCACCGGCACGCCGTGCTGTACCCCGTCCGGCCGGGCTGCGGGCCGGCCGTCGCCGAGCTGCTGGCCACCTACGACAACCTGGCCACGGCCGACCCGACCGGCCCGGTCGCCGCGAGCACCGTCTTCCACCGGGACGACGTGGTGGTGCGCCTGGTCGACCTGCGGGTGCCGGCCGAGGCCGACCCGGTGGCCGCCCTCGGCGTCGCCGGCGAGCGGGAGGCCGCCGCGCTCGGCGCGCTGCTCGACCTCGGCGCCCACGGGGACCTGCGCACCGTCGCCGGGCTGAGCGCGCTGCTCGCCGCGCGCGCCATGAGCCCGCTCACCGACCGCAGCGCGCAGGAATCCTGACGACTCCCGATCCCACCGGAGGCAGCACACCATGACCACCACGCCGTTCCCACGCATCGTCTCCGTCCACGAGGCGCCGGAGAACCGCCGCCACGGCGCCGAGCTGCGCACCATGCTCACCCCGCCGAGCTGCGGGGCGACCAGCGGCTTCATGGGCCTGGCCATCGTCCGGCCGGGCGAGCGGATCAACGAGCACTACCACCCGTACTCCGAGGAGTTCGTGTTCGTCGTCTGCGGCGACCTGGAGGTCGACCTCGACGGGAAGAGCTACCCGCTCAAGCCCGACCAGGGCCTGATGATCCCGATCAACGTACGCCACCGCTTCCGCAACGTCGGCGACACCGAGGCCCGGATGGTCTTCCACTGCGGCCCGCTCGCCCCGCGCCCCGACCTCGGCCACGTCAGCACCGAGGAGGCCGACGCCGCCGGCCCGCCGGAACCCGCGAAGGTCGCCTCGTGACACGGCGGGTCGCCGTCACCGGGATCGGGGTGGTCGCGCCCGGCGGGGTCGGGGTGCCGGCGTTCTGGGAGCTCCTCACCGCCGGCCGCACCGCCACCCGGGGCATCACGCTCTTCGACCCCACCGGGTTCCGCTCCCGGATCGCCGCCGAGGTCGACTTCGACCCGGCGGCCCACGGGCTCGGCCCGGAGGAGGTCAGACGGGCGGACCGCTACGTGCAGTTCGCGATGGTCGCGGCCGACGAGGCGATCGCCGACGCGGGCCTCGACCTGCGCGCCGAGGACCCGTGGCGGATCGCCGTCTCGCTCGGCACCGCGGTCGGCGGAACCACCCGGCTGGAGCACGACTACGCCCTGGTCAGCGCGCACGGCGCCCGCTGGGACGTCGACCACCGGCAGGCCGAACCGCAGCTGCACCGGGCCTTCGCGCCCAGCACGCTGGCCTCCACCGTCGCCGAGCGGGTCGGGGCGCACGGACCGGTGCAGACCGTCTCCACCGGCTGCACCTCCGGCCTGGACGCGATCGGCTACGGCTTCCAGGCCGTCGAGGAGGGGCGCGCCGACATCTGCGTCGCCGGCGCCTCCGACTCCCCGATCTCGCCGATCACCGTCGCCTGCTTCGACGCCATCAAGGCCACCAGCGAGCGCAACGACGACCCGGAGCACGCCTCCCGCCCCTTCGACGCCCACCGGGACGGCTTCGTGCTCGGCGAGGGCGGCGCCGTCCTGGTGCTGGAGGAGCTGGAGCACGCCCGCCGCCGCGGCGCCCGGATCTACGGCGAGCTCGCGGGCTTCGCCACCTTCGGCAACGCCTACCACATGACCGGCCTCACCACCGAGGGGCTGGAGATGTCCCGGGCGATCGACCACGCCCTCGACCACGCCCGGGTGAACTGCACCGACGTCGACTACGTCAACGCGCACGGCTCGGGCACCAAGCAGAACGACCGCCACGAGACCGCCGCGGTCAAACGCTCGCTCGGCGGGCACGCCTACGAGACGCCGATGAGCTCGATCAAGTCGATGGTCGGGCACTCGCTCGGCGCGATCGGCGCCCTGGAGGTGGTCGCCTGCACCCTGGCGCTCGCCCACAACGTGGTGCCGCCGACCGCCAACTACGAGACTCCGGACCCGGAGTGCGACCTCGACTACGTGCCGCGCACCGCGCGCGAGCTGCCGCTGAGCCACATCCTCTCGGTCGGCAGCGGATTCGGCGGCTTCCAGTCCGCCGTCGTGCTCAACAGAACGGGGTGAGTTCCATGACGTCACGTCAGCAGGGCCGCCGGGCCGTGGTCACCGGCCTCGGCGTGGTGGCGCCGAACGGTGTCGGGGCCGACGCCTTCTGGAAGGCCACCAGGCAGGGCGTGAGCGTCCTCGACCGGATATCCCGCGAGGGCTGCGGCGACCTGCCGCTCAAAGTCGCGGGCGAGGTACGGGACTTCGACCCGCAGGCGGTGATCGACAGCCGCTACCTCGTGCAGACCGACCGGTTCACGCACTACGCGATGGCCGCCGCCGACCTCGCCGTCGCGGACGCCCGCTTCACGCCCGACCCCGAACAGCCCTTCGCGGTCGGCGTGGTGACCGCGGCCGGCTCCGGCGGCGGCGAGTTCGGCCAGCGCGAGCTGCAGCAACTCTGGGGCCAGGGGCCGAGGTTCGTCGGCCCGTACCAGTCCATCGCGTGGTTCTACGCGGCCAGCACCGGCCAGATCTCGATCCGCGGCGGCTACAAGGGCCCGTGCGCCGTCGTCGCCAGCGACGAGGCCGGCGGCCTGGACGCGCTCGCGCACGCCGCCCGTACGATCGGGCGCGGCACCGACGCGGTGGTGGTCGGCGCCGCCGAGGCCCCGCTGGCGCCGTACTCGATGGTCTGCCAGCTCGGCTACCCCGAACTGAGCCTCGAAGAACGGCCCGAGGCGGCCTACCTGCCGTTCACCGCGCACGCCCGCGGCTTCTCCCCCGCCGAGGGCGGGGCGATGCTGCTGCTGGAGGACGAGCAGTCGGCCCGCCGCCGCGGCGCCACCGTCCGGGCCCACCTGGCCGGGCACGGCGCCACCTTCACCGGCGCCTCCCGCTGGGAGGAGTCCCGGGACGGCCTGGCCGCCGCCATCCGGGCCGCGCTGGACGAGGCCAGGCTCGCGTCCGAGGAGATCGACGTGGTCTTCGCGGACGCCCTCGGCGTGCCGGCCGCCGACCGGGCCGAGGCCCTGGCGCTGGCCGACGCGCTCGGCCCGGCCGCCGAACGGGTGCCGGTGACCGCGCCCAAGTCCGGTACCGGGCGGGCCTACTGCGGCGCGCCGATGCTGGACGTGGCGGCCGCCGTGCTGGCCATGGAGGACGGCGTCCTGCCGCCCACCCCCAACGTCACCGAGGTCTGCCACGACCTCGCCCTGGTCACCGGCCGCGCCCGGCCGGCCGAACTGCGCACCGCCCTGGTGCTCAGCCGCGGCCTGATGGGCTCCAACTCCGCGCTGGTGCTCCAGCGCGGCGAACGGCCCTGACCCACTCCCCCGATCACCCCCCGAATCACCCCTCCCGAAGGGACACCCCGTGAGCAACACCCTCGGCTACCCCGAGCTGGCGGACCTGATCCAGGCCCGGGCCGGCGTCAACATCGCCCCGGCCGACCTCGAACAACCCGGCGCCCACTTCGACGACTTCGGTGTCGACTCGCTCGGACTCCTGGGCGTCGTCGGCGAGTTGGAGAACCGGCACGGTCTCAAGGTCACCACCGGCGCCGAATCGGCCAAGACCCCCGCCGAGTTCCTCCAACTGGTCAACTCCTCCCTCTCCACGAAGGCAGGCGCCTGAGATGCCCGGACACACCGACAACGAGATCGTCATCAACGCTCCGCTCGACCTGGTCTGGGAGATGACCAACGACCTGGAGAACTGGACGGAACTGTTCAGCGAGTACGCCTCCGTGGAGGTGCTGGAGCGCACCGGCGACCGGGTCCGCTTCCGGCTCACCATGCACCCCGACGAGAACGGCAACGTGTGGAGCTGGGTCTCCGAGCGCACCACCGACCGGCCCTCGCTCGCGGTGAGCGCCCGCCGGGTCGAACCCGGCCCGTTCGAGTTCATGGACATCCGCTGGGAGTACGCCGAAGTCCCGGCCGGCACGAAGATGCGCTGGATCCAGGACTTCGCGATGAAGCCCACCGCGCCGGTCGACGACGACGGCATGGTCAACCACATCAACAAGAACTCCCGCATCCAGCTGCAGCTGATCCGGGAGAAGGTCGAGAAGCGGGCGGCCGAGCGATGACCGGAGCCGGAAGCGGGATCCACCGCGCCCTGATCGTCGCCCGGATGAAGCCCGAGGCGGCGCCCGACATCGCCGAGGTGTTCGCCGACTCCGACCGCGGCGAACTGCCGCACCTGATCGGCGTCACCGGGCGCAGCCTCTTCCAGTTCGGCGACGTCTACCTGCACCTCATCGAGGCCGACCGCCCGCCGGGGCCGGCCGTCGCCAAGGTCGCCGGGCACCCGGAGTTCCGGAGCGTCAGCGACCGCCTCACCGCCTTCGTCCAGGCCTACGACCCGGCCACCTGGCGCGAGCCGAAGGACGCGATGGCGCGCGAGTTCTACCGCTGGGAGCGCTGACCGCGCCCCCGCGCGTCCCGTGACCTCCATGGGCCCGCCCCCGGCCGTGCGCCGGGGGCGGGCCCAGGTGCGTGCGGCCGCGCGGCCGCTTCCCGCAGACTCAATCCGGCATCACCCGGATCGCCGGAGCACCCGGGTGAACACGCCCGGGACTCCACCCGAAGGGCGCACCGCCCGTGGCGGCGCCGACACGCTCCGGTGGCAGGCGGCCGCACGGTGGATGACGGTGGATCAGGCGCCTGTCCCCGCGAGTCCCCTTGCCCGGCACCCTGCCGGCGGTCGCGGCCCCGCGCCGGAAGGATCATCCTCATGCGTTCTGCACGCACGCTGTTCGCCGGAGCGGCCGTCGCCGCCGTCCTCACCGTGGGAGCTCCCATGGCCTTCGCCGACGGCTCTGCCGACCAGGGCAAGAACCTCACCTGGCAGGAGAAGACGGACAAGCCCGCCGACGCCCCCAAGGCCGGCGACGACAAGAAGCCCGCCGCCCCCGCCGAGGAGCACAAGACCACCGAGCACAAGGGGACCGAGAGCAAGGGCACGGAGTCCAAGGGCTCCGAGTCCAAGGGTTCGGAGGGCAAGGGCTCCGAAGGCAAGGGCTCGGAGGCCAAGGAGGAGGAGCACAAGGCCCCGCACGGCGGCGTGCACACCGGCGGCGGCGGCCTGGCCCTGTCCGGCGGCGGGCTCGCCTCCGGCGCCGTCCTGCTGCTCGGCGGCCTCGGCGCCGGTGCCTACGCCCTGCGCCGCGGCCGCCGCACCTCCGGCGCCACCGCTCTCTGACTGCACTCCCCCGCCGCCTCTGGGCGCCCCCGTCACCGGGGGCGCACCGGGGGCGGCGGGCCGTCCCCGGAAGGGTGAACGATGGCCGGTCCCGGCCCCGGAATGCCCCGCCTGCTGCGCGCCGGCATGGGCGCGGCAGCGGTCGGCCTGCTGCTGATCTACAACTCGGTGGACACCACGCCGGACAGCGACCCGGCGGCCGCCGCGGCCGCTCCCCCGGCCGCCACCGCCGCCCCCTCCGGCGCGGCCCCGGCGAAGCCCTCCCCGGCCTCCCCGGCCGCCCCGGCCGCCGCGGCCGGCGCGCCGGTGCTCAAGCGCGCCAGACCGACCCGGCTGCGCATCCCGCAGATCGCCGTCGACGCGCCCTTCACCGAGCTGGCCCTGGGCCCCACCGGCCAGCTCGACGCACCGCCGCCGGACGACAAGAACCTGGTCGGCTGGTACCGCGACGGCGTCACCCCGGGCGAACGCGGCAGCGCCGTCGTCGCCGGCCACATCGACACCAGCAAGGGCCCGGCGGTGTTCCTGCTGCTGAGCCTGCTGCTGCCGGGCAACAAGGTCGAGGTGAGCCGCGCGGACGGCACCGTGGCCGTCTTCTCCGTCGACTCGGTGGAGACCTTCGCCAAGAACGCCTTCCCCGACCAGAAGGTCTACGGCAAGACCCCCGACGCCCAACTGCGCCTGATCACCTGCGGCGGCACCTACGACAAGAAGAAGCGCGACTACCTCGACAACGTGGTCGTCTTCGCCCACCTGGAGTCCTCCCACAGGGGCTGACCTCCGATGGCGCCAACGGCCGCTGCTCCCCGACGAGTCGGGAAGCAGCGGCCGTCGCGGTGCGGGTGGGATCAGGGGCGGACGGTGGCCTCGAAGGCGTGCAGGTAGGGGTTGACCGGGCGGACTTCGGTGACGGTCAGGCCGGCGCCGGTCATCAGGCGGACCATGCTCTCCTCGGAGTGCTTGGCACCGCCGACGTTGAGCATCAGCATCAGGTCCATCGCGGTGGTGAAGCGCATCGAGGGGCTGTCGTCGACGAGGTTCTCGACGACGACCACGCGGGCGCCGGGGCGCGCGGCGGAGACGACGTTGGCGAGGGTGCGGCGGGTGCTGTCGTCGTCCCACTCCAGGATGTTCTTGATGATGTAGAGGTCGGCGCGCACCGGGATGTCCACCCGGCAGTCGCCCGGCACCAGGTGGGCGCGGGCGGCGAAGGCGCCGCCGTCGCGCAGCCGGGGGTCGGCGCCGGCGACGACCTTGGGCAGGTCGAGCAGGGTGCCGTGCAGGGCCGGGTGCTTCTCCAGCAGGCTGGCGAGGACGTGGCCCTGGCCGCCGCCGATGTCGACCACGGTGTCGATGCCGGTGAGGTCGAGGTAGTCGGCGAAGTCCTTGGCGGACTGCCGGCTTGAGGTGGTCATCGCCTTGTCGAAGACCTTGGCGGAGTCGCCGCCCTCGCTGTGCAGGTAGTCGAAGAACTCCTTGCCGAACAGCTCGGGGAAGACGTTGCGGCCGGAGCGGACGGCCTCGTCGAGCATCGGCCAGGCCTCCCAGGTCCACGGCTCGGTGCACCAGAGGGAGATGTAGCGCAGCGAGTTGGGCGCGTCCTCGCGCAGCAGGCGGGACATCTCGGTGTGCTCGAAGCGGTCGCCGGCGGCCTCGGCGAAGAGGCCGTAGCAGGTGAGCGCGCGCAGCAGGCGGCGCAGCGCGCGGGGTTCGGTGTCGAGGGCGACGGCGAGTTCGTCGACGGTGGCCGGGGTGTCGCCGAGCGCGTCGGCGACACCGAGCCGGGCGGCGGCCCGGACGGCGGCGGCGCAGGCGGCGCCGAAGACGAGTTCGCGCAGCCGCATCGCGGCCTGGGGGTTGGCGGGGGCGGTGGTCATGGCGGTCCTTCGCGGTGGGGGTGGGCGGGCGGCGGCGTGGGGCGGGGGTGCGGGTCAGCAGTGGCCGGACGGCTCGGAGACCGCGCAGGTATTGCGGGCGAAGACGTTGCCGGCGCCGGTGTCGCGGTCGGCGAGGTCGGCCGGGGCGTTGCCGCTCAGGTGGTTGCCGGTGACGGTCGCCCGGGCGTTGGGGACGCCGACGGCGCTCTTGAAGAGGACGATGCCGCCGGAGAAGTCGGAGCCGCCGCTGTTGTCGTGGACCTCGTTGTCGGTGACCCGGGTGTCCTCGGTGCCGGTGAGCACGATGCCGGCGCCCTGGATGGCGCCGAGCCGCGGGTTGGCCGGGCAGAACTTGTTGTTGGCGACGACCCGGTTGCGGCGGACGTCGAGGTCGCCGGCGCGCGGCACGCCCTCGTCGCCGACGACGAAGACGCCGGCGCAGTTGCCGCTCATCTCGTTGCCCTGGACGGCCAGTCCGCGCAGCCGGCGGACGGTGACGCCGACCCGGTTGCCGGTCAGCTCGTTGCCCTCGACGACGGTGCCGCCGGTGTCGGGCGCCCCGCCCTCGCGGTAGGCGTAGTTGGCGAGGAAGACACCGGACTGGCCGTTGTCGGTGGAACGGTTGCCGATGATGGTGGCCCGGGTGGACATCTCCTGGCTGATGCCCTGCTGGACGTTGTCGTGGACGTAGGTGGCGAGGACGGACAGGCCGGTGGTGCCGCTCGCGTCGATGCCGTTCCTGCGGAAGCCGGTGACGGCGAGGGACTCGACCGTCACCCCGGCCAGCGGCGCCTGCTCGGTGCCGTCCACGCAGATGCCGTGCCCGGCGGCGGCGCAGGCGTTCTCGGTGCCGTCGCCGGGGGTGATCACGGTGGCCGCGCCGGAGCCGCGCAGGGTGAGGCCGGGGGTGGTGATGCGGACGCTGCCGCGGTAGGTGCCGGGGAGGACCTGGACGGTGTCGCCGGGCCGGGCGGCGTCGACGGCCTGCTGGATCGACTCGCCGGGGCCGACGAGGTGCAGCGCGCCGCCGTCCGCGGCGTGCGCCGGGACGGCGGCGGTCAGGGTGGCGAGGACGGTGGTCAGGGCGGTGGCGGCGGCGGTGGCCGCGGCGAGGAGGTGGACCCGTCGCGTGGGCATGTGTGGTGACCTGTCTTTCTGACGCGCACGGTGTGGCGAGGTGGCCTGACGCGGTGTGTGCGGGTGGTGACGGCCGGTGGGGTACGGCCGTGTCGACGGTACGAGCGCCCACCGGGGCCCGCCACCAGGGCTGGGCTGCCGGGCTGACGGGGCGTCGGCCGGCGGTGGGACGGCCCGGCGTGGCGCGGGTGTCACCGTTGACGGGACGGGCCGCGCGCGGGCCGCGTCCGCGGCCGTGCCATGCTCGGGGCCATGAGCACCGCGCCCGTTCCGTCCCTCGCCGACCTCCGCAACCCGATCGGGGCGCACGTCCCGGTCGCCGGGAAGGGGCTGGTCGGGACGGGCCTGGCGTACGCCCGGCGGGTCGGCGCCGAGACGGTGCAGGTGTTCACGGCCAACCCGCGCGGCTGGGCCACTCCCCCGGGCAACCCGGCGCAGGACGAGGAGTTCCGCGCCGCCTGCGCCGAGCAGGGCATGACGGCCTGGGTGCACGCCCCCTACCTGATCAACTTCGGCTCGGACAACCCGGCCACCCGGGAGCGCTCGGCCGCCTCGCTGCGGCACTCACTGCGCCGCGGGCGGGCGATCGGCGCGCTGGGCGTGGTGCTGCACACCGGCTCGGCGGTAGGGACGGCACCCGGCGGCGGCTCGCGGCGGGCCGAGGCGATGGCGCAGGTGCGCGCCGACGTCCGGCCGCTGCTGGCGGAGCTGGACGGGCTCGGCGAGGACGCGCCGTGGCTGCTGCTGGAGCCGACCGCCGGACAGGGCAGCTCGCTGTGCTCCCGGCTGGAGCAGCTCGCCGAGTACGTGGAGGCGCTGGACGGCCACCCGAAAGTGGGCGTCTGCCTGGACACCTGCCACGCCTTCGCGGCCGGGCACGACCTGGCCGCACCGGGCGGGGTGACCGCCGCGCTGGACGCGCTGGCCTCGGCGGCCGGGCCGGGACGGCTGCGGCTGATCCACGCCAACGACTCGGAGGACGTGGTCGGGGCGCGCAAGGACCGGCACGCCAACATCGGCGCCGGGATGATCGGGGCGGAGCCGTTCCGGGAGCTGTTCGAGCACCCGGAGACGGCCGGGGTGCCGCTGGTGGTGGAGACCCCGGACCGCAAGCACGGCGGGGACGGCACGGGGCACGCGATGGACATCACGGCGCTGAAGGAACTGCGGGAACGGGCGGCCGTCGCCGTCTGAAGCTGCCGGGCGGCGCGAGCGGTGTCAGGCTGGAACGAGTCTCCGCCTCTGGGGGTAGTGCTGTGTCCCCGACCGAGTCCTCGACCGTCTCCCCGGCTGCGTCCCCGACCTGGAAACTCGCCGCGCTGCCGTGCGGACGCCGGAGCAAGTGGGTGGTGCTCGCCCTGTGGCTGGTGCTGCTCGTCGCCCTGGGCCCGCTGGCCGGAAAGCTGACCGGCGCCGAGGACAACCAGGCGTCCAGCTGGCTGCCCGGCAGCGCCGAGTCCACCGTCGTCCTGAAGGAGCAGCGGACCTTCCAGCCGGTCGACACCGCGCAGGCCGTCGTCGTCTACCAGCGCGCCGGCGGCATCACCCCCGCCGACCGGGCGGAGGCCGCCCGCGAGGCGGCCGGCTTCGCCGCCGTGCCGCACGTCGTCGGGCCGGTGGTCGGGCCGGTGCTCTCCGGCGACGGCCAGGCGATGCAGACCGTCGTGCCGATCGACATCAGCGGCAGCAACGGCTGGAACGCCCTCAAGCCGGCCGTCGAGACCCTGCGCACCACCGCCGCCGCCAACAGCCACGGCATGGCCACCCACGTCACCGGCCCCGGCGGGATCGGCGCCGACCAGGCCAAGGCCTTCGCCGGCATCGACAGCTCCCTGCTCGCCGCCACCGTCAGCGTGGTGATCATCCTGCTGCTGCTCACCTACCGCAGCCCGGTGCTGTGGCTGCTGCCGCTGCTCTCCGCCGCCGGCGCGCTGACCGTCTCGCAGGCGTTCATCTACCTGCTGGCCGAGCACGCCGGCCTGACCGTCAACGCGCAGAGCGCCGGCATCCTGATCGTCCTGGTGCTCGGCGCGGGGACGGACTACGCGCTGCTGCTCACCGCCCGCTACCGCGAGGAGCTGCGCCGCCACGAGGACCGGCACGAGGCGATGGCCTTCGCCCTGCACCGGGCCGGGCCCGCCGTCCTCGCCTCCTCGGCCACCGTGGTCGCCTCGATGCTGTGCCTGCTGATCGCCGAGATGAACTCCACCCGCGGCCTCGGCCCGGTGCTGGCGATCGGCGTGCTGGTCGCGCTGGTCGCCATGCTGACCCTGCTGCCCGCGCTGCTGGTGATCGTCGGCCGCTGGGTGTTCTGGCCGGTCAAGCCCGGCTACGGCACGCCCGAGCCGACCCGCAGCGGCCGCTGGGCGCACGTCGGGGCCTGGATCGCCCGGCGGCCCCGCAGGGTGTGGGTCGGGACGGCGCTGGCGCTCGCGGCCTGCTGCGTCGGGCTGGTCTCGCTGAACGCCTCCGGCGTGAGCACGGCCGGCACGTTCACCGGCAAGCCCGACTCGGTGGTCGGCCAGCAGGTGCTGGAGCAGCACTTCCCCGGCGGCACGGGCGCGCCGCTCACGATCGTCTCCAGCGCGGCCGGGGCGCCGGCCGTCCGGGCCGCCACCCAGTCGACCGCCGGGGTGGCCGCCGCCTCGCCGCCGGTCGTCCGGGACGGGCGGGCGCTGTTCCAGGCCACCCTCACCGACCCGCCGGACAGCCGGGCCGCCAAGGACACCGTCGACCGGGTGCGCGCCGCCGTGCACGCCGTGCCGGGCGCGGACGCCAAGGTGGGCGGCAACACGGCCGTCATCCTGGACGCCGGACGGGCGGCCGCGAACGACAACCGGGCGATCATCCCGCTGGTGCTCGGCGTGGTGCTGCTGATCCTGGCGGTGCTGCTGCGGGCCGTCACCGCGCCGCTCGTACTGATCGCGACGGTGGTGCTGTCGTACGCGGCGGCGCTCGGGATCAGCGCGTTCTTCTTCGCGAACGTCTTCCACTTCCAGGGCCAGGACCAGGCGTTCCCGCTCTTCGTCTTCGTCTTCCTGGTCGCCCTGGGCATCGACTACAACATCTTCCTGATGACCCGGGTCCGGGAGGAGTCCGCCCAGCACGGCACCCGACAGGGCGCGCTGACCGGGCTGTCGGCGACCGGCGGCGTGATCACCTCGGCCGGGCTGATCCTGGCCAGCACCTTCGCCGTGCTGGGGACGCTGCCGCTGGTGGCCTTCGCCGAGATCGGCTTCGCGGTGGCGCTGGGCGTCCTGATGGACACGCTCGTCGTGCGCTCGGTGCTGGTCACCGCGCTGACCATGGACCTGGACCGGCACATGTGGTGGCCGGGGCGGCTGTCGCGGGCCTCGCACGCGGTGGACGCGGACGCGGTGGGCACGGTGGGCGGACAGCGCTGAGCCCGGGGGCCGACGTACGGCCCCCGGGCCCGGGGTGCGGCGGGATCAGCAGCCGCAGTCGCTCTCGGACTCGGAGTGCTCCGAGAAGTTGAACCAGTTGGCGTGCGGCCCGAACAGGCCGACGCCCGCGGAGCCCGACTCCAGGGTCTGGCTGCTGGAGCTCTGGGAGTGGTTCGGAGCGTGACCCCACGCCATCGCCGAGGTCGGCGTGGCGACCACGGCGCCGGCCACGGCCACGATCACGGCGAGCTTGCGGATGTTCCCACGAAGCGACATCTGATGTCCTCTAGGTTCGTTGGTACCTGGCTTGGTCACTGGCACTCGACCGGCGCGCCCGGACGGCCGGTCGGACCGCCCGGCGGGGCCGGGCGGCGCCCCACGGGAGGCGCCGGTCGAGGTTTGCACACGAACCCGCCGACCCGGGGGGCGCGACGCCACCGGGCTGGGGCATCCGGGTGAGGGATCCCCCCGGCCGGCGCAACGCGCGGGGGCCGGACGAGTGCCCGTCCGGAGGCCCTCCGACCGGAAGACTTTCGGTGACGGACCGGGCGTTCCGAACAAATCCCGTCGATTTGGTGCAAGGTAGCGCGGCGTCCGAGCATGAGCGGTCGCTCCACCGAGCGCGAGCAGCACCCACGCCCGGGCGGGACCCGGCCACGGGCGGCACCACGAAAGGCGCACCACCCTCATGCAGACCAGCCCGGCCGCACCCCGGCAGGCGACCCGACCGAGCGGACCGGAGACCCCGGACCAGGCCAGCCCGACGCCCGGGGAGAACGGGTCGACGAGCGGTTCGACGAGCGGTTCGGAGACCGGCTCCAAGACCGGCTCGAAGACCGGTTCGAAGAGCGGCCGCTTCGGACTGCCGACCGCCACCGCCCTGGTCATGGGCAACATCATCGGCGGCGGCATCTTCATGATCCCGGCGGCCGTGGCCCCCTTCGGGACGCTCAGCCTGGTCTCCTTCGTCGTGCTCACCGTGGGCGCGATCGCCCTGGCGCTGGTCTTCGGTCAGCTGGCGCGCCGCAACCCGCGCACCGGCGGGCCGTACGTCTACGCCCGCGAGGCCTTCGGGGACTTCGCCGGCTTCCTGTCCGCCTGGTCGTACTGGATCACCACCTGGGTGAGCAACGCCGCGCTCGCGGTCGCCGCGGTCGGCTACCTCGACGTGCTGGTGCCGGTCGCGAACAACACGGCCGTCAGCATCGCCGTCGCGCTCGCCTTCCAGTGGCTGCCCGCGCTCGCCAACCTGGCCGGCACCCGGTACGTCGGGGCCGTCCAACTCGTCTCCACCGTCCTGAAGTTCATCCCGCTGGCACTGGTCTCGGTGGGCGGCCTGTTCTTCTTCGACCCGAAGAACCTCGGCCCGTTCAACGCGAGCGGCCAGGGCGTGCTCGGCGGCATGAGCGCCGCCGCGGCGATCCTGCTGTTCAGCTACCTGGGCGTCGAGTCGGCCGCGATGAGCGCCGGCCAGGTCCGCGACCCGGAGCGCAACGTCGGCCGGGCCAGCGTGCTCGGCACCACCGGCGCGGCCGTGGTCTACCTGCTGGGCACCCTCGCCGTGTTCGGCACCGTCGCGCACGAGACGCTGGTGCACTCCACCGCGCCGTTCTCGGACGCCGTGAACGCCATGTTCGGCGGCACCTGGGGCGGCACCGCGATCGCCGTCGCCGCCCTGGTCTCGATGACCGGCGCGCTCAACGGCTGGACGCTGCTGGCCGCGCAGGCCCCGTACGCGGCCGCGAAGGACGGGCTGTTCCCGGCCGCCTTCACCAAGGAGAAGCGCGGCGTGCCGACCTTCGGCGTGATCGTCAGCGTCGCGCTCGCCTCGGTGCTGACCATCGCCAACTTCGCCAGCGGTGCCAAGGGCGCGTTCGACATGCTGGTGCTGATCACCGTCTTCACCGCGACCGTCCCGTACCTGCTCTCCACCGCCGCCCAGCTGTACTGGCTGGTGCGCGGCGCGAGCGAGAAGGTCGACGGCGGGCGGCTGGTCCGCGACGCCGTGCTCGGCGTCGGCGCGTTCGGCTTCTCGCTCTGGCTGCTCGCCGGGGCCGGCTACGCCGCCGTCTACCAGGGCGTGCTGTTCCTGTTCGCCGGCATCCTGGTCTACGTCTGGATGGCCGGGCGCCGGCGAGGCACCGAGGACTGACCGGGCCCGCTCCGAACAAGCCGTCCGTGCCGGGGGATCCCCTGGCACGGACGGCTTGTTCGTGGCCGGATTGGCTCCCGGCCGGGAGGAACCATGACTGGTCAGGGCTGGTACGAGGGCTGGGACGGGGACAAGGACGCCGAGCAGGAGCGGGTGCTCGGACAGGCGGCGCGCGCCGAGCGCTTCGGGTGGATCGCGATCGGCGGGGTGTCGGCGCTCCTGATCGTCGCCGTGCTCGCGGCGGCGGCGCTCGCCGTGGTCGCGGTGGTCGCCTGCTACCTGCTCATCACCGCCTCACGCCCGTAGTCCGGCCGGAGACGCATGCCGCAGGCAAGCTCACGCCTCGGGTTCGGATGCGGATCGACGCGCCCCTGGTCCTGGCCGGCAGCGCCGTCGTCGTCGTCGGTGGTGGATTCGTCCTCTTCGCGGCGGCCCGGTCGAACCTCGCCGAACTGTTCGCCCTGACCCAGGCCGAGTCGACAGCTTCGCTCGAACCGCGGACTCCCCGCGAAGTCAGATGTCATCATCGAATACTGTTCGAATATTGGAGGTTCCATGCCCAAGGGCTACTGGGTCAGCGTCTACCGCACCATTTCCGACCCCGAGAAGCTGGCCGCCTACGACGAGCTGGCCCGGACGGCCGTCCGGGCCGGGGGCGGGCGGGTCCTCATCCGCGGCGGCCAGGTCGTCGCACACGACGGCGGAATCGCCGAGCGCACCATCCTGGTCGAGTTCGACAGCTTCGAACAGGCCGTCGCGGCACGCGAGAGCCAGGCCTACCAGGAGGCGCTGGTCGTCCTCGCCGACGCCGTCGAGCGCGACTTCCGCATCGTCGAAGGCGTCGAAGGCCTCGACTGACCGTCGGCGACCCACCCGGCGTCCACTACGCCGCGGCCAGTCCGCCTCCCCACGGTGAACTGGCCGCGGCCATCGACGCCTTCGCCCTGGCCCACGCCGAACACGACGCCGAGCCCTACCGCTGGGCCCACGACGGCAGCCCACCCAAAGCCGCATGAACCCCCGAAGGGTCAACGCGGCGCTGCACTACTTCTGGAAGAGCACTTCCGGCTTGTTCGGCGAAGGGCCGTCCAGCAGCGGACTGTCGATCCCCTTCAGCGTCTTGTCGAAGAACGCCGTCACGTACTCGCGGGTGATCTCCACCCCGCGTGCCGGGGAGAAGGGCCCCGTCGGGAACCCGGCCTGCTGGTGAAGCAGGTCCGAGTCGGCGAAGCTGAAGTGGTCGGCGCCGGTGACCGTCAGCCACTTCTTGTAGCCGCCGAGGGCGGCCCAGGCCCGCTCCCACACGATGCCGTCGCCCCTGCCGGGCGTGTGGCCATCGGCCCTGCCCAGCATGAGGAACGGCCGGTTGATCTGGCCGGGCTTCGGGGCCGGGAAGAAGGTGCCGTCCATGTCCACTCCGGCCCGTACGCGCGGGTCGGCGATCATCGTGGCGGCGGCCGCCGCTCCGCCGAGGGAGTGTCCGGCCATGCCGATCGCGTGCTTGTCTATGAGGTGTGCCAGCGGCCACGCGGCGTGGCCGTGCGTCAACTGATCGATCACGAAGGACACGTCCCGCGCGCGGCCGGCGGTTTCGGCGTTGAAGTCGATCTTCGTCGGATCGTCGCAGACCGCGCAGGGCGACGTCTCGCCGTTCGCCAGCGTCTCGCCGCTGTCCTCGTAGGTGTGGCCGACGAGCGCGACGACGTAGCCGTGACTGGCCAGCTCGGTCGCCAGCGAGGTGAGCATCATGCGCGGGTTCTCGGCCGCGGCCGAGAGGACCACCAGGGGATGCTTGCCGTGCTGCGGCCGCGCGCCGTCGAAGGCGTGAGTGGTGACGCCGGCAAGGCTCTGCGGGGTGATGAGGCTCGCCGGAGTCTTCCCGCGCTGGAGGACTCCGGCGGCCTCGCCGAGGGTCATGTACGGGGCCGGAGTCCCGGTCCCGGGGACGGCCGGGTAGACCATCGTGACGGTCAGTTGGCGGGGGCCGGACGACGGCACCCACGGGTCGGGACGGTTCTCGTCGGTGAGGTGGATGATGTCCTCGCCGGCGGCGTACGGACCGGTCGGTGCGGGGAGCGTGCCCTGGAAGGACCGCGTGGGCGCGGTGGGCGTGGCCGGTGCGGTGTCGAACGCGTGCGTGGCCACCGGCGCGGCCGACGGTGTGGTCGTGGCGGCGAACCCGGCGCCGGTTCCGGTGACCAGGGCGGCGAGCGCCAGCACCGAGACAGCGCTGATACGGCGATTGCGTTTCATGGGATCGACGCTAGATTCCGTGGCTCCCTGTCGAATCGGCCCACGGATGCAAACACTCCGGTGTCGTTCGTAACCCCCACGAGGTACCGGAGTCACCCGCCGGGAGTATGTCGCGCGGCGCGGGGTTCCCGACGGTCGGCGCCTCGGTCGGCGCCCACCGGATCGCCCGCCTGTTCCCTGCTCGGCCGTCTCGGCTCCGGAGCGGGCCGCGGCGAGCTCGCGCTGCGCCGTCGGCGGGACCGCGCAGGCCGACAACAGCGCGCCCTTCCTGCGGTACGGATCCCGGGGCCATGGGGTCGAGTGCGTTCAGGTCATGCTCAACCGGGTCGGACTCGGGCACACCATCGCCGTCGACGGCCAGTTCGGGCCGGACACCAAGGGCATGGTGGAGGACTTCCAGCGGGCGCACGGCCGCCTCTACATCGACGGCATTGTCGGCCGCGAGACCGGACCCGCCCCCGGCGGCGGTAGCGTCGCGACGACCGTGCGGGACGAGGCGGGACGAGAGGGGTCGGCGGGCATGGCAGAGGAACAGGATGTCGTGCGGGCGGTGCGGACGGAGGACGAACTGCTGGAACTGCTCGACGGGCTGTTCGCGCGGGATCGGGAGGATCGGGAGGAACGGGCGGAGCGCCACGAGGGCCGGAGCCGGCCGACCGCGGCCGACCCGGGGCAGCCGGACGAGAACCTGGCGGACCTGCTGGAGCGCGGCGTGATCCGGGCGCCCGCGGGCGGACGGGGACTCGACCTCGGCTGCGGCAACGGCCGCAACACCCTTCACCTGGGGATGCACGGCTTCGCCATGGACGGACTGGACCCCTCCCGGCAGGCGCTGGAGCGGGCGCGCAGCCGACAGGAGCAGTTCGAGTACCACCTCGGCTTCGACACGGGAGTGCGCTTCCACTGCGGGGACGCCTTCGGCCCGGCGGGGGCGGCCCTGACCGGTCCGTACGACCTGGTCTACGACTCGGGCCTCTTCCACCATCTGCCACCGCACCGGCGGCCCGGCTACCTGGCGCTGGTGGGGCGGTTGCTGGCGCCCGGCGGGCACCTGGGGCTGATCTGCGCCGCGCCGGACGGCGACGGGTCGGGGACGCGGGTCCCGGACGCGCAGCTGTACCGGGACGGCACCCTGTACGGCGGCCTGGCCTACACCGCCGACGAGCTGCGCCGGATCTTCGTCGCGGGGCCGCCGAAGCTCCAGGAGGTGGAGCTGCGGCGGATGCGCGACGAATCGGCGCCGGACGCGCGCCGGTTCGGCCGGTCCGGGCTGTGGGCCGCGCTGTTCCGGCGCCCGGAGGAGTGAGCCCGGAGGAGTGAGTCGGGGGCCGAAATGGACAAAGTAGGATGACCTAACTCCCGCGCTACGCGCGAAGAATTCCATGAATGCCCGCTTTGCCCGATTCACATCCCGATTCACCTGCCCGGAGCGACCCTTATGGACAACCTGTCCGCCGCCGACAGCGCCGTCGGCGCGATAGAGACCCGCGGTATCGAACCCGTCCCCGACCACGAGCGCGGGGGCAGAGTCCGCGAGCTCTTCCCGACCTGGGTCGCGGCGAACATCAGCGTCCTGCTGCTCACCATGGGCGCCGCCCTGGTGGTGCTCAACCAGCTGAACTTCTGGCAGGTCCTGATCGTCGCGGCGTGCGCCGCGCTCGTCTCGTTCGGCCTGGTCGGTGTGCTGTCGGTCTCCGGGAAGTGGGGCGGGGCGCCGGGCGCGACCCTCTCGCGGGCCACCTTCGGGGTGCGCGGGAACCTCTTCCCCGGCGCGATCCTCTGGATCGCCCGGTTCGGCTGGGAGACGATCAACGCCGTCACCGGTGCCTACGCCGTGCTGACCGTCCTCGACCTGCTCTTCGGCGTGAAGAGCAACACCGCGCTGGTCGTGGTCACGCTCTTCACCTTCGTCGCCTGCACCTTCCTGGTCTCCGGCATGGGCCGGAAGGCGCTGAACGTCTGCAACACCTGGTCGACGTACCTCTTCGGCGTCTTCAGCGTGCTGGTGCTGGGCTACCTGGTCGCGACCATGAACTGGAGCGAGGTCTTCGCCAAGCCCGCGGGTACCGCCGCGATGATGATCGCCGGCATCGGGACCATCGCCGCCGGCGGCATCAGCTGGGTCCCCACCGGCCCGGACTTCGCCCGCTACCTGCCGCACGCCGCCTCCGGCAGGAAGATCGTCGGCGTGACGGTTTCCGGCGCCGGTCTCGTGATGGTGCCGATGGTGCTGATGGGCGCCGTGATGGCGGTGGCCTCACCCGGCCTGGCGCAGGCCGCGGACCCGGTCTCCTTCCTCGGTGACCTGCTGCCGACCTGGCTGGCCGTGCCCTACCTGCTGACCGCGATCGTGGGCATGCTGCTGATCAACAGCCTCTCCATGTACTCGGCCGGCTTCACCGCGCAGACCATGGGCGTCAAGCTGCCGCGCGCCCTGGCCGTCAGCATCAACGCCGTGATCTCGCTGGTCGGCGGACTGCTGCTGATGCTGGTCGCCAAGAGCTTCCTGGGCTCCTTCATCACCTTCCTGATCCTGCTCGCCGTCTCCTTCTCGGCCTGGATCGGCGTCTACGCGGTGGACATGTTCCGGCGCCGGTCGCGCACCGTGCGCTACGACGCCGCCGCGCTGATGGACACCAGCAGGAACAGCCGGTACTGGTACACGGGCGGCTTCTGCTGGCAGGCGATGGTCTCCTGGGTCTTCGCGCTGCTGACGGGTCTCGCCTTCACCAAGTGCGACTGGTTCGCCGGCCCGCTCTCCGACACCCCGGTCGGCAGGTACGGGCTCGCCTGGGCGGCGACCATCGTGATCTCCGGCGTGATCATGGCCCTGCTCCCCGCACCCCGGGAGAACACCCCCGCCACCGCCGCCGCCCCCGCCACCGCCACCGCCGAGCAGCCCGCCGGCCTCCGGTCGGAGCAGCCCGAGAACGTCACCGTCTGACCGCTCGGCGCGAACCTCGGGCGACACCCGCACGGGCCACGCCCTCGCGATCACCTACGTCCGCCCTCGGCGTCATCGCGCCCCTCAAGATCCGGCCGCCGGACGACGGCTCCGATAAGCACCGAATCCACACGAAGGCCCGCTCCGTCTGGCGGTTTCTAGCGGTCGTTGCAACACGTGGTTGATTGTCTAGGCCGCGAGGAGTTTAGCCAGACGCTCGGCTGGGGTTTCCCAGCCGAGCGTTTTGCGTGGGCGGCGGTTGAGTTGGTCGGCGACGGCGGCCAGGTGTTCGGGGGTGTGGACGGCCAGGTCGGTGCCCTTGGGGAAGTACTGCCGCAGCAGGCCGTTCGTGTTCTCGTTGGAGCCGCGCTGCCAGGGGCTGGCCGGGTCGCAGAAGTAGACCGGGATGTCGGTGGCGAGGCTGAACTCGCCGTGCCTGGCCATCTCGCTGCCCTGGTCCCAGGTCAGCGAGCGCTTCAGCTCGGTAGGGAGCGTGCGGGCGGTGGCCACCAGGGCGTCGCGGACCGTCTCGGCGCTGTGGTCGGCGGGCAGGTGCAGCAGCATCACGAAGCGGGTGGAACGCTCAACCAGAGTGCCGATCGCCGACTTCTGGTCCTTGCCGATGATCAGGTCGCCCTCCCAGTGCCCGGGGACGGCCCGGTCCTCGGCCTCGGCGGGACGCTCGCTGATCATGACCATCGGCTGGGTGAAGCGCGGCTGGCGGCAGTTGGCCTGCCGCTGGGGCCTGCGGCGGGCGCGTCCGCTGCGCAGGGCGGCGGCCAGCTCGCGCCGCAACTGGCCGCGGCCCTGGACGTAGAGCGCCTGGTAGACAGTCTCAGGAACCACGTGCATCTCCGGCCGGTCGGGGAACTGTGCCCGCAGAGCGTGGCATATCTGCTCCGGACTCCACCGCTCGTCCAGCATCGCCTGGACGGCGTCCCGCAGCTCCGGGTTCGACGTGATCTTCCGGGGCTTGGGGCGGGGCCGGCGGGCGTCGGCGCGGGCCTGGGCGGCATGCGGCCGGTAGGCACCGCTGCCGGGATGGTGATTACGGCGGATCTCCCGGCTGACCGTGGACGGGCTGCGACCCAACTCGGCGGCGATCGCCCGAACGGTGGCCTTCTCCCGCAACCGGTCGGCGATGTGGATGCGCTCGTCCTCGCGCAGGTACCGGGACGGGCCAGGAGGCGGCACCACCGCGTGAATCGGTGGTGCCGCCTCCTGTCGGCGATCGGCGCTGCGGCCGTAGGTCCAGCGCCTCCCGGTCCTGGGATTGACCCCGACGATCCGGCACGCCTCTGTGTTGCTGTAGCCCTGCTGCACGAGTCGGGAGTATGCCTCCCGCTCCCGGGTCAGCTTCACAGGGCCCTGAGCGATCGTCCGGACCTTACGGATCTCAAAGTCCAATGCATCCCCTGAACTGGGGTGTTGCAACGACCACTAGAACCTAAGTCTCACGGTGCGGGCCTTCGGCGTTCGCCCAGCGGACGGTTCGTCAAGTCGCCTTCCCGGCACGGCAATGACTTCGCCAATCTTCTCCTTGCACCTCTTGTCCGGGTCATGACGCCCCCGTCATCCTGTACTGCCGCCCGCCAACGGCAGCCCCCACGGCCCAGGTTGACGGTGTGGACCTCCTGTTCGTCCCCTCACGAAGGAGTTCGGCATGCGCAAGTCCCTGATACGCGTCGTCACCCTCGCGGCCACGGTCGCGGCCTTCGCCGCCCCCGCCGTACCGGCCAGTGCGACAGCCGCCCACGCGGCCCTGTCCTTCCGCCCCCTGTCGTACAACACCAACGGCTACAACTGGGGCGGATACGCCGCCCAGGGCAGCGGCTACAGCTCGGTCTCGGCCTCCTGGGTCGAGCCCGACGCCACCTGCAACTCCTCCAACGACCTGTACGCGCCCTGGGTCGGCATCGACGGCTACGGCTCGTCCAGCGTGGAGCAGACCGGCGTCGCCACCGACTGCTCCAGCGGCAGCCCGGTGGACCAGGCCTGGTACGAGATGTACCCGGCCGCCCCGGTCTACCTGAGCCAGACCTCGTACCCGGTGTCGGCCGGCGACCGGATCTCCGCCTCGGTGACCTACGTGGGCAGCAGCCGCTACACCCTCAAGCTCGTCGACTCCACGGCCGGCTGGACGTACACCACCACCAAGTCCACCTCCGCCCAACGGACCAGCGCCGAGGTCATCATCGAGTCGCCGACCGGCTCCTACCCCAACTTCGGCACGGTGACCTTCACTTCGGCCACCGTCAACGGCAAGTCCCTCGGCTCCGCCAACCCGGTCGCACTCGACCCCAGCTCCAACGCCGGTTACGAGGCCAGCACCAGCCCGCTCAGCTCCGGCGGCACCAGCTTCAGCGACACGTACATCCAGGAATAGCCGCTCCCGGTGCCGGGGCGGGCCCCGCCCGCCCCGGCACCGGCCGCCGAGTCCGGATGTGACGTCGGGTCAGGAGGTCGTGGTGAACGCGGTCCACGGCTGCGGGCGGGCCAGGGCGAGGCGGGGTTTGGTTTCGGCCCAGTGGCGGACGGCGGTGGCCATCACGGTAGCGGGGTCGGTGACCGGATGGGTGGGGGTGAAGGGCTCGGTCATCGAGGTGTAGCTCTGGAACATCGCGAGCAGCTTGACGGCTTGGGCCTGGAACGGGGAGAGGTGACGGTCCGCCATGGGAAGGAAGAAGCGGTTCCAGCGTTCTGCCGGGACGAGCGGCGGGCGCTCCACCGGGGCGATCCCGTGAGCGGCGCGACAGGAGTTGAGGGTGTTGCAGATGACGTCCAGCAGGGCGGAGAGCGTCAGGCAGGACGGCCCTGCCGCGATCACCTCGGTGCGCGGGGCCGGCGGGGGCTCGGCCAGGGCGGCAGCCGCGAGCACTTCGGCGACCTGGTCGACCGGGCTGATCTCGGCGTAGCCGTCCGGGTCGCCGACCACGACGGCGGCCAAGCCGGAGACCAGGGCCTGCAGGATCGTGTAGGGCCCGGAGAAGCGGGCGATCCGCCCGTCCCCGCTGCGGCCGACGACCAGCGGCGGGCGGACCACGGTGAGCGGTCCGGGGTGCTCGGCCCGGGCCAGGTCCTCGCAGCGGGCCTTGGACCACTCGTAGCCGTTGCGGTAGCCCTCGAACTGCGCGCCGCGCAGGTCGCCGGGGTTACGGGTGCCGCCGACGTAGGCGGTCGAGACGTGCACCAGGTGGGTGTCCCGGTCGGCCAGGGCGAGCACCGCTCGCAGCGGCTCCACGTTGGCGGCGACGGCCTCCGGGCGGGTGAGGGTCCAGCGGGTGGTGGCCGCCGCGTGCACGATCACGTCCCAGTGGCCGGCCAGTTCGGCCGGCGGGGGTTCGGCCCCCATCCGCCAGGAGAGCGGGCTCTCGGCGGTGGCTCGGCGGGCCACCGGTACCAGCGTGTGGCCCGCCGCCCGCAGCAGGCCGCTGACCTCGGCGCCGACCACACCGGTCGCGCCGGTCAAGAGGATTCGCATGGGATGTCCCGGTACGAGCAGGGGAATCGGAAAGGGGTCAGGCGGGGACGAGCACCAGGCAGGCGTTCTGGCCGCCGAACCCGAAGGAGTTCGAGAGGACCGGCCCCGGCGCGATCCCGCGTGGCGCGGAGCGGACCAGGTCCACCAGGTCGGCCTCCGGACTGGTGCCCAGGTTCGCGATCGGAGGCACCTCACCCCGGACCGCGCAGAGCAGGCCGAGCGCCGCCTCCAGCGCTCCGGAGCCGCCGATCAGATGGCCCGTCACACCCTTCATCGCCGTCACGGGCAACGTCCCGGCACCGAAGCAGCGTTCGATCGCCCGCGCTTCCGCCCGGTCGTTGAGCACCGTCGAGGTGCCGTGCGCGTTGACGTGACCGATGTCGGCCGGCGCCAGCCCCGCGTCGGCGATCGCTCGTTGCATGCAGCGGGCCGCCATCTCGCCGTTCTCGATCGGGGCGACGATGTGGAAGGCGTCGCAGTTGTCCGCGTACCCCGCCACCTCGCCCAGGATCGCCGCACCCCGTGCCAGGGCCGCGTCCCAGCGTTCCAGCACCAGAACCGCAGCCCCCTCGGCCATCACGAAGCCGTCCCGGTCCGCGTCGAACGGGCGGCTGGCGAGGGCCGGTTCGCCGTTGCGCGCCGACATCGCCCGCATCTTCGCGAACGCGCCGACGATCACCGTGGTCACCGGCGCGTCCACGCCTCCTGCCACCGCCGCGTCCAGCTCGCCGTAGCGGATCCGCCGGGCCGCCTCGCCGATCGCGGTGGTGCCGCTGGCGCACGCCGAGGAGTACGTGGTGCAGGGGCCACGGAAGCCGTAGCGCAGGGCCAGCCGGGAGGCCGCCGAGTTCGCCATGGTGCGCGGCACGGTGTGCACGGGCAGGCCGCCGGGGCTGTCCCAGTGGTCCGTGGTCACCTGCTCCATGCTGGCCAGACCACCCATGCCGGTGCCGATCTGCACGCCCACCCGCTCCGGCGGCAGGCCGCCGCCATCGGTGAGCCCCGCCGCGGTCACGGCGTCGGAGGCCGCGCACAGCAGCAGGGTCGCGGCCCGGTCGATCTGCCGGGCCTCACGGCGGGTCAGGTACGCGTCGACGTCGAACGGCGGCACCAGCGAGGCGACGTGCACCGAGACGCCCCGCTCCACCAGGAGGTCGACCACCCCGGCGGTGGGCCGGACCTTGAGCACCGACTCGTAGGCCTCCTGCACACCGGTGCCCGCCGGACACTTCACCCCGATCCCGGTGACCGCCACCCGGTGGCCACCGTCCGGACGCCTGGAACCCCGGTTCGCCGTCACCGGGCCTCCGCCGTCCGGAGCGTGAGCAGGTCGATCGCCTGGCCGACGTCCTCGGCCCGGGTCAGGTCCTCGACCTCGATCCGCAGGGCCAGCGCGCGCTCCAGGCGGGAGCCGATCTCCATCAGCTCCAGGCTGTCGATGCCGTAGTCGGCCAACAGGCTGGTGCGTTCGTGCACCTCCTCCACCTCCGTGCCGAGCACGTCCGAGATCGTCGTCCTGACCACCAGGGCCAGTTCCTCACGCGTGGGCATGTCCGTCCTTCCTGAGGGTGCGGGTTCATCGGGCGGCCACGGCGGTCAGGGCCTCGTCCAGGATGCCGAGCCCTTCGGCGAGTTCGGCCTCGGTGGCCACCAGCGGCGGCAGCAGCCGGATGGTGGTCGGGCGGCCCAGACAGGGCGAGACCAGCAGGCCGCGGGTGGCGAGTTCGAGCACCATCGCGCCCGCGTGGGCGGGCGTGTCCAGGTCGACGCCGCGCAGCAGACCCCGCCCCCGCACCTCGCGCACCGTCTCCGGGTGGCGGGCGCGGAGGTACGCCAGGCCGGAGTCCAGCAGGGCGGAGAGTGCCCGGCCGTGCCCCGCCAGGCGGTCCATCGCCTCCAGTGCGGGCGGCAGGGCCGCGCAGCTCAGCGGGTGTCCGCCGAAGGTCGCGGAGTGCAGGAACGGATCGGCTTCCAGCGGCGCGTACAGCCGCTCCGAGCACACCAGTGCCGACAGCGGGACCACGCCGCCGCCGAGCGGCTTGCCCAGCAGCACGCCGTCCACCGGCAGGTCCTCGGCCAGCGCGAGCGAGGGCTCGCCGCAGCGGCGCAGGCCGCACTGGATCTCGTCGGCGATGACCATCGCGCCGTGCTCCACCGCCGCCGCGCACCACTGGCGCAGCACGTCCACCGGGAGCGGCACCGCGCCGTTCTCCCCCTGGACCGGCTCGAACACCAGCGCGGCCACCGGTCCCGCGGCCAGTTCCCCGGCGACGGCCCGCGCGTCCTGCGGGTCCAGGTGCGTCACCTCCACGGTGCAGCCGCGCAGGCCCACCCGGTACAGCGGACTGTGCGTCAGGGCCAGGGCGCCGAGCGACTTCCCGTGGAAGCCGCCGCGCACCGCGAGCACCCGCTCCCTGCCGGTCGCCAGCCGGGCCAGTTTGACCGCGACCTCCACCGCGTCCGAGCCGTTCAGCCCGAAGTGGACCTTCGGCAGGGCGTGTCCGAGGTGCGCCGCCAACCGGCCGGCCGCGTCGGCCGCCACGGGGTTGGCCAGGCTCCGGGTGGCGGTGGGCATGGTGTCCAGCTGCCGGTGGACGGCGGCGAGCACCTCGGGGTGGCGGTGGCCGAGCAGGGTGACGGCGTACGAGCCGAAGTCCAGCACCCGGCGCCCGTCCGACAGGGTCACCCTGGCGCCTTCGGCGGTCGTCTCGACCGCACCGCGCCCGGCGAAACCACCGGTCAGCGCGAGCTTGCTAGACAGGTGCCGACGCACCTGGTCGAACACCTCGGTCGCGGCGGCCGGCGTCATCGGGTCACCGCCGCGACCGGGACGAGCCGGCTGCGCAGCGCGGTCAGCATCTGCTCGGCGTTCTCCCGCAGGGCGTCGGCCGCGATGGGGTTGAGCATCTCCGCGAGCAGCGGGATGCCGATGTCGAAGTCGGCGCACAGCACCACGAGGCTGCCGCCGTCGGCCGCCTGCCTGACCGCCCAGTGGCCCGAGAACTCGCCCAGGTCTCCGGTGAGTTGGCGGAAGTCGAACCGCCGGGCCGCCGGGTCGATCACCTCCGCTTCGGTCCACCGCAGCACCGATCCCTCCAGCCGCACCGACCAGGCGGTGGTGCGGTGGCGTTCGTCGGTTCGCTCGACCACCACCACCTCGTCCACGCTCTCCATGCAGTGCTGGTACGACTCCACGTCCACCACCGCCGCCCAGACCAGCTCCGGCGGCGCGGCGATCGGCAGTTCCACCTCAACGTGCGGCACGGGACAACCTCTTCGGTTCGGGGAGGGACAGGGGGAGGTAGGCGGCTGCGTGCGGCCCGAGGGCCTTCGCCCTCGCGGCCGTCAGGGCCGGGGGCAGCATCCGGCGCAGCAGGGCCCGCCGCAGCGGGCGGAGATGCGTCATCGCGTACCACTGCTCGACGAGGTCGCAGCCGAGTTCGACCTTCGGCTGGTAGGCGGTCTGGGCGAACCGGATGTGGGTGCACCCCGAGTCGATGGCCAGCCGGATCGCCGCGTGGTGCACCGCGTGGTAGAGCCCGGCCTCGTGGGCGATCCGGTAGTCCAGGCCGATCCGGGCTCCGGTGGCGCCCGTCCCGGCGAACAGGCAGAGGAGGAAGGCCACCAGGCGCTCGCCCTCGAAGCAGGCCACCAGTCGGCGCCCGGCCGGCTGCCCGGTGTGGACGGCGGCCAGGAAGTCGGCGTCCAGTACGTCCAGCCGCTGTTCGGCCCGGTCCATCACCTGCCGGTACAGCCCGAGCATCTCCGGCAGCAGGTGTGCGAAGTCCTCCAGCACCTCCGTCCGCAGCCCGGGCCAGGCCGCCGCCCGGCGCAGTTTGCTGCGCGCGTTGCGCCGCGCCTTGGCGGGCAGACGGGTCAGGTAGTCCTCGAACCCTCCCGGCCCCAGGCGGAGTTCGGTGTCCGGGAGGGCGGGCAGGAAGAAGAAGCCGGCGCCGGCCAGGGAGGGGCGCAGCGCCGCCAGTTCGACGGGCGCGAAGTCCTTGAACACCACGGTGCCGAGTCCCTCGCGGCGGGCCAGCGCCAGCGTCCCGCCGATCAGCGCGTCGAGGGCCGGCGACGGCAGCCGGCGGTCGGTCAGCAGGTGGCCCTGGCCGAGCAGGTGGCCGCAGAAGAGCATCGGCACCCGCAGCAGGTCGGGGAACAGGCGTCGCAGGGGTGCGAGGCGCCGCCGGTCGTCGGCCCCGAGCACCTCGTCCAGCGACAGCCGGGAGAAGAGGCTGACCGGCAACACCGCGAGCGCCTCCGGCTCCCCGCCGGCGTCCTGACGGAGCACCAGGTGGGCGTACCCGTCCGGACCGATCGCGGACGCCTCCATCGCGCGCAGCACGTCGCGCGACCACATCGGGTCGTCCGGCGGCGCCAGGCGCTCCCACAGCCCCTCCGGGAGCGCGTCGACGCCGCGGACCACCTCCACCCGGTAGCCGGCCGCGGCTTGCACGCCCGTCATCCGATCCGCAGCGGACGGCCGTCGAGGTACTCGCGCAGCGGGCCGGCCATCCGTGCCCGGGCGGGCGGGTGGAAGCCGAGTGCCCCCGCCGCCGAGGCCAGGTAGCTGCCCTCGGTCGAGCCGACGAAGGCCATTCCGCCCAGGGCGGTCAGGCAGCTGCGGCTGGTG
The DNA here is from genome assembly GCF_049543595.1 of Kitasatospora sp. NPDC094028. Taxonomy (NCBI): domain Bacteria; kingdom Bacillati; phylum Actinomycetota; class Actinomycetes; order Kitasatosporales; family Streptomycetaceae; genus Kitasatospora; species Kitasatospora sp. NPDC094028. The sequence goes on along the minus strand of NZ_JBMVFA010000019.1, from coordinate 11,485 downwards.
CGCGCGATGGCGTCCTCCGCCGCGTAGCGGGCCGTCAGCGCGGCCACCAGCAGGCCGTCGTCCCAGGGCTGGTGGCGGTCCGCCATCGCGCGGGCCACCGACTCCACCGCGAGCATCGCGGCCTCCACCTCCGCCAGGGGCCCGGTCGGGTCCTGCGGGGGGCCGCCGGGCTTGGTCAGCACCCGCTCCACCAGTGCGCTGGCCACGCCCAGGTAGCCGGCCGTCAGCAGCAACTCGAACCAGAGGAAGCCCGCCGTGTTGAGGTCGTCCGGCACCGCGTCGGCCGTGACCTCGGTGACCAGGACCATCTCCTGGTCGACCTCGACCTCGGTCAGCACCACCTCCTCGCTCTCCGCGCCGGCCAGCACCGTGTTGCGCCAGAACGGTCGCACCTCGATGCCCGGCGTGGCGGCGGGGATCAGCGCGACGGCCAGCCGCTCGACGCCGTCCTCGTCCGCGAGCAGCACCGAGGCCGTCAGCAGGTCCATCGAACGGGAGAGGCTGCACGGCATCTTGCTGCCGTTCAGCACCACCCGCTCCCCCCGGCGACGGGCGGTGATGTGCGGCTTGAGGATGTTCTGGCCGGCCCGGCCCTCCGCGAAGGCGGAGGCCAGGAGCAGGCCGTCGGCGGCGATCGAGGCGAGCAACGACTCCTCCGGACCGCCCGGGGAGGCGGATCGGACCAGTCCGGCCACCGAGAAGTGGTGCATCGTGGTGGCCACCGCCAGCGAGGGGCAGCGGGCCCCGAGCCCGCGCTGGACGCGCACCGCTTCCAGGGCGCTCACGCCCTTGCCGCCCAGGGCGCGGGGCACCAGCAGGCCGGGGCCGCCGGCCGCGCGGAACGCGCCGATCGCCGGACTGGGCGCGCTCTCCAGGTGCTCCAGGGGCTGGGCTGCCAGAGCCGCGTCCAAGCCGGGCAGGTGGGTCTCCAGGGCGGCACGTTCGCGCTGCAGGAAGTACACGGGACCGGTTCCTCCAAGGACGGTGATCAGACTGCGGGAGGTGATCAGGACTGCGGGACTGCGGACGGGTCAGCCGGCCAGGGCCAGCGGGAGGCGGGTGAAACCACGCAGGCCGTCGCCGGTGCGCCGGGTCGGTGGCCCGGACAGCGTCAGGTGCGGGAAGCGGTGGAGTAGTTGGCGCAGCAGGACGGCTCCCTCCAGTCGGGCCAGCGCGGCGCCCACGCAGTAGTGCGCGCCCGCGCCGAAGCTCAGCACCCGGCCGTCCGTCCGTCCGATCATGAAGGCGTCCGGGTCCGCGAACACCTCGGGGTCCCGGTGAGCGGCCGCCATGACCGTGATGACGCTGGCTCCGGCCGGCAGGGGGACCCCGGCGACCTCCGTGGCCCGTGCCGTGATCCGTTCCGTCATCGGCACCGGGCCGTCCCAGCGCAGCGACTCCTCCAGTGCGGCCGGCACCAGCTCGGGCCGACGCCGTAGCAAGGCCCACTGCTCGGGATGGCCGAGCAGGGCGTTCACCGCCATCCCGAGCATCGCGACCGTGGTCTCGAAGCCGGCGGCGAACACCAGGACCAGCACGTCGACGAGTTCGTCGTCCGTCAGCCCGGCGCCGTCCGTCAGGGGGCCCACTGCCAAGGCCGAGGCGAGGTCGTCGGCAGGCCGGGAACGGCGTTCGTGCAGCAGTCCGGTGAAGTACTTCCGCAGCCCCCTCACTCCCCGGTCGGCCCGGGCCCAGTCCTCCGGGGTGCGGACGGGCTCCAGCAGCCTGGCGGCATCGTCACCGAGCAGGCACAGGCCCTGCTGATCCGCGCGCGGCACGCCGATCAGCTCGCCGACCATCGCGACCGGAAGGGGCAACGCGACCAACTCGTGGAAGTCGGCGACCCCGCCACCGGCGGCGGTCTCCGCGAAGGCGTCCAGCAGTTCGGCGCCGAGCTCCTCCACACTGGCCCGCAGTGCTGCGACCCGGCGGGCACTCAACTCCCGGGTCACCAGGCGGCGGAGCCGATCGTGGGCGGCGTGGTCGGTGGCCAGCATCGAGGAGTAGAAGAAGTCGGCGGCCGGGCGGCCGATGCCTTCCGGAATTTTCCGCTCGCACCATTCCCGGTCAGGCACCAGGAAGTCGGGGCCGGTGAGAACGGAGTGGCAGCCTGCGAAAGTGGTCGAAAAGTGCGAGCCGATCGCCGCACTGTAGTAGACCGGCGCCACCTCCCGGAGTCCGAGCAGGGCGGGGTAGGGATTATCCCTGCCCTCCGGGGTAAAAACCGATAAAAGGATCGTCTCTGGATTCAACAGTCCAGCCTTGGGTCCGATCGACGGAAAGACAGTTCCCACCCGTTCTTTCCACGGTACCCGTGCAGTATATATCGGAGATTACGACACTCACTCAACCTGGCCGTTCCAAAGGATTATGATGGTCAGTTCGAACACATTCCAAACCGAAGCCGGCACCGCAGGTCGCGGAAGCGCCGGCGAATGGACACGGCCGACCGCCGAACGCCGGATGCGCCCCCGAATCACACGGGGCGAGCGGGAGAGCGCCCGGATGCTGTGCGGAGCGGCCCGCTCCAGGGCCGGTTGGCGTCCTGAATCAGCAATCGTGGCCGATGGGGCTCACGAACCGGGAAAGAGTCGGCCGAGGTGGTAGTGCAGAACGGTGGTCGCGTCATCCGCCGTGCGCTGGCCGAGCAGAACGCTCAGGCCGAGGCCGGCGGAGACGGCCAGGAGGACGACGGCCTCCTGGCCGGCATCCAGGCGTGGATCGGCGCCCCCGGCCTGCTGGGCGGCTTCGAGCTGCCCGACGAGGAACTCCTCCATCTCGTTGGGTGCCGCGAGGAACTGCCGGCCGCCGAGGGCGGTATCGGTGACGGAAAGCACCGCGTACTCGGTGTGGACGAGGTGGAAGATCCGGCTCTCCTCGTCGGTCGGGACGGCTTCGAGCAGGACCGCCTCGACGATGTCGCGCGGAGTCGGCGAGGAGCCGGCCGCCCTCACCCGGTCGCGGACTCGCTCGCCCATGCGCGCCGTCAGGCGGTCGAGTGCGGCCAGCAGCAGCCGCTCCTTGGTGTCGAAGTAGTACTGCACGAGCCGCACCGAGATGCCCGCCTCGATGGCCACGGACCGCATGGTGACGGCGTGCAGGCCGGTGTCCGCCGCCGCGCGGAGCAGGGCGTCGATGATCTGTGCCCGTCGCTCGTCATGGTCCACCAGCTTCGGCATCCGGTTCCCTCCAGACTCTTTTATGGTACAAACATACCATCAAGTCCTGCAGTTTCACGTGCCGGGAGGGACCATGACCAGAACGAGTGTCGGACGTTTCGTCAGCGAGGAAGCCCGCGGGAAGTTCCTGGAGGCGTACGACCGCGCCATGGAGCTGTGGCCGGGCCCACGCGAGGAACTGGACATCGAAACCGGCTACGGCACCGTCCACGTCCACCGCTACGGGGCCCGAAGCGGCGAGCCGATCGTCCTCCTGCACGGCCACGCCGGACACGCCTCCAACTGGTACCCGCAGGTCGCCGCCCTCGGCGAGAACCACCCGGTCTACGCGATCGACACGCTCGACGACCCCGGCCGCAGCGTGCAACGCGCCACCGCGGCCGGCCCCAAGGACAACGCGGCCTGGCTCGGCGAGGTCCTCGCCGGACTCGGGCTGGAGCGTGTCCACCTGGTCGGCCTGTCCTACGGCGGATGGCTGGCCCTCAACCAGGCCGTTCACGCACCCGAACGCCTCGCCTCGATCGCCCCGCTGGACCCCGGCGGGATCGAGAAGGTCCCCGCACGGTTCTACGCGCACATGATCGGCGGGCTCTTCGGAATGCTCGCCCCGCGCCCGCTCCGCCCCGCCCTCGGGCGCCTGCTCGCCAACCCCGCCCTGAGCTCACCGCCCGAGATGATCGCTCCGCTGATGCTGGGCATGCGGACCTACAAGCCGAACACCCGCCCTGCGGCCAGACCGTTCACCGACGAGGAACTGAGCTCGATCCGGCTGCCCACCCTCGTGCTGCTCGGACGCCGCAGTGCCCTGCTCCGCCCCCGTCAGGTACTGGAGCGGGTCACCGCGCTGATCCCGAACGTTCAGGCCGAGATCGTGCAGCGGGCCGGCCACGGCCTCAACCTGGACCGTCCCGAGCTGGTCAACGAACGCCTCCTGCAGTTCATCGCCGCACTCCGGGCCGAGCCCACCCAAAGCGAGTAGCACCGTCTGCCGCTGCCCGCAGAGCCGGCACCGAGCACGTATTCGGAGTGCGTCGTCGTCACCGGCCCCGTCCAGTCGGACCTTGCGGCCGACCACGGGTCGGCGAACCGCCGTGGGGCGCGGGCCCGGTCAGGGGCGGGTGGCGACGGCGGTGAGGCAGGAGGCTTCGGCGTCGGTGATGTGCTCGGTGGTGGGGTCGGGGCGCCAGGTGGGGGTGGTGACGATGCCCGGGGCGAGGAGGGTCCAGCCGGTGAAGAAGCGGGCGAAGTCGGAGCGGGTGAGGGCGCGGACCGGGCTGCCGGCGTCGCGGTAGACCTGGGATATCCGGGCGGCTTCGGCCGGGGCGTGGTCGGGGGTGAAGTGGCTGATCACCAGGGCGGAGCCGGGGGCGGTGAGGGCGCTCTTGAGGACTTCGGCGATCTCGTGGGCGCCCTCGGGGACGAAGTGGAGCAGGGCGACCATGCTGAGCGCGATCGGCCGGGTGAAGTCGAGGACGCCGGTGTCGCGGATCGCGGCGAGGGCGGCGGCCGGGTCGCGCACGTCGGCCTGGACGTAGGCGGTGCGGCCCTCGGGGGTGCTGCGCAGCAGGGCCTGCGCGTGGGTGAGGACGATGGGGTCGTTGTCGGCGTAGACCACCCGGGCACGCGGGTCGACGGACTGGGCGACCTCGTGCAGGTTGGGCGAGGTGGGGATGCCGGTGCCGATGTCGAGGAACTGGGTGACGCCGGCCTCGACCAGGGCGCGGGTGGCGCGCTGCATGAAGCCGCGGTTGGCACGGGCGGCGGCGGGTGCGTGCGGGAAGACGGCGAGGGCGTGGCCGGCGGCCTCCCGGTCGGCGGGGAAGTTGGTCGCGCCGCCGAGGAAGTAGTCGTAGACGCGGGCCGGGTGGGGGCGGTGGATGGCGAGGTTGACCTCGACGTCCGGGGGGAGGTCGGTGTCGTCGTGCTGTCCTGTGGCCATGCGCGTCCCCCCTGCGTCGGCGTGTGGGTCCCACTATGCCCGGCGGGCGGGCGCGCCGGGGGTCGGATCCGGCCGGATGTGATCAGCGATCAGCTGTTGTGTCGTCATCTGTCAGTTCAGATAAGCCTATTTGTGATCGTTTACCCATTCATCGCATCTCTGCGCTTGGATGCACCCGGGGGAACAGGGAGACGGGGAGAGCCGACGAGGAGGGGCACCATGACCAACGACGAGGAGTGGGCGGCGGTACGGCCCGCGCACCGGCTGTCCTACGAGGCGTTCTGCGACGACCACGGGCGGGCCTGGCAGGGCATCGCCCGGGCCCGGCTGCACCGCGGGGACCTCGTCGAGCGGGCCGTCCACGGCATCCGCGCCGACCTGCGGCGCAACTGGGTCACCGTCCTGCACCAGCCCGCCACCGCCCACTACGGGTGGATGACCGCCAAGCGGCACGTCGCCGAAGTCGCCCTGGGCAGCGGCCTCGGCGACGCCCCACCCAGAGCGGTCGTCCCGGACTGGGTGGTCGCCGTCCAGCGCGCCCACCTGGAGACCCGGCTCGGCCTGGACGTCCTCGACCACGACCACGACCACCTCTACGCGGCCGTCCTGCGGCTGCCGGAGCGCCAGCACGACCTGATCGTGCTGCGGTTCATGACCGGGCTGGAGTACCGGACCATCGCCTCGTACCTCGGGCTCACCGAGTCCAGCGCCCGCGCCGACACCCGGCGCGGGCTCGACAAGCTCCGCCGGCTGCTGGGCGGCGGCGCGGCGGGTTCGGAGGAGATGCGGTGAGCCGCGGACGCGAACTGTGGCCGGCGGCGCCCGCGGACTGCGGAAGCGAGGACGCACCGGATCGGCCGGTCGAACTGCCGGACGGCGCCTGCGCCCCCGACCTGCGGCGCCTCGTCCGCCCGCGACCGCCGCTCGGCGCCGAACACGTCCAGGCCCGGCACGAACTCGACCTCGCCGCCACCCTGGTCATCGCCCAGCCCGAGGCCGCCGCCTCGCTCGCCCTGCTGGCCGACAACCGCCGCCGGATCCAGCCCGGCGGCGCGCTCGTGCTGGCCGCGCTGCTCCACCTCACCGGGTACGAGGACGGCTGCCAGTTCTGGCTGCAGTTCGCCGCCGGGGGCGGCAACGCGACCGCCGCCAGCTGCCTGTCCCTGCTGCACGCCGGCCGGGGCGAGCACGCCGACGCCGACTACTGGCGCGGCCAGGCCGACCGGCTCGCCGCCGAGCCCCGGGTGCCCGCCCCCCGGGCCACGCCGGACGGTCCGCCCCGGCTGGGACCGCCGCTGCCCGCGGCCGTCTGGACCGAGACCCTCGCCGCCTGCCACGAGGGCCTCTCGCTCCGGCTGCCGCCCCGGGTGGCGGCCGTCGTCCACCAGCTGCCGGTCGACTCCGACGACGAGGACCACGGCGAGATCCCGCAGCCGTCCCCGACCCTCGTCGACGACCTGGCCCGCGCCGCGCGCCCGCGCCGCGCCTGAAGGGAGGCCCGCGCGGTGCCGCTCGGCGGGATCACGGCGCGGGCTGCGACCATGGAGCCGTCCGCAAGATCGTTCGCAGGGGGATCCATGGAGCTACGGCAGTTGCGCTGCTTCGTCGCCGTCGCGGAGGAGTTGCATTTCGGGCGGGCCGCCGAGCGGTTGTTGTTGGGGCAGCCCGCGGTGAGCCAGCAGGTGCGGCGGCTGGAGCGGGAGGTGAAGGTCGAGCTGTTCGACCGGTCGCCGCGGTACGTGCGGCTGACGCCGGCCGGTGAGCGCTTCCTGCCCGCCGCCCGGCGGGTGCTGGCGGCGGAGGACGCGGCCCGGGCGCTCGCGGCGGAGCTGGCGGCGCCCGCGGTGCTGCGGCTCGGGACCGTCACCGGGCTCGGCGAGCGGCTCGACCTGATCCTGGACGCCTACCAGCGACGGGCCCCGGAGGTACGGGTCGAGCTGGAGTCGGTGCCGGTGCGGGAGCGGCTGGTCCGGTTGGCGGACGGGCGGCTGGACGCCGCGTTCGTCCGCGGCGCCGTCGCCGACGGCAGCCCCGAGCTGCGCTTCGTGCCGGTCTGGCAGGAGGAGTTGGTGGTCGCGCTGCCCGCCCGGCACCCGCTCGCCGGGCAGCCGGTGGTCGACCTCGCCGAACTCGCCGCCCTGCCGCTGCGGTTGACCGAGCGGCCCAACCACCCGGCGCTGGTGGACCTGGTCCTGGAGGCCTGCGCGCGGGCCGGGTTCCGGCCGGGCCTCCTCCCCTCGCAGAGCATCCTCCAGGACACCCTGGCCTCGATCGGCACCGGCGCTCCCTCGTGGACGGTGGTGTACGCCGCCAACGCCCGGACGACGACCACCCGGAGGATCGTCTTCCGGCCCTGCCGGACCCCGCTGGCCCTGACGACCTCCGTCGCCGTGCGCCGCTCCGCCCCACTGCCCCGGGTGCTCCTGGAGGCCTGCCGAACGGCATGACCTGCGACGATCAGGATTCGTGATCGCTGCGAGATCGAATCGGGTCTGGGTGCGGGCGCCCCGATCGGGTGAACTGGTCTCAGCCGGAGGAACCGGCGGAACAACCCGATCAGGAGCCGAACATGCCGATCGTCACCATCCAGCAGGGCCCGCGCACCGTCGAGCAGAAGCGCGAGCTGGTCAAGAAGGTCACCGAGGCATTCGTGGAGGCCCTGGAGGTCCCCGCGGAGAGCGTGCTGGTGTGGGTGCAGGAGTACCCGGCCGAGAACTGGGGCGCGGCCGGCAAGCTCACCGCGGACAAGTAGTCGCGGGGCGGACCCACGGGGCGGTGCCGGGTTGGGCCCGGCACCGCCCCGGGCCCCGGTCGCCCGGTCGCCCGGTCGCCCGGTCGTCGACGAACTCACGTAACAATTGCCAGTGGGCGTCACAGGTGAGCGACCAACAGATTAAACCGTCAACAAAGTTCCCGCCGTGCGGGATTCCGGGTGACGGAGAGCGATACGACAAAGTCCCGCGAGTAACTACACAGCGGATTGTCGCCCGATGGGGCATCCCTTATTCTGTAGTTCACAGTTAAGCGATGAACCACATTGTGGAGGCGAAGAGAGTGGAGGACGCCGGCGAGAAGGCGCTGGAGAGGCTGGCACACGCGGTGCGGCAACCCACCTCCCGGGCACTCGACAACGCCAAGGCCCTCTTCCCGTTCATCGCGGACGAGACCGCGACGAACGACGACGAGTCCGCCGCCCGGCCCGCCGGGACTGCGAGCCGGGCCTAGCGGCCGGTCCCGCTCTTCAGGGCGAAGGCCCGCAGCCCCACGCCCCTGATGGTGTCGCGCGTCTCCCGCCCGGCGCCCTGAAAAGGGTCCGAACGGCGCTACCGGCGCCAACTGTACGGCGCTTCCGGGGCGCCATGTCAACGTTCCGATGTGCCCATCGGAAACCCCGGCGGGGCGAATCGGATTACTGGGCGAGCCCCACAAAAAGGAGGAATCAATAGTCCGCGGCGGGCGAATCGGGCGCGGGCGAATCGGGCTCGGAGGAATCGGGCGCGAAGCCCGGCATTCCCGCCAGGGCCTCCGCCCGGTACGGGATCCGGGCGCCCAGCTGGCTGAGCATGGCCATCTCGGCCATCCACACCCGCTGCATCTGCACGTACTCCGGCAGCGCCACCATGCGGTCCCGGAGGATCTCCGCGTCCTTGGTCAGCGTGACCCTGCGCACCGCCTCGCGCAGCCAGGCGCGGTCGAAGGTGAACACCTCCTCGACCAGCGGCTGGACGAGCATCTCCAGCGAGCGGGTCAGCCAGCCCCAGTCCTCGGCCTCACCCTTCGCCCCGCCCTCGCGCTCCCGGAGGAGGCCCATCTTCCGCATCCCCGCGACCATCCGCTCGGCGTCACCGCCGGCGCAGGCCCGCATGATCCGGCCCATCTCCGGCGCCTGGCCCTCCGGCAGCCGGACCACGGCGCCGAAGTCGAGCACCCCCAGCCGGCCGTCGCCGGTGAGGCGGAAGTTCCCCGGGTGCGGGTCGGCGTGCATCAGGCCGCAGCGGTTCGGCCCCGCGTGGTTGAAGCGGGCGAGCAGCAGCCCCAGCCGGTTCCGGTCGTCCTGGTCGCCGTCCGCCATGACGGCGGACGCCGGCGTGCCGTCCAACCACTCGGTCACCAGGACGCGTTCGGCCGCCTCGACCACCGCGGGCACCAGGAAGTCCGGGTCGTCGGCGAAGGCCTTCGCGAACACGGCCTGGGACGCGGCCTCCTGGAGGTAGTCCAGCTCCTCCATCGTCCGCGCGCGCAGCTCCGCCACGATCTCCTTGACGTTGAGCTCGCCGCCGGTCACCCGGTCGATGATCGGGCTGATCCGGATCAGGTGGCCGAAGTCCGAGGCGAGCGCCTCGGCGGCGCCGGGGTGCTGGACCTTGACCGCGACCTCCCGCCCGTCGTGCCAACGCCCGCGGTGCACCTGGCCGATGGAGGCGGTGGCCACCGGCTTGTCGCCGAACTCCGGCAGCGACTGCCGCCAGTCGTCGCCCAACTGCTCGCGCAGCACGGCGTGGACCGTGCGGGTCGGCAGGGCGGGCCCGGCCTCCTGCAGGCTGGTCAGCGCCGCCCGGTAGGGCCGCACCAGGTGCTCCGGCAGTGCGCTCTCCATCACGCTCAGCACCTGGCCGAACTTCTGCGCGCCGCCCTTGAGTTCACCGAGCACGGCGAAGAGCTGCCGGGCGGTGCGCTCCTCGATCTCGGTCCGGATCAGGTCCTCGGCGCCGCCCGCGAGCCGCCGAGCGAGCCCGAACGCGCTGCGCCCCGCGAATCCGACCGGAAGCGAGGCCATCTTCAGAAAGCGGCGCGCCGTTCCCTTCGGCAGTTCACCGTCCACAGGTGTCCCCCTCCCCGCCGTCGGCGCCGCCACCCTGTCTCGGAGTATGTCGAACTCCCCAAGGCTCAGTCAAAAGTGCGGCCGATTGCCAACACCGCGTGCAGCTGGGGAAGTTCCCGACCTCACCGGCCGCCGGACCGGCCACCACCGGCTCCGACCTGCGGCCCTCCGCGCCGCACCGGCCTCCCCCGGGCGGAATTCGCCGCCGGTCTCCACACCCGCCGAGGAATCGAATTCGGCCGATTCGGGCCCGAACGGTTTCGACCACACTCCACCCTGGGGAACCGCCGCGCTCAATCTGTTCAAGATTGCACCATCGCCCACCGGTGGCGCGCGCCGGACGGCCGTACGCCGGGAGCCCGCCCGCGCGGGCAAAGGGCGCACTTGCACACGTTCTCGCCCCATCCGCACCCCTGTTAGCATCCCGACCATCCATTTCACCCCCACCGATTCCTTGACATTCCCGTGCTTCCGCCGACGAGCGCTGCCCCGCCCCCGACCTGCTGAGACACCGTCCAGCAGCGCGCGCCGGGCACCCCGCGAAGATCACCACGCATGGCCGCACCAGATCTCCAAGAGCAAGCCTCCGAAGACGCTTCGACTGTGAGGATGGATCGACTATGAGCACGACCGCGCCCGCTTCCGGCGAGAACGCCGTGGGCTCGCTGTACGACCAGCTGACCGACGCGCTGTCCGCCGCACTGGGCGACAACATCCACTTCGGGTACTGGGACGACGAGCACGACGACACGCCGATCGACCGGGCCACCGACCGCCTCACCGACCTGGCGGCCGAGCGGCTGGCCCCGGCGGACGGGATGCGCGTGCTGGACGTCGGCTGCGGCAGCGGCCGCCCCGCGGTGCGGATCGCCGACCGGCACCGCCTCCACGTGACCGGCGTCAGCATCAGCGAGCACCAGATCAAGGTCGCCCAGGACCGGCCGGAGGTCGGGGACGCGGCCGGGCAGGTCGCCTTCCAGCTCGCCGACGCGACCGATCTCCCCTTCGCGGACGGCTCGTTCGACGGCGCCTACGCGATCGAGTCCCTGGTGCACATGGCGGACAAGAAGGCGGCCGTCGACCACGTCGGCCGGGTGCTGCGGCCCGGCGCGCGGTTCGTGGCCGTGGACTTCTTCCTGGACGGCGAGGTCTCCCCGCAGGACGCCCAGGTGCTGGCCACCGCCTGCGGGCTGCTCCAGTTCGCGCCGCTGATCAGCCGCGAGGAGTACCGGCGGCTGCTGGACGAATCCGGCCTGGAGCTCGTCGAGTTCACCGACATCCGGGCCAACATCGCCCGCTCGTACCGGGTCGCCTCCGAGGCCTTCCACCAGGCGCTGCGCGCCATGGTCGGCGGCGAGCTCGGCCCCGAACACCGCGCCGCGGCCCAGCTGTTCGAGACCTTCGGGGCGCTCCCGCCGGTCGGCTACGCGCTGATCACCGCCGTGCGCCGCTAAGGCTTGTCTGATAATTGATCTTGTGGCAGGTCGAGGCGAGGTGACGGACGCGGCGTGGGAGCTGATAGAGCCCCTGTTGCCGCAGGTGGAC
>NZ_JBMVFA010000018.1:0-153690 GCF_049543595.1 Kitasatospora sp. NPDC094028 | reverse complement strand
CCCGCGCCGACGCCCCTCCACCCCGCCGGCTACTGGGGGGGGGCCGGCGGGCGCGGGGGGGGGCGGCGGCCGGGGGGGGCGCGGGGGGGGGCGCCCCCCCCCCGCCCCCCCCCACGCCGGGCTCCCGAAGCCGCCGCCCCCGGCGGACGCGGCTCAGCCGGCCGGCTGGTCGTGGGTGGAGCAGTGGATGCCGCCGCCGCCGGAGGCGATGGTGTCGATCCGGATCGGGACGATCTCGCGGTCGGGGAACTGGTCCCGGAAGACCTCCTGGGCGTGGCCGTCGGCCTTGGCGTCGCCGAACAGCGGCAGGTAGACGCCCTTGTTGCCGATGTAGAAGTTCATGTAGGAGGAGACGAAGGCGTCGCCGCGGCCGGTGATCCGGTCCGGGTCCGGCTGGCTGATCTCGATCACCTTGAGCTTGCGGCCGGCCGCGTCGGTGGCCTCGCCGAGGACGGCGCGGGCCTGGTCGGCGGAGCGGGACCAGACGTCCGGCGGGGTGCCGGGGAAGGCCCGGTCCAGGAAGACGACGCCGGGGGCGGCGAAGCGGGCGAGGCAGTCGACGTGGGCGTCGGTGATGTCCTTGCCCTTCACGCCGGCCAGCCAGATCACCTTGGTCACGCCGAGGACCTTCCTCAGCTCCGCCTCGACCTGGTCCCGGCTCATGTCCGGGTTGCGGTTGTCGTTGACGACGGAGCTCTCGGTCACCATCAGGGTGCCCTGGCCGTCGGTCTCGAAGGAGCCGCCCTCGGCGACCAGCCGGGTCTCGATCCGCTCCACGCCGTACTTCGCCAGCACCGTGCGGGCGACCTTGGAGTCGTTGCCGCGCTGCTGCTTCCCGCCCCAGCCGTTGAAGTTGAAGTCGACGCCCTTGACCTTGCCGCCCTCCTCGACGAACACCGGCACGGTGTCGCGGGCCCACAGGTCGTCCACCGGGACGGAGAGCAGCTCGACGTCCGACCCGCAGGCGTCGCGGGCCGAGTCCTCCTGGCCCGGGCGGACCAGCAGGACCACCGGCTCGCGCCCGCCGATGGCCCGGGCGACCGAGGCGATGTCCTTGCGGACGGCCCCGAGCTGCTCGCCCCAGACGTTCTCGGAGGCGGGCCAGGCCATGAAGGTCCGCTCGTGCTTCTCCCACTCGCCGCCGAGCCGGCGTGCGCCGGCGGGCCGCGCGGGCGGGTCGGCGGACGGCTGTCCGGCGGCGCCGGAGCCGGGGGCTGTGGGCGGGGTCGTGGGGTCGGCCGGGTCGTCGCCGGCCGCGGCGCAGGCGCTCGCGCCGAGGGCGATCACACCGGCTCCGGCGAGGGAGCGCAGCACGGTGCGGCGGGCGAGGGGGGACTGGGACACGCTGAACTCCGGTGGGGCTGGGGGTGGATCCGGTCCGGCGGGGGAGGGCGGGGCTCCGCGGGCGCGGTCGTCCGGCGGTGCCGGACCTGCACTCTCGCATTGACTGAAAAATCAGTCAAGCTCTACGGTGAAGGCACCCCAACCACCCCGAAACGACCGGGCCGCCGCATCCGCGGCCCCGGTCAGGTCCTGGAAGAGCGGCTGGAGGGCGAGGGGCGGTCGGTCGGCGGACATGCGGGGGCCTCTCTCGGCGGACCGGGAGGGGGCGGGATCGGTACGAGGTCCCCGGGCGGCCACGGCGCGTACGGCGCAAACGGCATCGCGAAGTTTAGAGGTAGGGTCAGGATCGACGTGACCGGCCCTGCCGGGCCCCGGCGACCGGCGGGTGGTGGTGCGGCAGCTCGGTGTCGACGGCGCTGCGCAGCAGCCGGCGGGCGTGGTCGAGCGGCAGCGATCCGCTCAGCCAGCGCACGCTGAGGCCTTCGACGAGGGTGGTGAGCCGCTCGGCGGAGGCCGCGTGCGCGGGCGCGGTGCCGGCCGGGTCGGCCCGGGCGAGGAGTTCGGCGATGTCGTGCACCCAGGTGTGGGTGGTCCGGGCCAGGTCCGTGCGCAGGCTCGGCTCGAAGACGGCGCTGGCCCGCAACTCGCCCCAGGCGGTGCTGTTCTCCCGCACCTCGGTGCTGTCCTGGAGCTCCCGGAGCAGGATCCGTTCGAGGTCGGCCCGGGGGTCCTCGGTCCGGGGCGCGGGCTCGTCGTCGGCGGTGTAGTGGTCGGCGCGGTCGCTGATGAAGCCCAGCGTCTCGCGCAGGATCCCGGCGCGGTCGGTGAAGTGGTAGTAGATCAGCGAGGTGGACACCCCGGCCTCGGTGGCCAGCTCGCCCACGCGCAGCCCGCGTACGCCCCGGCGGGCGATGACCCGGGTCGCGGCTTTGAGTATTTCCGTCCGACGGTCCGACATGATCGCCCACTCTACCGGGCTCCCTGACTGGTCAGAGGGATTCCTGATGATCTTTTCAGGCAGTTTCCCCGGCTTCGCCGCCAAGTCTTGACTGAATTTTCAGTACGGTGGAGGATGCGGGGCAACCCCCACACCTCCCACCTCAGTCAGGGAGCGCCATGCACACCCCCAGACCCTCCCGACGCGGCCTGCTCCGCCTCGGCGCCGCCGCCGTCCCGCTGATCGCCCTCGGTACCGCCCTCCCGGCGAGCGCCCGGGCCGCGACCGCGGACAGCGCCGACCCGGCCGACCCGGTCGCACCCGCCGCCACCGCGAGGCTGCGGATGCCCGCCGAGAGCGACCGGCACGACCGCACCTTCATGGCCTGGCCGGCCCTGTCCTCGATCTGGCGGACCCAGCTCTCGGCGGTCCGCGACGACATCGCGCGGGTCGCCCACGAGATCTCCCGCTACGAGCCGGTCGTCGTGGTCGCCCGCCCCGGCCAGGCCGCCGACGCGCGCTACTACTGCGGCCGCGGCGCCTACTACCCCGTCACCGTCCTGGAGATCTCCAACGACGACCTGTGGATCCGCGACTTCGGCCCGACCTTCCTGACCGCCCCCGGCGCCATCGCCGGTGTCGACACCAACTTCAACGGCTGGGGCAAGAGCGGCACCCCCTACTACCAGCGCTACACCGAGGACGCCGCGGTCGCGGCCACCCTCCTCGCCGGCTACGGCGTCGACCGCGTCCAGGCCCCCTTCGTCGGCGAGGGCGGCGCCCTGGAGACGGACGGCCAGGGCACCCTGCTGGCCACCGTCAGCTCGCTGGTCAACGACAACCGCAACCCCGGGATGTCCCAGGACCAGGTCGAGCAGGCCCTCAGGTCGACGCTCGGGATGGACAAGGTGATCTGGCTGGCCGGGCTGGCGGGCCAGGACATCACCGACGATCACATCGACTGCCTGGCGCGCTTCAGCACACCCGGCCGGGTCCTCCTCGACCAGCCCGGCCCCGGCACCGACCGGATCTGGGCCGACGTCTACGAGCAGGCCAAGCAGGTCCTGGGGACCGCCACCGACGCCCAAGGCCGCCCGCTGACCGTGGTGGAGCTCCCCGGCCCCGACCGGGCGCGGATCCGCGGCCGCGGCAAGGACTTCCTGTCCAGCTACACCAACTTCTACGTCGCCAACGGCGCGGTGTTCGTGCCCCAGTTCGGCGACGGCTACGCCGACGCGCTGGCGTACTCGATCCTGCGGGCCGAGTTCCCCGGCCGCGACGTCGTCCAGCTCGACATCGACAACATCGCCTCCGGGGGCGGCGGCATCCACTGCGCCACCCAGGCGCAGCCGGCCGTCCCGCCGGCCTACTGACCCCCCGCCGGCCCGTCCGGATCCCCACGGGGACGGGCCGCCGGGGCCCACCGCACCGCATCCCACCCCACCCCCTCCCGCTCCGGCCGGCCCGGCGCACCCCGAGCGCCGGGCCGGCCGGGCCCGAACAGAAGAGGTTTCCCGTGACGTACCGCATGCCCGCGGAGTGGACCGAGCACGAGGGCTGCCTGATGGCCTGGCCCGTCCGCCCGGACCTGTGGGGCGACACCCTCGACGAGGTGCAGGACGAGTACGCGGCGGTCGCCCGCGCCATCGCCGCGTTCGAGCCGGTCACCATGGTGGCGCCGCCCGGCCACGCCGAGGCCGCGCGCGCCCGGTGCGGTGAGGGCGTCGCCGTCGTGGAACTGCCCACCGACGACTCCTGGTTCCGCGACTCCGCGCCGGTCTTCGTCCTGGACGCGGAGGGCCACCGGGCCGGCGTGGACTTCCGCTTCAACGCCTGGGGCCGCAAGCACCACCCCTGGGACGCCGACGACCGGATCAGCGCCCTGCTGCTGGAGCACCTCGGCACCCCGGCGATCCGCTCCGAGATGATCCTCGAAGGCGGTGCGATCACCGTCGACGGCGAGGGCACGCTGATCACCACCGAGCAGTGCCTGCTGCACCCCAACCGCAATCCGGACCTGACCCGGGAGGACATCGAGGCCGAGCTGAGGACGCGCCTCGGCGTCACCAAGGTGATCTGGCTGCCGTACGGCGGCGCGCTGGACACCGAGACCGACGGGCACGTGGACGGCGTCTGCGCCTTCGTCGCCCCCGGCAAGGTCGTGCTGCAGTTCCCCGCCGACCCGGAGCACCCGGACTACGTGCGGATGCGGGCCAACCGCGCCGTCCTGGAGCACTCCACCGACGCCCAGGGCCGGCCCTTCGAGATCGTCGAGCTTCCGCAGGCCGCGTTCGTCGAGGTCGACGGCCGCGAGGTCGAGGTGGCGTACCTGAACTTCTACCTGGCCAACGGCGGGGTCGTCGTGCCGGTCGCCGACCACCCCGAGGACGCGGGGGCGCTGGCCGTCCTGGCCGCGGCCTGCCCGGACCGGAAGGTCGTCGGCGTGCGCGCCCGGGTGATCGCCTACGGCGGCGGCGGCGTCCACTGCATCACCCAGCAGGTCCCGGCCGCCCGGGCCTGAACGCCCGCGCCCGGCCCCCGGCGTGCCGCGCCCGATCCTCGGCGCGCGGCGCCCGACCCCGCCGCCCGACCCCCGCCAGCGAACGGAGAAGTCCCCTCATGCCTCCCACCGCGCCCGCCGGACGCACCCCCACCCGCGGCCGCCTGCTGCTCGGCACCGCCGTGCTCTCGGCCGCGGCCCTGGTCGCCGCCTGCTCCGGCCCGCCGCGCACCGGCTCCGACGAGTCGACCGTCCAGCTCTCCGCCGACACCCCGGCGGCCAAGGGCGAGCTCGACTCCTTCACCTGGGCCACCTACGCCGAACCACCGACCCTCGACTACATCCAGGCCTTCGACTACCCGCAGAACACCGTGCTCTCCAACGTGTGCGAGAGCCTGATGCGCTGGACCCCGCAGCTCACCCTGGCCCCCGGCCTGGCCGAGAAGGCCGCCAACCCGGACCCGACCACCTGGGTCTACGACCTGCGCTCCGGCGTGCACTTCCACGACGGCTCGGTGATGACCGCCGACGACGTCGTCTTCAGCCTCGGCCGGCAGACCGACCCGGCCAACGCGGCGGCCTGGGCCCAGGTGTTCCAGAACGTCGACAGCATCACCAGGACCGGCCCGCTCCAGGTCACCGTCAAGCTCAAGCAGCCCGACTCCCAGTTCCCCCAGTACATGGCCACCGCCGCCGGCGTGGTCGCCGCCAAGGCCGGGGTGGAGGCGGCCGGCAAGGACTACGGCACCGCCGGCAGCCTGGACTGCACCGGCCCCTTCAAGCTGGGCAGTTGGGCCAAGGGCCAGTCGATCGAGCTCGACCGCTTCGACGACTACTGGGGCACCAGGGCCAAGTCGAAGAAGGCCGTCTTCCGCTTCCTCACCGACCCGTCCGCCCGCACCAACGCGATGCTCACCGGCGACGTCGACGGCGGCTACCTGATCCCCACCGAGAGCTACGACCGGCTGCGTAAGAGCGGCGCCGGCACGCTCTACTTCGGCGAGGGCCTGAGCACCGTCAACCTCAACGTCACCAGCATGCAGGGCGCGCTCGGCGACCTGCGGGTCCGGCAGGCGCTGTCCCTGGCGCTGGACCGCTCCGGCTTCGTCCGGACCGGCCTCGCCGGAGCCGGCAGCGTCACCGGCTCGCTCACCACCCGGGCCGCCTGGGCCGGCGCCCCCGACGACGTCCGCAGGACGGCCTTCGAACACCTCACCCCGACCGCCCCCGACCTCGACCGGGCCAAGGCCCTGATCAAGGAGGCCGGCGCCGAGGGGAAGACGATCACCGTCGCCACCAGCACCATCGGCCAGGACGTCTCGCTGCTCGCCACCGCCGTCCAGGCCGCCGGAGCGAAGATCGGCCTGAACGTCCAGCTGAAGACGATCGCCCCGAACGCCTTCACCGCGCTGTTCACCGACGCCAAGGCGCGCGAAGGCATCGACATGTTCCCCGAGACCTACTACGACTCGGTCACCGACCCGCTCGACCTGCTGGTCAACTTCCGCACCGGCGCCTACCAGAACTTCGCCGGCTACAGCGACAAGGCCTACGACGAGCTCGTCGACCAGGCCACCGCCGAGTACGACCCGGCCAGGCGCGGCGCGATCGAGGCCAAGCTCCAGCAGACCGCCTCCGAACAGCTGCTGTGGCTCCCGGTCGCCGAGTGGCCCACCGCCGTCTTCCTCGACAAGCGCGTCACCGGCGCCCCCACCACCATCTCGTACATGTACCAGCCGTGGGCCGCCGCCGTGGGGGCCGCCCGGTGAACTTCCTGAGATTCGCCGTCCGGCGGCTGGCCGAGATGGCCGCCACCCTGCTCGGCGCGTCCTTCGTGGTCTTCGGCGCGATGTACCTCGCGCCGGGGAGCCCGGCGAGCTTCCTGCTGTCCGGCCGGTCGGCCTCGCCGGCCGCCCTGCAGGCGATCAACGACCAGTACCACCTCGACGACCCCTTCCTGGTCCGGTACTTCCGCTGGCTCGGCCAGGTGCTCCAGGGCGACTTCGGACGCTCCATCACCTACCGCACCGACGTCTCCACGCTGCTCGCAGACCGGCTGCCCGCCACCCTGACGCTGGTGGCCATGGCCCTGCTCGTGGTCGCCGTCCTCGGCCTGGCCCTCGGCTGGATCGGCGCGGTGCGCGGCGGCGTGACCGACACCGCGATCCTGCTCTCCACCACGCTCGCGGTCGGCACCCCGTCCTTCGTCGCGGCGGTCCTGCTGCAGGGCCTGTTCGCGGTCGGCCTGGGCTGGTTCCCGACCAGCGGCACCGGCGACGGCTTCCTCGACCTGTTGTGGCACCTCACCCTGCCGGCGATCGCACTCGCCCTGTACCTGATCGGGATGCTCGCCCGGGTCACCCGCTCGGCGATGCTGGAGGCGCTGGACGGCGAGCACGTCGCCGTCGCCCGCAGCCGCGGCGTGCCCGAGCGCGAGGTGATCCGCCGCCACGTGTTCCGCAACTCACTGGGCACCGTGCTGACCACCGGAGGCCTGATCGTCTCCACCCTGCTGGTCTGCACGATCCTGGTGGAGTCCGCCTTCAGCATCGGCGGTATCGGGCAGCTCCTCGAACTGTCCACCACCACCAAGGACTTCCCGACCGTCCAGGCCGTCTCCCTGCTCATCGTCGTCCTGTTCATGACCGTGAACCTGGTCGTCGACCTGCTCCACCCACTGGTCGACCCCCGCGTCGCCCTCGGCACCGGGAGGTCCGGCGCATGAGTACCCTGCTCACCGAACGGCCCCGCCTCACCCGGCGGCCCGGCCTCGGCCGGCTCAGGGCCGCCGGCAGCCCGCTCCACCTCGCCTGCCTCGGCTTCGTCGCCCTGGTCGTCCTCGCCGCCCTGCTCGCCCCCTGGGTGGCGCCGGACGACCCGAACGCCGTCGACCTCGGCAACGCCCTCGCCGGCCCCTCGGCGGACCACCCGCTCGGCGTCGACGCGGCCGGCCGCGACACCCTCTCCCGGCTGCTGACCGGCGCCCGCACCTCACTGCTCGGCCCGCTCGGCGTGGTGTTCTTCTCCACCCTCGCGGGCGTGCTGGTCGGCCTGGTCGCGGGCTGGCGCGGCGGCTGGCTCGACTCCGTCCTGTCCCGTAGCACCGAGCTGGTCTTCGCCTTCCCCGGCATGCTGCTCGCCATCCTGATCGTCTCGGTCCAGGGCGAGGGCCTGATGGCCCCCGTCCTCGCCCTCGCGATCGCCTACCTGCCGTACGTCTCGCGGCTGACCCGCGCGCTGGTGCTGGCCGAACGCACGCGCCCCTACGTCAGCGCGTACCTGGTCCAGGGCCACTCCGCGACCCAGATCTGCCTGCGGCACGTGCTGCCCAACATCGCCCCGATCGTCCTCGCCCAGTCCACCGTCAACTTCGGATACGCCCTCATGGACCTGGCCGGCCTGTCCTTCCTCGGACTCGGCGTCCCCGCGCTCACCCCGGACTGGGGGCGGATGGTCTTCGACGGCCAGACCGCGATCCAGCACGGCTATCCGCTCTCCGCGATCCTGCCCTGCGCCCTCATCGTGCTCACCGTCGTCGCCTTCAACGTCGTCGGCGAGCGCTGGGCCGACCGCGTCGCCCGGAGGACCCCGTGAACCCTGCGGACCGCACCGAAGAGCGGGCGAACGCCCTCGACGTCCGGGGCCTGCGGCTCCGGCTGCCCGGCACCGCCCGGCCCGTCCTCGACGGCGTCGACCTCATCGTCGCCCCCCGCGAGACCGTCGCCCTGGTCGGCGAGTCCGGCTCCGGCAAGACCCTCACCTCCCGCACCGCCCTGGGCCTGCTGCCGCCCGGCGCCACCGTCGAGGGCAGCGTGCTGGTCGACGGCGAGGACGTCCTGACCATGGGCCCCGACCGGCTGCGCGCCCTGCGCACCGGCCGGGCCGCGATGATCTTCCAGGACCCCCGGGCGGCCATCAACCCGCTGCGCCGCATCGGCGACTTCCTCACCGAGGGCGTCCGGTTCGGCGGCCGCACGGGCGCGGCCGAGGCCGAGCGGCGCGCGGTCGAACTGCTCGACGCCGTGGGCCTCGGCCCCGACCTGCTGCGCCGCCACCCCGGGCAGCTCTCCGGCGGCATGCTGCAACGCGTCATGATCGCGGCCGCGCTGATGGGCGACCCGGCCCTGCTGCTCGCGGACGAACCGACCACCGCGCTCGACGTCACCAGCCAGGCCGAGGTCGTCGCCCTCCTCGGCCGGCTGCGCGAACGCTTCGGCACCGGCCTGCTGTTCGTCACCCACGACCTCGGGCTCGCCGCCGCCATCAGCGACCGGGTCCACGTGATGTACGCCGGGCGGATCGTCGAGAGCGGCCCCGCCGGGGAGCTGTTCGAGCGGCCCCGCCACCCGTACACCGCCGCCCTGCTCGCCGCCACCCCCCGGCTGGACGCCCGGCCCGGCCGGCTCGCCGCCATCGACGGCCAACCGCCGGACCTGCGGCAGGAGTTGACCGGCTGCGCGTTCGCCTCCCGCTGCCGGTACGCGACCGAACCGTGCCGCGAGCAGACCCCCACGGCGCACCCGGTCGCCTGCCACCACCCGCTCGAAGGGAGCCGCGCCGATGACTGAGCCCGTCCTCGACGTCAGGAACCTGTGCCGCACCTTCGGCACCGTACGGGCCGTGGACGAGGTGTCGTTCACCCTCCCGGCCGGCGGCTCGCTCGGCATCGTCGGGGAGTCCGGCTCCGGCAAGACCACCACCGCCCGGATCGTCGTCGGCCTCGACCGGGGCGACGCGGGCGAGGTGCTGGTCGGCGGCCGGGCCCGCACCGGCCGGGCCCGGGGGAGGGCCGAACGGCTGGCCCGGGCCCGCGAGGTGCAGATGGTCTTCCAGGACCCGTACCTCTCGCTGGACCCGCGCACCAGCGTCGAGGCCGTGCTGCGGGAGACCCTGCGGCTGCACTTCCCCGGCACCGACCACGCCGCCCGGATCCGCGAACTCCTCGACCAGGTCGGCCTCGGCACCCGGGCGGCCGACGCGCTGCCCCGGCAGCTCTCCGGCGGCCAGCGCCAACGCGTCGCCATCGCCCGCGCGCTGGCCGTCCAGCCGGCCGTGCTGGTGCTGGACGAGGCGGTCGCCGCGCTGGACGTCTCCGTCCAGGCACAGGTTCTCAACCTGCTCGCCGACATCCGCGAACGGACCGGCGTCGGCTACCTGTTCATCACCCACGACCTGGGCGTCGTCCGCTGCGTCACCGACGAGGTCGTCGTGATGCGGCACGGGCGGATCGTCGAATCCGGCCCCACCGCCGACGTCCTGGACTCCCCGCGGCACGCCTACACCAGGCTGCTGCTGGAGTCCGTCCCCCGGCCCGGCTGGGATCCCGACCGGATCGCCGCCGCACGCCGCGCACTGTAGGAAGGCCCCGGCCCGGCAGGCCCACCGCCGGCCGGGCCGGGGCGAACGAGTACCACCGGCGGACGGCGCCGGGCCGGCAGCGCACCTGCCCGCCCGGCGCCGCCCGCCGCAGGAAGGACGACCGTGCAGGTCACCACCGACGACACCCCCGCGACCGTACGGGCCGCGCACCGATCCCCCCGCCGCCACTGGCGCTTCGCCGCCGCCGACGCCCCGTGACCGGATTCCCCCGGACGGCCGATGCGTGCCGCGCCGGGTCCTGACCTTCCTGTCAGTAGCCTGCGGAGCCGAACCCTGACACCTACCGGAACGAGGCTCCCATGGCTGACCCCCGGCCGTCCCGCCGCGCCCTCCTGCAGTCCGGGGCCGCGCTCGCCGCCCTGGCCCTGGCCGGCTGCTCCTCCTCCGACAGCGGAGCGCAGGCGCAGCCCGGCCCGAGCGGGACGGCCTCGGGCGCGGCCCCGTCCGGCGGCCCGGCGCCGTCCGGCGGTACCGGTGGGTGGGCGATGCCGGCCGAGTCCGCCACGCACACCCGCACGTTCATGGCCTGGCCGGCGCTGGAGGAGGTGTGGGGCGACCAACTGCCCGGCGTGCGCCAGGACATCGCGGCGCTGGCCCAGGCCATCGCCGGCTTCGAGCCGGTCGTCCTGCTGGCCCGCCCCGACCAGGCCGGGCAGGCCCGGCAGGCCTGCGGCTCCTCGGTCGAGGTGCTGGAGCTGGCCGTCGACGACCTGTGGGCCCGGGACACCGGCCCGACCTTCGTCACCGGCCCGCAGGGCCTGGCCGGGGTCGACTTCGACTTCAACGGCTGGGGCAACAAGCAGACCCACGACAACGACGCGCAGGTCGCCCGCAACCTCCTCGCCCACTACGGCCTCACCCGCCTCCAGGCGCCGATCACCGGTGAGGGCGGCGGCATCGAGGTGGACGGCGAGGGCACCCTGATGGCCACCGAGAGCTCCTGGGTCAACGACAACCGCAACCCCGGCAAGTCCCGCGACCAGATCGAGGCGGGCTTCAAGGACCTGCTCGGCGTGCAGAAGGTGATCTGGTTCAAGGGCGTCGCCGGGCAGGACATCACCGACTGCCACATCGACGCCCTCGCCCGCTTCGCCGAGCCCGGCACCGTCCTGCTGCACCGCCCGGCCGCCGACACCCCGCCGGACGTCTGGACCACCGCCTCCGCCCAGGCGGTGCAGGTGCTGCAGTCGGCGACGGACGCCAAGGGCCGCTCGCTGAAGGTGGTCGACCTGCCCGAGCCCGACTTCCAGCTGATCGAGGGCAGCGGGAAGAACTTCCTCGCCACCTACCTCAACTACTACGTCTGCAACGGCGGCGTCATCGTCCCGCGCTTCGGCGACCAGGCCGCCGACGACCACGCGGTCGGCGTCATCGGGGATCTGCACGCCGGCCGCAAGGTCACCCAGGTCACCATCAACCACATCGCCGCGGGCGGCGGCGGCATCCACTGCGCCACCCAGCAGCAGCCCGCCGCGCCCGGCGCCGGCCCGTCGTGAGCGGGCCCCGCCGGAGGCCGGCCGCCGGACGGTCTCCGGCGTCGGCCGGTCGTGGGCCGGTCGTGGGCCGGCCGGTGGCTCAGCCGAGGGCGGGGACGTCGTGGGTGGCGCAGTGGATGCCGCCGCCGCCCGCGGCGATCGCGTCGATCTTCACCGGGACGATCTCCCGGCCCGGGAAGTACTGCTTCAGCACCTGCTGGGCCCGGTCGTCGGCCCTGGCGTCGCCGAACTTCGGCAGGTAGACGCCCTTCGAGCCGACGTAGAAGTTCATGTACGAGGAGACGAAGGCGTCGCCGCGCCCAGTGATCCTGTCCGGGTCGGGCTGCTGGAGCTCCACCACCTGCAGCTTCCTGCCGGTGGCGTCGGTCGCGTCCTTCAGCACGGACCGGGCCTGATCGGCCGAGCGGGACCAGACGTCCGGCGGGGTGCCGGGGAAGGCCTGGTCGAGCAGGACCACGCCCGGGGCGGCGAAGCGGGCCAGGCAGTCGACGTGGGCATCGGTGATGTCCTTGCCCTTCACGCCGGCCAGCCAGATCACCTTGGTCACGCCGAGGACCTTCCTCAGCTCCGCCCCGACCTGGTCCCGGCTCATGCCCGGGTTGCGGTTGTCGTTGACGACGGAGCTCTCGGTCACCATCAGGGTGCCCTGGCCGTCGGTCTCGAAGGAGCCGCCCTCGGCGACCAGCCGGGTCTCGATCCGCTCCACGCCGTACTTCGCCAGCACCGTGCGGGCGACCTTGGAGTCGTTGCCGCGCTGCTGCTTCCCGCCCCAGCCGTTGAAGTTGAAGTCGACGCCCTTGACCTTGCCGTCCTCCTCGACGAACACCGGCAGGGTGTCCCGGGCCCACAGGTCGTCGACGGCGATCGGCACCACCTCGACGGCGGAGCCGCACGCCTTCCTCGCCGCCTCCACCTGCTCGGGGCGGGCCATCAGCACGACCGGTTCGCGGGCCGAGATGGCCTGGGCCAGCCCGGCGACGTCCCGGCGGACGTCCGGGAGCTGGTCGCCCCAGACGTTCTCGGAGGCGGGCCAGGACATCACCGTGCGCAGGTGCTTCTCCCACTCGGCGCCGAAGCGGCGCGGGCCGGGGGTGCCGCCCGGCTGCGGCGGCACGGCGCCGTCGACGTCCTCGACGCCGTTGGGGTCGCAGGCGGTGAGGCCAAGAGCGAGCGCACCGACACCGGCGGCGGCGCCCGCCCCGGCGAAGGAGCGGATCAGGGAGCGGCGGGACAGGGCCTTGGTCATGCGGGAACTCCGAACGTCGTGAGGGTGGTGGGGGCTCGGGGCTTACGGCAGGGGCTCGTGCATGGTGGAGCAGTGGATGCCGCCGCCGCCGGCCATCAGGCGGTCGACGTCCAGCTGTACGACCTCGCGCCCGGGGAAGGCCGCGGCCAGCGTCTCCCGGGCGGCGGCGTCCTTGTACGCGTCGCCGAACTGGGCGGTGATGACGCCGCCGTTGACGAGGTGGAAGTTGAGGTAGGAGTCGACGAACTTCGAGCTGCGCGAGCGGACGGTGTCCGGGCCGTGCACCGGGATCACCTGGAGGCGGCGGCCGCGGGCGTCGGTGGCGGCGGAGAGGATCGCGAACTGCTCGCGGGCGTCGCGCGCCCAGGCGTCGTTCCGGTCCGCGGGCGGCAGCTGCACCATCACCACGCCGGGGCGGACGAACCGGGAGGTGACGTCCACGTGGTCGTCGGTGATGTCCTGGCCCTTGATGCCCGGCAGCCAGATCATGGTGTCCGCGCCGTAGGCCTCCAGCACGGCGTCCTCGATCTCGTCCCGGCTCATGCCGCGGTTGCGGTTCTTGTTGACCAGGCTGCTCTCGGTGGCCATCACCGTGCCGTCGCCGTCGGTCTCGATCGCGCCGCCCTCGCCGACGAAGTCCGCGTAGCTGTGGCGCAGGCCCCGGCGGGCGGCGACGAGCTCGGCGACCCGGGCGTCGTCGTGGTGGACCTGCTTGTTGCCCCAGCCGTTGAAGTTGAGGACGACGGCGTCCAGGCCGCCGTAGCCGTCCCGGCGGAAGACCGGCGCGATGTCGCGCATCCACAGGTCGTCGGTGGGGATCGCGGTGATCACCTCGACGCCGGAGCCGCACCGGGGCCGGGCCTTGTCGGCGCTCCAGTCGTCGGGGGCGCACAGGACGACCGGCTCGAACTCGGCGATCGTGCGCGCGATCAGGGCGATGTCCTCCTGGACGCCGCCGAGGCGCAGTCCCCAGACGCCCCGGCGGGAGGGCCAGGACATCCAGGTCCGCGCGTGCGGGACGTCGTCCGCGGGCACCCAGGGGTACGGCCGGTGGTCGTCGTGGTAGCGGGTCATGAGGGTCTCCAGATCGTGCGACGGTGCCGGGGAGGGCGTGCGGCCGCCGGGTCCACTCTTCGCGCCGCGACGCACCGGCGCACCACGCGACGCACCGGCGCACCACGCGACGCACCGGCGCACCAGGGGAACGGACCGGTGGAAGTGCCCTGCCTGCGGGTTCAGGCTCGCACTGACTGAAAAATCAGTCAAACTCGCGCGCGTGTCGTGACGGACCGGGAACGGAACCCCCACCGAATGCGACGCTCCCGCGCGCGAATCCCCTCGCCTCGCCCCGCCCCGATCAGGAGCCGAGCCGGACCACCTCGGCGTCGATCGCGTCGGCCAGCAGCGTCCGCGCGTGCGCCAGCGGAAGGCTGCCGCTGAGCCAGCGGGTGCTCAGTCCCTCCAGCAGCGCGGTCAGCCGCTCCGCCGCCCCGGCCAGCGCCACGGCGGAGGCCATCGGCCGCACCACGCCCAGCAGCTCGGCGATCTCCTGCACCCAGACCCGGGTGGCCCGGGCCAGGTCCTCGCGCAGCGTCTCGTCGAACACCGCGCTCGCCCGCAGCTCGCCCCAGGCGGTGCTGTTCTCCCGCACCTCGACGGTGTCCTGGAGCTCCAGCAGCAGTGTCTGCTCCAGCTCCTCACGGGCCGTCAGCGGTGGTGCGTCGGCCGCGCGCTCGGTCGTGTAGCGCTCCGCCCGGTCGTTGATGAACTCCAGCGTCTGCCGGAGGATCCCGGTGCGGTCCTTGAAGTGGTAGTAGATCAGCGCGGTGGACACGCCCGCCTCGGCCGCGAGTTCCTCCACCCGCAGTCCGCGCACCCCTCGCCGCGCGATCACCCGCGCGGCTGCTTCCATGATCGACGCTTTTCGACTGGCCACGATCCACACCCTACCGGGGCGCGGCGGGAGCGCGGCGCGGCCGCCTGAAGGATCGGTCAGCGGCAGCATCGCGACACCCGGCCGGCGGGCCCGCCGTCACATCGGTGGGCCCGCCGGATCGCACAGCTCGGGAGGGTCCTACGAGACCGTGCTCCAGCTCTGGCCCGCGGCCGCGGCGTTCGCGGTGTCCGTCGTCACGGTCGAGCCCGGCTGGCCGCCGCTCGCGCCGAGGGCGAGGCCGGTGGCGACGTTGGTGATGGTCAGGGCGCCGGTCGCGGTGTTCTGCGCCACCCGCCATTCCTGCCACCGGTTGCCCGGTGAGTAGTTCAGCAGGTAGGCGCTGTTGCCCGCGGCCGTGCCCGCCGCCAGGACGGTGTGGACGTGGGTGGCGGTGTCGCAGTTGTCGCTGATCCGCACGGTGCCGTCCGGGTTGCCGGTGAAGGTCCACTGCTCGGAGGTGTGGGTGGGCCACCAGGTGTTCACGTCGGCGGCGGAGGTGAGCGGCGAGCTGCAGGTGCCGGAGACCTCCAGCACCAGGCCGCCGGTGCCGCCCGCGCTCAGCGCGTGGTACCGGCCGTCGTTCACGACCGTCGCCGGGACGGTGGCGGCCTGCGGCGTCAGCCGGAACATCTGGACGCCGTGCGGCGCCACCCAGGTGCCGCCGACCGTGCCCCCGGCGGCGACCGTGCCGGTCGCGCCGGTCCACAGCTCCTTGGAGGTGTACCCGCCGGTCAGCCCGAGCGCGCCGAGGCCGGCGCCGATCGTCTGCCAGTTGGCCGGGTCCTGGTTGACCAGCAGCACGGCGGTGTCCCCGTTGGCCAGCTGCCGCTTCAGCACGACCGGCGCGGTGGCGCTCGCCGGCTTGGCACCGACCAGGGTCGCGGGCCTGGCGAGCGCGTCCTGGTCGACGGCGATGACGTCGGTGTTCTTGAGCACCGCCAGGCTCGACGCGCCGATCCCGGTGGACCAGGTGTAGCCGCCGTCGCTGTGCTGCGACTGCGCGGCGGTGCGCAGGTCGGCGCCGGAGATCAGCGGCGCGGCGAGCATCGACAGGACGGAGGTCTCGGTGCGCGACTCGTCGTCGGTGAACGGCTTGTGGCAGGTGCAGGTGTCGGTGGTGCCGTAGAGGCCGAACACGTCGTTCCAGCCGGTGAACATCATGTCGAGGTCGTTCCAGCTGCCCGGCCGGACGTTGCCGGGGTACTGCAGCGCGGTGCCCAGCTGCCCGTTCCACAGCACGCCGTCGAGCTCGCTGTCGCGGTCCCCGCCGATCCGGCAGAGGTTGGCGACCTGCCCGCACCAGACGCCGGTCGGCGCGTAGCCGGGCGCGCTGAACGGCGCCGTCCCGGCGGCCCGGACGACCGGGTCGGTGCGGGCCGGGTCGGCCGGGTCGAGCAGGTACGGCACGCCGGTGTGGGCGGGCTGGGCGGAGACGCTGAGGGTGACCTTCGGGCGGCCCTGGGCGGCCGAGGCGGCGTCGAGGGCCTGCTGGAAGGTCTGCACGCGGGCGTAGATCGAGCGGGTGAGCTCCTTGCCCTCGCCCTGGGTGTAGTAGTCGTGGCCGTCCGGGCCGATGACCGGCGGCCCGTACGGGCAGTCGTCGTACTTGACGAAGTCGACGCCCCAGGAGACGAAGTCGCTCGCGTCGGTGGCTTCGTGGCCGAGGCTGCCGGGGTGCATCTGGCAGGTCTCGTAGGTGTCGGTGGCGTAGAGGCCGAACTTCATGCCCTTGCTGTGGGCGTACCAGGTCAGGTACTGGATGCCGTTGACGGTCCGTCCGTCGACGGTCCGGGCGGGGAAGTGGTCCGGGCGCGGGATCAGGTGGCCGGAGGTGGGGTCGGTGCCGGTGCCGTCGGTGCCGGCGACGGGCTGCCCGGCGGCGTCGTAGAGCTGCATCGAGCCGGACGGCGTCCGGACGAAGTCGGTGCTCTGGCCGTCGCGGTGCCAGAGCGACCAGCCGTCGTCGACGGTGACGGTGTTGTAGCCGGCCGCCACCAGGCCGTTGGCGGCCATGAAGTCGATGGTATGGACGACCTGGTCCTCGGTGACCTCGGTGCCGAGGGAGTTCCAGGAGTTCCACCCCATGGGCGGGGTGAGGGCGTTGCCGTTGCCCAGGGCGGCGGCCGGGGCGGCCGTGCCGAGGCTGAGGGCGCCCAGGCCCGTGGTGGCGAGTGCCAGCGCGAGCAGGGGTGCCGCGAGGCGGCGGGGAAGGAGGCGCACGGGTGCTCCTGCGGGGGTGTGGGGGAGTGAAGCCGTGTCACCTGGCGCGTGGGGGCGGGCCACATGGTTCCCATGTGACCGGTGACATGTGCTATTTCACCTCCCCGCGAGAGGCGCCGTCAACGGGAAGGGCCGCCCTCGGCCGCCGGGCACACGCCGGTGGCGCCGCTGTGAGGCGGCGCCACCGGGGTTGGTGTGCTGTTCAGTTGGTCATCGGGTCAGGTCCGGGTCAGCTGTGCCGGCCCGGTCGGCGGTAGGCGACCAGGAGCAGCGCGCCGCCGCCGAGGACGGCGATGGCCCCGAGGGCCGCGATGAGCGCGTTGGGCGAGGAACTGCCGGTGTGCGGCAGGGTGCCGCCGCTCGCCGACGAACTCGGGCTGTGGGTGTGGCTGTGGGTGTGGGTCGGGCTCACCGGCGGGGTCCCGGTGCCGGAGGTCGAGGTGGTCGGGGAGGGGGACGTCGGGGTCGGCGTCGGGCTGGGCGAGTTCGTCGGGCTCGGCGAGGGCGAGTGGGTCGGCGACGGGGACGGGCTCGGCGAGGGCGAGTGGGTCGGCGAGGGGGACGGCGACGGCGAGGGCGAGCTGTTGCGCAGGATCACGCCCATGTCGAGGTCGAGGTCCCGCTGGCCGCCCTTGAGGGTGACGACCTGGGTGAGCCCGGTGGCCGGGTCGGCGTCCGAGTCCTTGGCCGGGTCGGTGCCGGCGCCGCGCTTGGTGACGGTGGCGCCGGTGGGCAGCGTGGTCAGGTCGAACTGCACCTGGTAGCTGCCGTCCGGCAGGTTGTCGAACAGGTAGTGCCCGGTGGCGTCGGTCACCGTGGTGACGGGCTTGCCGTTCTTGTCCCGGACGGGTTGGCCGTTGCCGTCGAGCAGGTTCACGGTGACCCCGGGGATCCCGGGCTCACCGGGCTGCTGGATGCCGGAGCCGTCCAGGTCCTGCCAGACGAAGTCGCCCAGCGCGTTGTTCGTCGGGGCCGTCACCTTGACGGCGACGCCGACCTTGGCGGGCTCGGCGGGCAGCAGCTGGCGGCCCTCGTTGTCGGTGGCGGTGAAGGCGAAGCTGTTCCAGGCGTAGTCGCCCTCGGGCGCGTCGTAGGAGGCGACCATCGGCCAGGTCAGCGCGAACGACTCACCCGGGGCCATGGCGCCGGCCCGGTGGACGCGGAACCAGGTCGCCGTGCCCGGCCCGGGGAAGGCGGCGCTCCAGGCCGCCGCGGCGTTGCAGCCCGTCCGGGTGACCAGGGCGGTCTCGACGCAGGGGTTGGGGTCGGTGGTGTACTCGATCACCACGGTCGGGTCGCTGCTGGTGATCGGCTGGCTCAGCGAGGGCGTCCAGGCGCTGCCGCGCGCGGCGTCCTGGGTGAGCACGTAGTTGTCGCCGGGGGTCGGGAGCTCGTCGTAGGCGATGAACCCGGTGACCGGGTCGGGCGAGTCGTTGCGCACGGTCATCCGGTAGGAGATCCGGCCGCCGGGGGTGGCGGTGCCGATGCTGACGTAGTCGGCGTCGAGGTCGCCCTTGACCTCCTTGTACGAGCGCAGCGCCGCGGGCGC
Source organism: Kitasatospora sp. NPDC094028 (assembly GCF_049543595.1). Lineage (NCBI taxonomy): Bacteria > Bacillati > Actinomycetota > Actinomycetes > Kitasatosporales > Streptomycetaceae > Kitasatospora > Kitasatospora sp. NPDC094028. The sequence goes on along the minus strand of NZ_JBMVFA010000018.1, from coordinate 135,083 downwards.
GTCCACCTGGATGTTGGAGGAGGCGTGGCACATCAGCTCGGTGGTGTCGCCGTTGCCGTTGAGGTCCAGCACGTCGGGCGTGCTGCCGCTGTCGGAGCCGGAGAACATGCAGGCGACCGGGGCGGTGGGCTGGTCGACGGTGACGTAGACGTCGTTGGTCAGCCGGCCGGGGCGGACGCTGCTGGCGACCTGGACGTCGAACAGCATCCGGTAGGCCAGCGGGTCGTGCAGGTACGTCATGTCCGGTGCGCCGGCCGGCCACGCCATCCGGAGGATCTGGCGGCCGTCCGGACCGGGGGTGACGGTGACGGAGGTGGGGGCCTTGGCGTCCGGGTAGTTGGGGTCGGGCCGGGCCGAGCCGTCGACGTAGACGACGCCCGCGGGGAGCACGTCGTAGAGGACGAGCGGGCGGTCCAGGTCACGGGCGCTGCGGTTGTACGGGATGACCTGGAAGGTGGCCATGCCGCCGGGGGCGGACAGTTCGCCGGCGACGGTGGTCTTGGCGGCGCCGAGGTTGGTGGCCTGGGTGATGGTGGTGGAGGCGCAGGCGTTGGCGGAGGCGTTGTTGGTGCCGTCCGTCGCCGTGGTGTCCACGCAGTTGGTCAGCGGGGTCGGGGCGGTGCGCCCGTCGTGGCCGGGGGTGGCGACCTGGGTGACCACCTGGACGGCGTTGCCGGGGCTCCAGCCGGTGGGGATCGGGCCGTTCCAGGTGAACTTCAGCCCGTCCAGCCAGCGCCCGGCCGGGATGCCCAGCTCGTCGCGGGACGGGTCACCGGCGCCCTGGACGAAGGTGATCCGGCGCGCGGTGGAGCCGTTGAACGGGCTGGTCGGGGTGAAGGTCTGCCAGGTCGGGTCGCCGTTGAGCCGGTACTGGAGGGTCAGCCCGATGCTGTTCGGGTTCCACGGCTCCAGCTGGATCGACTGCGGGTAGATCCAGTTGTAGACGCCGTCCGTGCTGCCCGCGCCCGGGTCGGTGATCGTCAGGCTGGTCGCCGGCCCCGAGGTGTTCGTGGCGGAGATGCTGAACGAGTTGAGGTCGCCGTTGATGGTGGTGTCGCGCCACACCTTGCTGGCGGTCACCACCACGCCGGTCGCCGGCGGGCGGAACTGGCCGGTGGTGGTGGAGGCGCTGTCCAGCTTCCGCTCGGCCTCGGTCAGCGGCGCGCCGAGCAGGTCGACGTTGTTGTCGGAGGTGGTGCCGTCCGGGAAGTCGGCCTCGGGGTAGTGGACGACCAGCACGCCGGGGTTGCGGCAGCCGCCGCGCCCGTTGCCGGAGGTGAACGCCCCGATGTCGTAGCCCCAGGTGTTGGGCCCGGGGGCGACCTGCGCCCAGCCCGGCGAGCGGCCGGTGTCGACCACCACGCCCGGCGGCAGGGTGTCCAGCAGGCGGCTGGTGTCCAGGTCGACGTTGGGCACGTTGTCGGTGGCGCAGGCGCTGAACTGGTAGGTGACGGTGCGTCCGTCGCTGCTGGAGGTCTGGATCCCCTTGGTCACCGTGTACTGCGGCTGGACCTGCGCCTTGGTGTTCGCGGTGGAGGTCTGCGAGGTCTCCCCGGTGGCGCTCATGGTCGCGCTGTTGGTGGAGGTGGTCCCGTTGGGGGTGGTGAAGTTCGGGTACTTCATCGTCACCGTGATGGTGGCGGTGGTGCCGGGGCTGAGGTTCTTCAGCTTGATGTCCATGCTGCCGCCCATCGCCCCGCCGGCGGGCACGGTGGAGGCGGCCGCGTCGACCGAGGACGGGTCCGGCGTCCAGCCGACGAACTGCATGTTCGACGGCAGGGTGTCGAGGATCCGGCCGTTGGTGCACTCGGTGATCGAGCAGGTGTAGCGCAGGGTGTACGTCACGGTCTCCCCGGGGGAGACGGTCGCCTTGTCCACGCTCTTGGTGAAGGAGATCGCGGCCTGGGCCGGTGGCGCGAGCACGCTGCTGCTGAGCAGCGAACCCGCCACCAGGGCCAGGACCGAGGCGATCCGCCCGGTCCGGAAGGGAATGCGCATAGCGGGCAGTTCATCCGACCGGCCGGTCCGGTCCCGGACGGCGCGAGGGCGGCCGGCGGGGATTCACGCTCCCGGCGCAGCTTCCGGGCCCGCGCCCCGGGTGGAGCGATGATCGGGCTATTCACCGGAACGTATGATTTCGGCCCTCTGGTGTATCCAGGGCTGATTAAGCTCCATGCACATGACGAACGATCAGACAACAGGAGTGGTCGAGGAATCGGCGGACGTCGTGGTCCTCGGCGCCGGCGTGGCCGGACTGACCCTCGCGAACATCCTGCACGCCGCCGGGATCGACTGCGTCGTCCTCGAACGCGCCACCCGCGCCCACGTCGAGACCAGGGCCCGGGCGGGCTTCCTCGTCCCGAACACCGTCCGCGTCCTGGACCGCCACGGCCTGGCCGAAGGCCTGCACCGCGGCGGCCGCCCGCACGGCAGCTGCGAGTTCCGCACCGGGACCGACGGCTTCCGGCTCGACTACAGCACCCTCGGCCCCTGCGAACCGCACACCGCCTACCCCCAGCAGAACCTCGTCACCGACCTGCTCGCGCACTACCTGGCCGCCGGCGGCCGGGTCCACTTCGAGACCGCGGCCGAGGCCGTCCACGACATCGACGGCCCCCGGCCCACCGTGGCCGCCCAGGACGCCGAAGGCCGCCCCCGCCGCTGGCGGGCCCGGTACGTGGCCGGCTGCGACGGCCGGCACGGCGCCGCCCGGCGCTCCCTGCCGGCCCGCGCCCGCCGCCACCACCGCGACCACGGCGTCACCTGGCTCAGCCTGCTCGCCGAAGCCCCGCCCAGCCTGGACGCGATCGGCTACGCCCTGCACCGCAACGGCTTCGCCGGACACATGACCCGCACCCCGGAGGTCACCCGCTACTACCTCCAGTACGAGCGCGGCACCCCGGCCGACGCCTGGTCCGAGGAACGGATATGGGACGAACTCGACCTGCGGCTCGGCGCCGCCGAGCACGGCCCGCTGCGCCGCGGCCGGATCTTCCAGCGCGGCACCATCGACCTGGAGTCCGACGTCGTCGAGACCCTGCGCCACGGCTCGCTGCTGCTCGCCGGGGACGCCGCGAGCCTGCTCCCGCCCGCCGCGGCGAAGGGCGCCAACGTCGCCGTCCTGGAGGCCGAACTCCTCGCCCTGGCGCTCGTCGACGACCTCGCCCACGGCGACCCCACGGGGCTCGACCGCTACTCCGACCGCTGCCTCGTCCACATCTGGCGCGCCCAGGAGTTCTCCCGCTGGATGGTCCAGCTGCTGCACGCCGGTGTCGGGCAGGAAGGCGAATCGTTCTTCCACGAATCCCTGCGCCGCGCGCGGATCGACTCGCTGCGCACCTCGCGCAGCCACCAGGACTGGTTCGCCGAGAACTACGTCGGCATCTGACCGGGCCCACCCCTTCCCCGGGCCCTTCCCTGGCATCTGACCGGGCCCACCCCTTCCCCGGGCCCATCCCTGCCCCTTCCCCGAACGAGGACGCCCGCCATGACCGAGACATCGCCGGAAGACATGACCGAACTGCGCGCGACAGCGGAGTTCGTCCGTACCCAGGACACCGCCGCCCTGCTCCCGCTCCTCCTGCCCGACCTCGACGACGCCGAGCGGCAGGCCCTCGCCGGGCACTGCAGCCTCGCCCACGCGGCGCTGCTCGTCTTCCCGCCCGACGAGGCCGCCCTGCGCGCCGCCCTCGCGGCCTGCGACCTGCCCGCCGACACGCCGTCCTTCCCGAGCGTGGTCGTACGGCACCGGCTGGCCGCCCGGCACGGGCACGCCGAGGCCGACCTCGACGTCCGGATCCTCCACCCGCGGGTGAGCGGCCCGGACGGCGAGCCACGGACCGTCGAAGTGTGCACCCTCACCGTCCCGCCCGGCTCGGAGCTCGCCGGCCTCGCCGCGCACGAGCGCGCCCACCGGCACGAGGCCCACGTCGCCCTGGAGGTCGACCAGCCCAACGCGCTGCTCCTGCACGGCCTGCGCACCCTGCTCGCCCGGCACGGCGCGACCCCGGACGGCGGCGGGTACAACCCGCACGAGAACGGCACGGTGCTCTACTTCACCCTCCCCGCCGCCGCGAAGGCCGGCTACCGGCGGGTCGAGCTGCACGCCCACGGCAACTACCCCGGTGTCCTCGCCGACCACCTCGGCGGCGACGCCGAACACCGGCCGGCCGAAACGCTCCTGCAACTGCTCACCGGCGCCTGGACCACCCAGGCCCTCGCGGTCAGCGCCCGGCTGGGCCTGCCCGACGCCCTCGACACCCGCACCGCGACCGACCCGGGGACCCTCGCCCGGGCCCTCGGCGCCCACCCACAGAGCCTCACCACGCTGCTGCGCTACCTCACGATGCTCGGCGCCGTCACCGAACACCCGGACGGCTACCGCCTCACCGAGCTCGGCGCCCTGCTGCGCGCCGACACCCCCGGCTCGATGCGGGCGCTCGCGCTGATGTACGGCGGCCCGTTCTACCAGTCCTTCGCCGCCCTGGACCACACCGTCCGCACCGGCGAGGCCGCCTTCGACCACCTCTTCGGGGAGAACCACTTCGACCACTTCGCCCGCGATCCCGAACTCGCCGCCACCTTCGACCAGTCCATGGCCGCCGGCTCCCGGATGTTCGACCCCGTCCCCGCCCACCCGGTCGTCCGCGCCGCCGCCGGGGCACCGCGCCCGGGCACCGTCGTCGACATCGCCGGCGGCAACGGCGAACTCCTCGGCCGCCTCCTCGCCGCCCACCCGGGCCTGCGCGGCGTGCTGCTGGAACGCCCGCACGCCGTCGAGGCCGCCCGGCACCGGCTCGACGCCCTCGGCTGCGGCGACCGCGCCGACTACGTGAGCGGCGACTTCGCCGACATCCCGCCGGGCGGCGACGTCTACGTCCTCTCCCGTGTCCTGCACGACTGGGACGACGCCCGCTGCGCCGAGATCCTGCGGCACTGCGCCCGGGCGATGCCGGCCCACGCCGACCTGCTGATCATCGAACGCGTCCTGCCCGCGGACGGCTCCACCTCGCTGGCCACCGCCTGGGACCTGCACATGATGTGCAACACCGGCGGCCGCGAGCGCCGCGCCGACCACTACGCCCGGCTGCTCGCCGACGCCGGGCTGCGGCTCCTCGACCAGAGCCCGCTCCCGCTGGGCGCCGCCGTCCTGCACGCCCGCAGTAACGTCACCGCGCTGCCCCGGCCCGCGGCTGCCCCGGAAGCCGGGCTGCTGGCCTGAGACCGGCCGCCGGGGGCGGGGCACCGGAACGCCCCGCCCCTGGCGGCCGCCGCGCTCAGCAGGTGGTGCCGGCCGCGACCGGCCGCAGGTCGGGGCTCCCGAGGTCGGCGGTGCCCGCCAGCCTGCCCGGGCCTACCAGAAGTTCCGGTGAGGATCCGGCCGCCCGCCCCGGTGCCCGGGGCCGGGTCCGGGCCGGACGCCTCATCAAAACCTCAGCTTCGCCCGGGCACGATCGGGCAATGTCGAGATGTCCGATCGAAAGCGGCTGCGACCGGTGCCGGGTACCGGCGCGGCGGCGCGGGTGGGGGGTGCTCTCCGGCGCCGTCCTCGGGCGGCCGTCCGCCGTCCGGGGAGAGGCGTCCGGGGCCGGGAGCGGCGGCCGGCCCGCCCCGCCGGGCTGGGCCGACGTGGCGTCGGCCGTCCGCTCGGCGCTCGCCGCGATGCCGCAGGCCGCCGTCACCGTCCGGGTACCGCCGGGGCTGCCGCCGGTACCCGTCGAGCGGGGCGCCCTGGAGCGGGCGCTGGCCGCGGTGGTGCGCTCCGCGTGGCTGCGCACCCCGCCCGGCGCCCGGGTGCTGGTGCGCGCCGGTGTGGAGGCCGGCCCGACCGGAGGCCCGCGGGTGCTGCGGGTCCGGGTCGTGGACCGGGGGCCGGACCTGGCCGGTGAGGCCAAGGCCTGGGTGCTCGCCGCCGCGCCCGCCCGGGACCACGGCCTGCCGGACGCGGCGCGGCGCCTGGCGGCGGCCGGCGGCGGGCGGATCGCCCTCGCGGACAACCCGGCGGGCGGCCTGGTCCACGTCCTCACCCTCCCGCTCGCCGACCGGCGGTGACGCCCGGCGGTGACGTCCGCGGGCCGACCGGGCGCCGCACCGCCCGCCCGGGCCGGCGGCCGGGCGAGCGGTGCGCGACACGCAGGCAGGAACGTCCCTGCAGCCGGGCGGCGCCGCACCCCGCTGGAATGGGCCGACATCGCCCACACCCCGCGGAGGCCACCGATGAACCCGACGACCACGGACGACGATCCGGTCCGGGTGCTCGACGTCACCGGCGCCGACTACCGCCGCGCCTTCGAACTCTTCCTCGCCGGCACGGACGAGAAGCCGCTCACCCACGCCCGGCTGAGCGAGGTGGTGGCCGCCCTGCCGCACCGCCGGGTCCTGCTGGACGTCGGCGCCGGCGAGGGCCGCACCACCGCCCACCTCGCCCGCTCCTTCGAGCGCACCGTCGCCATCGAGCCCAGCGCGGCCATGCGCGAGAAGCTGCGCACCGCCTGCCCGGGCGCGCTCGTCCTCCCGGAGCCGGTGGACCGGGCCCGGCCGCCGGAGCCGGCCGACCTCGTCCACCTCTCCCACATGCTCTACTACGTCCCCGAAGCGCAGTGGCTGACCACCGTCGACCGCGCCCGCGGCTGGACGGTCCCCGGCGGTACCGTGCTGGTCGTCCTGCAGAACCCGGAGAGCCCCTGCATGCGGATGGCCGCCCACTTCACCGGCGCCCGCTACGACCTGCGCCCGCTCGCCGCCCGGCTCCGCGAGCGGCACCCGGCCGACCACCAGGCCCTGGAGACCCTCGACCTGCACTACCGCACGCCGCACCTGGACGAGGCGGTGGACGTCGCCGAGTTCATGGTCAACGTCGCCGACCTGGCCACCCTCGACCCCCGCCCGTCCCGGGCCGCGCTCGCCGCGTACGTGCGGCGGAACTTCGGCCAGCCGAACGGGAGTTACCTGATCGGCCACACCCAGGACATGCTCACCGTGCGTCGCGCCCCGGCCGACTGAACGGCCTCCGGCCGCACGTACCCCTGGCGTGCCCCGGGCCGCCGCGCTACGCTGCCGCGGCACTCGTCGACGGGGGGACGCCATGGGGAACGAGCAGTCCGAGCCCTGGTACGCGACCGGGCTGAGAGCCGGGCTGGAACTGGTCGGCTGGATCGGGCTGCCGATCGCGCTCTGGCCGCACTCGATCCCGCTGGCGATCGGCGTGGACGTGCTGCTGATCGGCGTCCCGTCCCTGCTGCAGACCCCCGGTGACAAGCCGGCCACGGTCATCGCCGTGCCCGGTTGGGTCACCGTGCTGATGGTGCTCGCCCAGCTCGCCGGGGCCGTCACCGCCGCCTGCCTGCTGTTCCCGGCCTGGGCGGCGGTCCTCGTCGGCCTCCTCGCGCTCGCCTGCTGCGGCACCGAACTGCCGCGCTGGCGCCGCCTGTCGGGGCGCTGAGCCGGTGCCCGCCCGGCGCCTCCTCAGGCGCCGGCGGAGGCCAGGCGGGCGTGCCGGCGGGCGGTGGCCTCCGCCGGGTCCAGGACCGGGACGGCGGCCAGCAGGCCCTTGGTGTACGGGTGTTGGGGGGAGCCGTACACCGTGTCGGCGTCGCCCTGTTCCACGATCCGGCCGGCCCGCATCACCGCGACCTGGTCGCTGACCTGCCGGACCACGGCCAGGTCGTGCGCGATGAAGACCAGGGCGAGGCCGAGGTCGCGCTGCAACTCGCCCAGCAGCGAGACCACGTGGGCCTGCGTGGTGACGTCCAGGGCGGACACCGGCTCGTCGCAGACGATCAGCCGCGGTTCGGGTGCCAGGGCCCGGGCGATGCCGACCCGCTGGCGCTGGCCGCCGGAGAACTCGTGCGGATAGCGGTGGTACCAGCCGGGGTCCAGGCCCACGCGTTCGAGGAGTTCGCCGACCCGCGCGCGGATGCGGCGCTCGTCGCGCTCGCCCGCGACGCGCAACGGGTCGGCGACGGACTCCCCGATGCTGCGGCGCGGGTTGAGCGAGGACACCGGATCCTGGAAGACCATCTGCAGCTCCCGGCGGAGCGGACGCAGCTCCCGCTCGCCGAGCGCCCCGATGTCCCGGCCGCGGTAGTGGAGGCGGCCGCCGGTCGGCTCCAGCAGCCGGACGAGCATCCGCCCGAGGGTCGTCTTGCCGGAGCCGGACTCGCCGACGACGCCCAGCGTCTCGCCGGCCCGCACCGTGAGCGAGACGCCGTCCACGGCGGTGACCGGGGCGGCGCGCCGGCCGAGGCCGCCGCGGACGGCGAACTCCCGCCGCAGGCCGGTGGCTTCGAGCAGCACCTCGCCCCCGGCGGGCCCGGCCGCGGACACCCGGGCGCCCGGGACCACCGCAGCGCCCGGGACCGCCGCAGCGTCGACCCGGGGCACCGCCGACAGCAGCGCCCGGGTGTACGGCTCGCGGGGAGCACCCAGCACCTCGGTGACCGGGCCGTGTTCCACCGCGCGGCCGTCCTTCATCACCAGCACCCGGTCGACGCTGCCGGCGACCACGCCCAGGTCGTGAGTGACCAGGACGAGCCCGGCCCCGGTCTCGGTGCGCAACTCGTGCAGCAGGTCGAGGACCTGGGCCTGGACGGTGACGTCCAGCGCGGTCGTCGGCTCGTCGGCGACCAGCAGCCGCGGCTCGCAGGCCAGGGCCATCGCGATCAGCACCCGCTGGCGCATGCCGCCGCTGAACTCGTGCGGGCGTGAGCGGGAGCGCCGTGCCGCGTCGGCGATGCCGACCCGGTCGAGCACGTCGACGGCCCGGGCCCGGGCGGCGCGGCGGGAGACCGGCCGGTGGACCCGGACGACCTCGGCGATCTGGTCGCCGACCGCGTAGTACGGGTCGAGGGCGGAGAGCGGGTCCTGGAACACCATGGCGGCCAACCCGCCGCGCAGGCGCCGGAGTTCCTCGCCCTCGGCGGTGACGGCGTCGACGCCGGCGACCCGCACCGAGCCGCCGGTCCGGGCCCCGGTGCCGCGGTGGAGGCCGAGCAGGGCGTGGGCGACGGTGCTCTTGCCGGAGCCGGACTCGCCGACGATGCCGAGCGCCTGCCCGGCCTCCAGGGCGAAGCCCACACCGTCGACGGCGCGCACGTGGCCGTCGTCGACCGGGAAGTCGACGACCAGGCCCTCGACCTGGACGAGGGGTTCGGGGCTCACGTCAGGACCACCCTTCGGTCGGTCACCGCGTACAGCACGTCCGCGACGACGTTGGCGACGACCACGCAGAACCCGGTGACCAGGGTCAGGCCGACGACCGTCGGCAGGTCGATCAGGCTCACCGAGGTCACCAGCAGCTTGCCGAGCCCCGGGAGGCCGAACAGCGACTCGGTCAGCACGGCGGACCCGAACATCGTCCCGAGGTCCAGGGCGGTGAGCGCGATCACCGGGGTGAGCGCGCCGCGCAGCGCGTGCCCGGTCACCAGGCGCCGCTCGCTGACGCCGTACGCCCGGAAGGTCCGGATGTGGTCGTCGGCGAGGGTCTCCAGCATGGACGAGCGGGTCAGCCGGGCGTACTTGGCGGACTCCATGAGCGCGAGCGAGAACCAGGGCAGCAGCAGGCCCCAGAACCACTGCTGCGGGTCCTCGGTCAGCGGGGTGTAGCTCGGGAACGGCAGCCACTGGAGCTGGGCGCACAGGACGATCAGCAGCACCAGGCCGATGACGAACACCGGGACGGCGGTGCCGGCCAGCGTGAGCGCGGTCAGCAGCCGCTCGCCGAGCCGGCCCCGGCGCAGCGCCGAGAGCAGCCCGGTGCCGACCCCGAGGACCAGCCAGATCACCATCGCGCCGAACGCGAGCGAGGCCGTCACCGGGAGCCGGGCGGCGATCATGTCGGTGACCTGCTCGCCGCTGCGGTAGGAGACGCCCAGGCAGGGCGCCGGGCAGTGCAGCGGGCCCGTTCCGGCGCTGAAGTCGCGGCCGGCGACGATGCCCTGGAGGAAGTGCGCGTACTGCAGGTGCACCGGCGCGTCGAGGCCGAGCCGCTCGCGCACCTGGAGGACCTGGGCGGGGCTGCACTTCTCGCCGCAGGCCAGCTGGGCCGGGTCGCCGGGGGCGAGGTAGAAGACGGCGTAGATCAGGACGGAGAGCGCGAGCAGGACGCCGACCAGGCCGAGGGCCTTGCGGAGCAGGAAGCGGGTCATCCGGCGGCCTCCTCGGTGGTGCCGGCCGGACCGGCCGGCCCGGACGCCGTGCCGACCCGGAGCCGGGAGGCCGCGCGGGGGTCGAGCTCGGTGCGGACGGCGTCGCCGAGCACGGTGAAGGCGAGCACGGTGGCGAACAGCAGCGCGGACGGGAGCAGCACGTACATCGGGTCCGCGCGGAACCAGGTGGTCGCGCCGGAGAGCATCTGGCCCCAGGACGAGGTCGGCGGCTTGACGCCCACGCCGAGGAAGGACAGCCCGGCCTCGGAGACCACGTTGGTCGGCAGCAGCACCGCCGCGTAGGTGAGGACCGGCGCGGCCAGCGACGGCAGCAGCTCCCGGCGGGCGATCCGCCACCGGGTGGCGCCGGCGAGCCGGGCCGCGGCGACGTGGTCGAGCCCGCGCAGGCTCAGCGTCCGGGCCCGGACCAGCCGGGAGGTGCCGGCCCAGCCCAGCAGCCCGATGACCAGGGTCAGCAGGAGCGGGCGGGGGAAGTCGGCGGGCACGACCGCCATCAGCGAGATGGCGAAGACGAGCGAGGGGAGCGCGAGCATCACCTCGGTGGTGTTGCCGATCAGCTGGTCGAGCAGCCGGCTGCCGAGGCCCGCGGCGAGGCCGAGCAGGACGCCGACGGCGACCTGGACGAGGGTGGCGCCGACCGCGACGAGCAGCGAGATCCGGGCGCCGTGGACGAGCCGGGCGAACACGTCCCGCCCGGTGCCCGGTTCGACGCCCAGCCAGTGCTCGGTGCTGACGCCGCCGAAGGAGCCGGTGGGCACGCCGCCGACCGCCGAGTCGAGCAGGTCGTTGTGGTAGCCGGTGGGGTCCTGGCCCTCGATCGCGGCGAGCAGCGGTGCCGCCGCCGCGACCAGGACGAGCAGGGTGATGACGAGGGCGGCGGCGCGGACGGTGCGCCGCGCGAGCAGCCGCCGCCACACCTGTCGCCCCCCGGCGGCCGGGGAGGCCGTGCGGGCCTCCCCGGCTTCGATTTCCTGTGGTGCCATGGTGGTTCGACCGATCCGTCCGGTCCCGCCCGCTACTTGACCGCGACCTGGGAGATGTCGAGCACGCCGGTCCAGTCGCTGATCACGATGTTGCGGACGTCCTTGCCGTACAGCCGCTTGTAGACGGGGTGGAACAGCGGGACGGTCAGGGCCTGTTCGCCGATCCGTTGGTCCAGGGCGCCCCAGCGCTTGGCGGCCTCGGCGTGGTCGGTGATCTTGTTGATCCGGTCGATCTCGTCGTTCACCGAAGCGTCGTCCAGCTGCGCGGAGTTGAAGTTGTAGCAGTCGGTGACGATCTGCCGGCCGTCGAAGATCGGCGCGAGGAACGGGCCGCCGGACGGCCAGTCGGCGCCCCAGCCGGAGAGGAAGAAGCCGGGCTCGGTGGCGACGGTGTGGATCGTCTTGGAGTACCGGGTGGAGTCCAGGGCTTCGAGCTTGACGGTGATCCCGGCCGCCTTCAGCCCGTCCTGGACGGCGGTGGCCAGGTTCGGGCCGTAGCCCTTCCCGGCCTCGGTGGAGTGGGTGAGCGTGATGGTCAGGCCGTCCGGGTAGCCGGCCTCCTTCAGCACCTCCCTGGCCTTGTCCGGGTTGCCCGCGGGGCCGGCCGGGAATGGGTCGTACGGCGTGTAGCCGAAGGTCTCCTGGGCGGGCAGGTAGGTGGTGGCGGCCTCGGCGAGCGAGGAGCCGCCGGCGGCGTTGACGACCGAGGTGCGGTTGAGGGCGTAGGCGACGGCCTGCCGGACCTTGGGGTTGTCGAAGGGCTTCACCTTGGGGTTGAAGGCCAGGTAGTTGACGTAGCCGAAGTGGCCGGTGCCGACCCGGGCGGCGAGTGTCTTGTCGTCCTTCACCTGGGCGAGTTCGGAGGGGCCGAGGTTGGTGTCGGTGGTGACGGCGGCCGCGTCGGTGCCGGTGCCGGCGGAGAGCCGCTGGTTGATCACCGCCGGGTCGAGCCCGGACTGGACGTCGACGGTGTCCGGGTAGGCCTTGCGCTGGTCGTCGGTCGCCGCGGACCAGTGGGGGTTGCGTTCGAGGACGAGGTGCGCGCCGTCGTTCTCGTTCTTGACGACCCGGTAGGGGCCGGAGGAGACGGGGTGCTCCTGGTACTTCGTCCCGGTGTCCTTGGCCTTCGGGACGGGCGCGAACTGCGTCTGGGTGGCCAGGTACGGGAAGTCGCCCTCGGGCTTGGCGAGGCGGAAGACGATGGTCTTCTCGTCCGGGGTCTGGACGGCGTCCAGGCCGCCGCCGTCCTTGTAGGGGCCCTGGTAGTTCGCGGCGCCGGCCAGCCAGTCCCTCAAGTAGGGTGCGCCGCCGGAGAGTTCCGGAGCGAATGAGCGCTCGATGCCGTACTTGATGTCGGCGGTGGTGATCGGCGACCCGTCCTCGTAGGTGAGGCCGTCCTTGAGGTGGAAGGTCCACACCGTCGCGCCCTCGGACGGGGTGCCGGTGTCGGTGGCGAGGTCCGGGACGACCTTGGTGCCGGCCGCGCCGTCGACCCGGTTGCGGGTGGTGAGGGTGCGGAAGACCAGGGAGGGCACGTTGCCGCCGCCGGAGGTGTACAGCCGGGCCGGGTCGAACTGGTCCTCCGGGTTCTGGTTGAGGACGGTGAGGGTGCCGCCCCGCTGCGGTGCGGCGTCCTTGCCGGTGCTCCCGCCGCCGTCTGTCTTCGGTCCGCACGCCGCGGCTCCGACGACCAGGGCGACGGTGGCGGTTGCCGCGGCGAGGCGGCGCGCGGTGGAGGTGGGTCGAGACATCGGAAAAGGGGCCTTTCGCTACCGATGGTGCACGGAGGAAGGCGGGCGGCGGTGAGGCCTGGGAAAGGAGTGAGCGGCACCGCGCCCGCGGGAAGGGGCGATGCCCCGAGGCGGCGATCGCCGCAACGCGTCGGGGCAGGCGGATTCAGCGACAGAGGTTGTCGGAGACGCAGTGCGTGGCCACGCCGATCAGCGCCAGCTCGATGGCGGCGCACTCGATCGGGTGACGGTCGGACATGGCGAGAAGACTGTATGACTTCAAGCGGAATGTCAAAGGTCTGTTGACGGTCCATCGGTGGGAGCCACCGCCGGGAGCGCGGCCGACCGGGCCGGCGGCGCTCCCGGCGGCGTGAGCTCAGGCCCCGGCCCCGTCCGGGAGCAGGCCGGTGATCCCGGGGCAGCGGCGGAAGTCCGGGGCGGGCAGGGCCGACCGGTCCAGCTTTCCGTTCGGGGTGAGCGGGAGCCGGTCCAGCAGCAGGTAGCCGGCCGGGACCATGTAGTCGGGGAGCACGGTGGCCGCCAGCGCCCGCAGCTCGGCCGGGGCGGGCTGCGGGCCGTCCGGGCGGGGGACCACGTAGGCGATCAGCCGGCCGCCCTTGCGGCGCCCCGCCGAGACCGCCACCGCGACCTGGGCCGCGCCCGGGTGGCGGCCGAGGACGGCCTCGACCTCCCCGAGCTCGATCCGGAAGCCGTTCACCTTGACCTGGTCGTCCATCCGGCCGAGGTACTCCAGCCGGCCGTCCGGGAGCTGCCGGGCGAGGTCCCCGGACCGGTACATCCAGCTGCCCGGCGCACCGAACGGGTCGGCGACGAACCGCTCCGCGGTGATGTCGGGCCGCCGCGCGTACCCGCGGGCGACGCCCTCGCCCGCGATGCACAGTTCGCCCTCCTGGCCGGGGGGCACCGGGCGGAGCCGCTCGTCCAGCACGTGGACGCGCACCCCCGGGGCCGGCCGGCCGATCGGCACCGGCCCCTCGTCGACCCGGTCGCCGGGCCGGACGGCGTGCTCCATGCAGCCCACCGTCGTCTCCGTGGGGCCGTACTCGTTCACGACCTCGACCAGGGGGTTTCGCAGCCGCCAGTCGGCCAGCATGCCGCCGAGCAACTGCTCGCCGCCCACGACGAGTTGGCCGGACGGGGAGAACCGGGGCGGCAGCAGGGCGAGCAGGGCCAGGTGGCTGGGGGTGACCTTGAGGAAACCGATCGGCACCCGGTCCAGGTTCTCCCGGGTCGTGAGGTCGTCGGCCAGCGCGGCCACGTGCACGCAGCCGCCGTGCAGGAGCGGCAGGAACAGCGCGGTGACACTGAGGTCGAAGCTCAGCGAGGAGTGCAGGAGGGACGACACCCGGGCCCCCGGGTAGGAGTCGGCCGCCCACCCGAGGTAGTGCCGCAGCGAGCGGTGCTCGATCACCACGCCCTTGGGGCGGCCGGTGGAGCCCGAGGTGTAGATGACGTAGGCGGCGTCGCCGGGCGCCGGTTCGCGGCCCCGCTCGGACGCCGAGACGTCCTCGTGGTCCCCGGCCCGCAGCGGCACCGAGCCGTCGTCCTCGGCCAGCAGGAGGCCGGCCGGGATCGCGGCGCCGTCGATCCCCTCGCGCGGGCCGATCACGCACACCGGCCCGGCGTCCCGGACCATGAACTCGACCCTGGCGCCGGGGTAGACCGGGTCGACCGGGACGTACGCCGCGCCGGTCTTGAGGACGGCGAGCAGCGCCACGACCGCCTCGTGGCCGCGCGGCAGGAGGATCACCACGACCTCCTCCGGCTTCGCCCCCCGGGCGATCAGCCGGCGGGCCAGCCGGTTGGCCCGGGCGTTCAGCTCGCGGTAGGTGAGCTCCACCTTGCCGTCGATCACCGCGACGGCCTCGGGGGCCCGGGCGGCGGTCCGTTCGAAGACGCGGATCAGCGGTTCGTGCCGCTCGTCGGCGGCGGCCGCGGTGGCGTCGGCGTCGGCGGTCCCGGCCGCGGCGTCGGCGTCCGCGCCCGCCGGGCGGATGTCCGCCCAGTTCCGCCGGACGTACTCCAGGCACTCCTCCTTCGTGGCCCCGGGAAGCGCCTGCCGCCAGCCCGCCGGAACGTCCGTTCCGGCGGGCCAGAGGCAGTGCCGGCCCGGATCGTTGACCAGAACGGAGAAGCCGGATGCGACGGTGTCGTCCGTCATGAGGGTGCACTCCTGCCAGAGAGTCGGGTCGGTGGTGGAACTCGTAGGGCTCGTAGGGCTCGTGGGGCGCTACGCGCTGACCTGGTCCGGGCTCGCGCCCGGTTCCGGCAGCGGCTCGTCCGGTGAGCGGGTCCGGCGGGCCCAGTCGGTCGCCAGGGGGGCGAGCAGCCCGCAGCCGGCGAAGACCAGCCCCAGGCCGATCCAGCCCGGCCCGCCCACCGTCACGCACAGGGCGATCGCGGCCGGGCCGAGCGCGGTGGCGATGCCCTCGCCCAGGTTGAACACGCCCTGGTACTGGGCCGAGGCGTGGCGCGGGGCGAGGCCGAGGGCGAGCTCGAAACTGCCGGCCGAGTGCCACATCTCGGCGGCCGTGAACATCAGGAGCGCGAGGAAGAACAGCGGGACGGACACCGTGACCGGCACCGAGTCGGTGGCGGCGAGCACCGCGCAGGTGAGGAACAGCGCCAGCCCCGACCGCACCCAGGCCCGGCCGGCCGTGCCCGGCGAGTCGATGCCGCGGGTCATCCGGACCTGGAACACCACCACGATCACCGTGTTGGTGAGCAGCAGGGCCGCGGACATCCAGCCCGGCGCGGCGTGCCGCGACGCGATCCAGAGCGGGATGCCGAGGGTGAGGACCTGTCCCGACATGAACAGGACCGCGTTCAGCGTGGTCACCGCCAGGTAGGGGACGTCCTTCAGGGCGACCGAGCGGCGCTGCGCCCCGCCGGCCTCCGCGCCGGGGGCCGCCGGGGGCAGGGCCTCGTACGCCGGGAGGGTGGACTGGATCGCGGCCACGAGCAGCAGGCAGAGCGCCTTGCC
This sequence comes from Kitasatospora sp. NPDC094028, assembly GCF_049543595.1. Lineage (NCBI taxonomy): Bacteria > Bacillati > Actinomycetota > Actinomycetes > Kitasatosporales > Streptomycetaceae > Kitasatospora > Kitasatospora sp. NPDC094028. Next base: position 119,200 of record NZ_JBMVFA010000018.1, on the reverse strand, counting down.
CCAGAGCGCGACGCAGAAGGCCGCCGTGCTGCCGATCTGGGTCGCGACACCGGCGAGGACCGAGCCCAGTGCCACCCCGATGTTGGTGATCGACCTCAACTGCGCCCGGAAGGTGGCGCGTTGCGGCCCGGCGGTGCGGGCGATCACGGCATGCCGGACCGCCCGTGACCCCTCGAAGCAGAAGCTGGTCAGGCCCACCACCGCGGCCGCGGTGCCGAAGGAGCGGGCGAACGGCGTCACCGCGGCGACCACGAAGTGCAGCAGGTAGGCGCAGACCAGGACCCGGCGCAGCCCCAGGCGGTCGGCGACGTGGCCGACCGGGACACCGGCCCAGACCCCGATCGCGCCGCCGACACTGAGCACCAGGCCGACCTGCGCGGCGGGCAGCTCGACCACCCGCGCCAGGAAGAACGGCAGGGTGAGCAGGTTGATCCCGAACCCGACCGAGTCGACGAGCTGGCCGACCGCCAGCCGCCGGGCCGGTCCGGGGGCGGGCACGCCACCCGTCACGGCCCGGAGCACCCGGGCGGGCAGGCCCGGCCTTCCGTCGGCGCCGTCCGCGCTCATGCGGGCAGCGCCCGCACGTGGCGGAGGAAGGCGGCGAAGAGCAGGCGTGCGGTGTCCTCGGGCACCCGCTCCAGTCGGCAGCCGACCGAGACCGAGAGCCGGCCCCCGCCGAGCGGTGTCGCTTCGGTGTGCAGTTCGGTGGGCAGGTCGAGGTACGGCTCGACGACGCGGCGGGCCGCGAGGCCGTGCATCCGCAGCTCGCCGACCTCGTTGTCCTGCAGCGCGAACATGTTCTGGAAGAGCGGAGCGCGGCCGGTGCGGGGCGGGTTCGTCCAGCGCACCACCTCGGGGAAGGAGACGTCGGTCGCGGCGTAGGCGGCGGACAGCCGGGCGGCCGTGCCGCGCAGCGCCTCGGCGAGGCCGACCGTTCCGTAGCGGGTCGCCGGGTCCGTGCGCAGGCAGACGGAGTCGACGCAGCAGTCGATCACGTTGGCGAGGGCCGGATCCCACCGCCGGGCGACCGGGAACCCCATGCCGTAGTCCTGCTGCCCGGTGACCTCGGCGAGCGCCCGGTCGTAGACGGTGAGCAGCACCGCGAAGCGGGTGACGCCGTGCCGGGCGGCGAGGGCGTCGACGGCGGCGAGTTCGCCGTCGTCGAGCGTGGTGGTGAACCTGGCCTGCCCGGCCCCGCCCGCGGCGGGGAACGCCAACTCGGGGGTGCCGGCCAGGGTCTGCGTCCAGAAGGCCCGCTGGCGCTCCAACTCGCCCTGCCGTAACTGTTCCTGGCGCTCCCGGAGCCGGGCCCGCTCGGCCGGGCCGGCGACCGGGGGCAGGTCGGGCCGGTGCCCGCGCAGCCGCGCGTCGTAGCAGGCCCCGAGGTCGGCGGCGAGGACGGACTCGGACCAGCCGTCGAAGGCGATGTGGTGGGCCAGTACGCGCAGGACGTGGCTGCCCGGGTCGGCCGCCCGGGCTGTCGCGACCCGCCAGACCCGGCCGGCGGCCAGGTCCAGGTCCCCGCTCAGCGCGGCCCGGGTGCTGTCCAGGGCCGCGCTCTCGGTCGCGGCCTCCGGCAGCTCCAGGACCTCGACCTCGGCCGTGGCGCCGGGCTCCGCGACCGCCTGACGGCGTGCCAGGTAGCGGCTGTTCAGCGGCTCGTGGCGGTGGTGGACGTCCTGCAGGGCGGCCCGCAGCGCCGGCAGGTCCAGTTCGCCGGTGAGGGCCCAGGTGAACATCAGGTGGGGTGCGCGGTCGCCCGGGTCCATCAGGTGCTGGGTCAGGAAGCTGGTCTGCATCGGGGTGAGCCGGACCGCGGCCTGCCCGGGGCCCGCCGCGGGCGCCGGCTCGGCGGGCCGCTCGTCGGCGGCCCGCGCGCGGTCCCGGGTCAGGGCCGTCGCGAAGCCCTCCGCCGTGGGGTGCGAGGCCAGCAGGGACAGCGGGACGGGGAAGTCCAGCTTGTTGCCGACCCGGGCGCACACCAGCGTGGCGTCCAGGGACGAGCCGCCCAGGACGGTGAAGGGCACGTCCCCGGGCAGGTCGTCCTCCTCCAGGACGTCCGAGAAGACCTCCAGCACCAAGGTGAGGACATCCTGGTCGACCGTCACCATGTCTTCCCTCGACACGGCCACATCCTTTCCTCGCGCCGTCGCGTTCGGCCGGGCCGTGACAAATTCCGCGGCCGGCCATCCGGAGCATACAAGTGTGCGCGCCCGGCTGTCCCGCGAATTCCGCGCAAACCGGGCCAAGCCGCCGGAAAGGCATGGTAAATCGCATACGAACTGTGAGTTCGGAAAAAATGACGGGGGCGCCCGCCCGAAATTCATTGATCCGCTCGGTCGGGCGGGGTGTTATGTTGGGCGAGTAGGTCGGATTCTTCGACGAGGAGGGGCGATGTCGGTCGATTCTGTGCGGATGGCGGACGGATCACGGGAGGCCGTGGAGGAGGTCCTGCGGCGGACCTGGGCGGATCTGCTCGAAGTCGACTTCGATTCCGGGGACGATTTCTTCGATCTGGGCGGCTACTCCTTCCTGGCCCTGCAGATGGTCAACGAGCTGCGCGAGCACGGCCTCCACCTCACGGTCACGGACGTGTTCGAGAACCGGACCTTCGGCGAGCTCGTCGACTTCCTCGGCGGTGGCGCCGGCCGGCCGGTCGCCGCCAGGAGCGAGCCCTCCTTCGCGTCCCTGTGGGCCGACGCGGTCAGCCCGTGGAGCGCGGGGCGCCCGGCGGCCGCCATCCGGCTCGCGGAGGGCGAGCGGGAGCCGTTCTTCTGGGTCCACTGGGGCACCGGGAACATCGGCTACCTCCGGCCGCTGGCCGACCGGATCCGCGCGGGCCGGCCGCTCTACGGCTTCCAGCACCCGGCGCTGGTGCGGCGCGAGCGGGTGCAGACCTCGGTCGGCGAGCTCGCCGAGGGCTACCTCGCCGAGCTCCTGGAGATCCAGCCGGAGGGCCCGTACCTGCTCGGCGGCCTGTGCAACGGCGGGATGATCGCCCTGGAAATGGCCCGCCGGCTGACCGCGACGGGCCGGCAGGTCGCTTTCACGGCATTCGTCAACACCATTCCGTCGACGGTTCCCTCGGACCTTTCGCCCGGCGACGGACTGGAGGACCTCTACCGGTTGCGCATCGCCTATCTCAAGGAACGGTTCGGCGTGGCCGACCTCGTCGAATCCGCGCCGGAAGTGCTGCGGAAACTCCAGGCCGAGGACGTCGCCTACTACGACGACCACGAGGACCCGGCCGATCTGCTGTGGTTCCAGGCGGTCTGGGCGGCGATCGCCTTCGCCCAGGCCAGGAATGAGCCGCGGCCGTTCGACGGCCGCGCGGTGGTATTCCAGACCAGGACCGGTGAGCCGCATTTCGAGCCGCACTGGAAGGCACTTCTGCCGCACGCGGAGGCCGAGACCTTCGACGTGCGCAGCACCCTTCCGATCCTGATGCACGAGCCTTTCCAGGAAAGCATCACCAAGCACCTGTCGCAGGATTTCTGAGGGGATCACGGGCCCGGGCGACGCCGGTCGCCCGGGCCCGGCCGCCCGGTCGGTGGCGGGGCGGGCGGCCCGCCCCGCCACCGGTCCGAGGTCAGCTCCGGCCGGCTCCGGGGGGTGCGACCACGACCCGGTCGGTGAACCAGGCCGCGGCCGCGCGCAGGCAGCGCTCGGTGTCCTGCTCGGTCGGCGCCCCGACCAGGACGCGCCCGCCCCGGATGTGGCTCCCCGTGGTGATGTCGGCCATCACCTTGCCGGGCGCGAGGTCGACCGTGGCTTGCAGGACGCCTTCCAGCGCGAGCAGCTCCGCGGTGGTCGGCGCGCTCTCCACTCGGCCGACCGGCGCGGGCAGTTGCACCCAGCCGTGGCAGAGCCCGCTGTCCGGTCCGGCCGGTCCGGCGAACGGGCGGCCGGCCAGCGCCCTGGCCCACTCCCGCATCAGCGCCAGGCCGTTCCTGGCCTCCAGGGCCTCGCGGATCAGGCCGCCGCCGGTGCGGCCGCCGCACTCGCTGAACGCCAGCCGGTCGCCCTGGTCGAAGGCCTCCAGGTGGAACACGCCGTCCCGGTGCCCCAGCACGCCGAGGCTGCGGCTCACCAGCTCGTGGGCCTGCCGGTAGACGCGGGGGTGCTCGCCCGGGTGCAGGTGGAGGGCGCCGACCAGCGCCCCGTCGCGGAGCTCGATGAGGTTCTCCAGGTAGCGGGACACGGTGAGCGCGACGACCTCGCCGCCGCGCACCACACCGTCCATCTCCAGCTCCCGGCCCGGCATGAACTCCTCGACGCACCACGGGCCCCAGCGGCGCTCGCCGCGCTCCTTGAGCAGCGCCTCCAGGTCGGCCCGCTCCCGCAGCGCCCAGGTGTCCTGGGTGGAGGCGCCGAGCAGGGGCTTGACCACCACCGGGAACGGGATCGGCGGTTCGAGCAGCTCCGCCAGGTTGTCGACGAGCGCGGCGTTCGCGGTGTGCACACCGGCGGCCCGCAGCGCCTGCTTCTGCGCGTACTTGTCGCGCAGCAGCACGGCGGTGCGCGGGTCGACCCCGCGGACGCCGCCGGTCGCGGCCACGGCCGCGGTGGCCACCAGGGCGAACTCGTGGTCGGTGCCGATGGCGGTGAACGCGTCCGGCGCGAGCCCGTGGCGGGTCAGCGCGGCGAGCAGCTGCTCGACGCTGGTGTGGTCCGCCACGGTGACGATCCGGCCGGTGAAGCCGCTCTGCCGGGCCGCCGCCACCTCGGCCGGCTGCATCACCCACGTCACCTCGCACCCGAGTTCCTCCAGGTACGCGGTGGTGAGGGTGCGCCACCCGATGACGAGCAGCCGCTCGCCGCCCGGGCCCTGCGCCACCGGGCCCACTGGGTCGTTCATCGTCTTCCCCTTCTCCTTCGCGCTGTCGCCGCGGCCGGACGGCGCCGGTGATCCGTGCGGTCGGCCGGTGCTCATTCGGTGGCCAGCCGCACCCGGTCGACCTTGCCCGCCGCCGTGCGCGGCAGGGCGTCCCTGATCGTCAGCGACCGGGGGTGGTGGCTGGGCGGCAGCTGGCCGCGCAGCCACCGGCGCAGCTCCCGCCCGTCCACCCCGTCCGTCGTGACCAGGAACGCCGCGACGTGGACGGAGGGCAGTCCGGCGTCGCGCAGCACGACGGCCGCCTGGCTCACCGCGGGGTGACGCTCCAGCGCCGCCTCGATCTCGCCGAGTTCGATCCGGTGACCTCGGAGCTTGACCTGGCCGTCGGTGCGGCCGAGGTACTCCAGGGAGCCGTCCGCCCGGTACCGGGCCCGGTCGCCGGTGCGGTAGGCGCGCCGCTCGCCGAGCGGCGTCGGGAGCGACCGGAAGGCCCGCCGGGTGAGGTCGTCCCGGTCGAGGTAGCCCTCCGCCAGTCCCGCGCCCAGCAGCAGGAGTTCGCCTTCCGTCCCCGGCTCGTCGACGACGGCGCCGGGCTCGCCGTCCGGCCCGTCCTCGGCGACGAGCAGGACGGACGTCCCGGGCAGCGGGTCGCCCAGGGAGACCGCCTCCGGGTCCTTCACCAGGGCGGCGGTCGCCCAGATCGTCGCCTCGGTCGGGCCGTAGAGGTTCCACAGCTCGCGGCCGGCCGGGAGCAGGTCCGCCGCCAGCGCGGGGGAGAGGGCCTCGCCGCCGGACCAGAGCCGGCTGGCCGGGGAGCCCGGCCAGCCCCCGGCCAGGGCGAGCCGCCAGAACGAGGGCGTGGCCTGGACGACGTCCGGCCGGTGGTCGGCGAGGAAGGCGATGAAGGCCTCCGGGTCCACCCGGGCCATCGGCGGGGCGACGATCAGCCGGGCGCCCACCGTCAGGGGCAGCAGGGTCTCGGCGAGCGAGATGTCGAACGACAGGGCGGTCATCGAGACGACGGACTCGCCCGCCGTCAGCCCCGGCACCCGGGCCAGCCCGGCCAGCCGGTCCAGCAGCGCGGTGTGCGGGACGGCGACGCCCTTGGGGGTGCCGGTCGATCCCGAGGTGTACATCACGTAGGCGGTGCCGTCCATGCCCGAGTCCCTGGGCACGACCCCCGGCTCGGACCCGGGTTCGGCGAGTGCGAAGCCGCCGGTCCCGGTGTGACGGATCGTCAGCGCCGGTCGCGCGTCGCGGAGCACGGCCGCGCGGTGGGCGGCCGGGCTCTCCTGGTTGAGCGGCAGGACCGCGCAGCCGGCCCGGGCCGCGGCCAGGAAGGCCACCGCCCCGGCGAAGCCGTCGGCCGCGTCCAGGGCGAGCAGCCGGCCGGGGCCGGTCGCGGCCGCGATCGCGTCGCCCAACTCGGCGGCGAGGCCGGTCAGTTCTCGATAGGACGTGAACCCGTCCCCGCGCTGGACCGCGACGGCCGTGGGGTCGTGGTCGGCCTGCTGCCGCACGACGTCCCAGATAGTGCTCATCTGTCTACTCCACAGGGTGCTGACCACCGGTCCACGCGGGAGCGAACTCCGGTGACCGGTGTCGGGTGGTCTGTCGGCCCGGACGCGGCCGCCGAGGGTCAGGCGTCGGCGTCGAGCAGGTCCGACGCCACCGAGCGCAGGAACCCGCCGCGCCGGACGTACTCCAGCTCGCCCGCGGTGTCCACCCGGGCCAGCATCCGCCACTCGGCCAGCAGCGTGCCGTCCGCGGAGTGGGCGCGGACGGTCACCGTGCCGCGCGGCACCAGCCCGTCCAGCCCGATCACGTCCAGGGCCTCGTGGCCGGTCAGGCCGAGCGTCCCGGCGTCCTGGTCGGGCGGGAACTCCAGCGGCACGATGCCCATCCCGATGAGGTTGCTGCGGTGGATCCGTTCGAAGCTCTTCGCGAGCACCGCGCGGACGCCCAGCAGCGCCGGGCCCTTGGCGGCCCAGTCGCGGGAGCTGCCGAAGCCGTAGTCCTTGCCGCCGACGACCACGACCGGGACGCGGTCGGCGGCGTAGGCGAGCGCGGCCTCGTGGATGCTCATCCGCTCGCCGGAGGGGACGTGCAGGGTGCTGCTGCCCTGGACGTCGGGGGTGAGCAGGTTGCGGAACTTCGGGTTGGCGAACGTCCCGCGGACCAGGACCTCGTGGTTTCCGCGGCGGCAGCCGTAGGAGTTGAACAGCGCCGGTTCGACGCCCAGGGCGCGGAGGTAGCGCCCGGCGGGCGAGTCGACCCCGATGGCACCGGCCGGCGAGATGTGGTCCGTCGTGGTGGAGTCGCCGGTGAGCACCAGGACGCGGGCCGCGGCGAGGTCGGACAGCGGCGCGTGCGTGAGCCCGTCGAAGAACGGGGAGCGCAGCAGGTAGTCGGACTCGCCCGGCCAGTCGTACACCGGGCCGGAGGGGTGCTCCAGGGAGGTCCATTCGGCGCCGCCGGTGAAGAGCGACTCCTTCTCCGACACGAAGTGCTCCCGGGCGACCCGGCCGACCGCCTCCTCGATCTCCTCGGCGGTGGGCCACAGGTCCGAGAGGAAGACCTCCACGCCCTCCGGGTCGGTGCCGACCGGACGGCTGGTCAGGTCGGCGAGCACCGTCCCGGCGAGGGCGTACGCGACCACCAGGGCCGGCGAGGCCAGGTAGGCCGCGGCGACGTCCGGGTGGATCCGGCCCTCGAAGTTGCGGTTGCCGGAGAGCACCGCCGCCAGCCGGACCCCCTCGGTGCGGGCCCGCTCCTCGGCCTCGGGGGCGAGGCCGCCCGAGTTGCCGATGCAGGTGGTGCACCCGAAGCCCGCCACCGAGAAGCCGAGCTTCTCCAGGTCGGGGAGCAGGCCGGCCGCCTCCAGGTAGTGGACCACGGCCCGGGAGCCCGGGGCCAGGCTGGTCTTCACCCAGGACGGGACGGCCAGGCCGCGCTGCACGGCCTTCCTGGCCACCAGACCGGCGGTCACCATCGAGTGCGGGTTCGCGGTGTTGGTGCAGCTGGTGATCGCGGCGATGGCGATGGCGCCGTCGGCCAGCTCGCGCCGGCCCTCGGCGGCCCGCGCGAGCGCGGCCCCGGACGGCTCGGGGAAGCTGGCCGGGACGGTGGCCAGCGGCAGCCGGTCCTGCGGCCGGCGCGGCCCGGCCGCACTCGGCTCCACGGCGGAGAGGTCGAAGTCGAGCACCCGGGCGAAGTCCGGTTCGCCCGCCCCGGCGACGCCCGCGAACAGGCCCTGTTCCTTGCAGTACGCCTCGACCAGCCGGATCTCGTCGGCACCGCGCCCGGTCAGTTCGAGGTAGCGCAGGGTCGTGTCGTCGACCGGGAAGAAGGCCACCGTGCAGCCGTACTCGGGCGCCATGTTGGACAGGGTGGCCCGGTCGGGGACGGAGAGCGTGGAGACGCCCGGCCCGAAGAACTCGACGAACCGGCCGACCACGCCGACCTGCCGGAGGAACTCGGTCATGGTGAGCGCGAGGTCGGTCGCGGTGCTGCCGACCGGCAGCTCACCGGTCAGCCGGACACCGATCACCTGGGGGCTGAGCAGCGAGACCGAGTGGCCCAGCAGCACGGTCTCGGCCTCGATGCCGCCGACGCCCCAGCCGAGGACGCCGAGCGCGCCGACCATCGGCGTGTGGGAGTCGGTGCCGAGGACGGTGTCCGGGGCGATCAGCCCGTCGCCGTCCGGCATCACGACCCGGGCCAGGTGTTCGAGGTGCATCTGGTGCACGATGCCGCGCCCGGGCGGCACCACCCGCAACCCGTTGATCTCCTGCTGGGCCCAGCGCAGGAACCGGTAGCGCTCCCCGTTGAGTTCGTACTCGCGGCGCATGTTCAGGGTGAGCGCGTCGGGCCGCGCCCAGGAGGCCACCTCGACCGAGTGGTCGACCACCAGGTCGACCGGCAGCGCGGGCCGGGCCAGCCGCGGGTCGAGGCCGCGGTCGGCCATGATGGAGCGCAGCGAGGCCAGGTCCGCCAGCACCGGAATACCCGAATGATCCTGCAGGACGAGTCGGGTGGGCCTGAATTCGACCTCGCTGACCGGCCCGTTCGCGGTGGCCGCCGAGATCAGGGAGTTCGCCGACAGAACGGCCTGTCGAAGGGAATCCTCCGCACTTCCGACCTTTGCTGTCGCAGCTGCCCTTAGGGTATTCTCCACCAGCACCCGGAGGCTGCGCGGTGCGCTGGATATGCCGACCAGCCCAATTTCTTCCGCGGCCGAGAGACTGACGAAGCGGGCGTCCCGATCGGGCAGTCCCAGGTTCCGTAACAGGTCGTGCATGTCTGAGTCTCTTTTTCTCTTCGGATCTTCAACGAAATCGAGGGTGAGATGACTGTTTCGCAGAACGTGGACGTCGCCGTCTGGAGCGATTCGGCGAGCCCGGAGGCCAGCGTGCTGCCGGTCGCCCTGGAGCTGCTGGAGTCGGCCGGACTGCGCGCCGACTGGCGGATCGTGGCCGGTCAGAGGCCGGACGGGGACGGCAGCCGCGCGCCGGAGGCGGGTCTGCTGCCGCCCTTCGCCGAGCCGGGGGCGACGGCGTACGGTCTGGCCCGCGCCGCCCGGCACGCCTGGGGCGGCACGTTCAGCCTGATCGAGCGCAGCGGCGGCCTGGTGCGTGCGGACGGCATCGTGAACGTTCTCCTGTTCCGCTACGAGCTCGACATGAGCGATACCGGGATCGAATTCGAGAGCGACTCTCCCGAACACCTCGGACTGGTCAAGATAGCCGCTGAACTCGGGCCCCGGGCGATACCGGAGCAAGCCGCCCTGGGAATTCAGGCGATCGCCCCGGACGGAGTTTCCGAGTTCGTCGGGACGGTCGTCGAATTCTGCTCCCGACTGGGCGTCGACGATCTCGTCGTGGCCCACAAGGGGAATTCGATCAAACACACCGACGGACTCTTCGCGCTGACCGCGGCAAAGACCCTGGAAGGCCTCGCCGGTTCGGCCGGGATCTCCTGGCGGAGCCTGATCATCGATCACATGGCCGCCGAGCTGGTCCGGAACCCGCTGGGCTACCGGGCGATCCTCACGCACAGTTCGTTCGCCGATCTGCTCGCCGCCGCGCTGGCCGGCCAGGTGACCACCGATCAGCTCGGCGTCTGCACCACCTTCGGCCCGGCCGGCCGGCCGCTGTTCGGTCACGACCCCGCCCTGGACACCGCCGCCCCGGACGCGGACCCCGAACGGTGGCGGGTCCGCCGGCTCGCCTCGACGCTGGCGGCGGGCGCGGCGCTCGCCGAACACCTGCGCCGGCCGGAGGCCGGCCGCGTCCTGCGCCGGGCGGCGGCCGACCTGACGCGCCGCGGCGGCGCCCCGGTCGGGTGGGACCGGGCGGTGAGCACGGCCCGGCAGGTGCTGCGCACCCGCTAGACCGCGCCTCCCGCCCGACCCCGACCGGCGGTCAACAGGCTCAGGCAGCAGCCTTGTTGTAGATCTCCACGAGCTGCTCGTGGGAGACCGCGCCGCCGATCCTGATCGACAGTGCCCGGACCTCCTCCAGGCAGTGCGGGAGCAGCTCCTCGCGCGGGGTGATGCCCTCCTGCTCCAGCGCCCAGGCGACCAGTGCCCGGCCGGAGTGCTTGCCGAGCACGTACCGGCGCTCGCCGCCGACGTGCTCCGGCGGGAAGGGCTCGAAGGAGGAGGTGTCGCGGAACATGCCGTTGGCGTGGATGCCGGACTCGTGCGCGAACACGTTGTCGCCGACGATCGGCTGCCAGGGCAGCACCCGGTGGCCGGCTGCCTCGGCCACCAGGCTGCTGACCTTCTTCAGCTTCGTCAGGTCGATGCCCAGGTCGCGGTCGTAGAGCTTCTTCAGCGCGACGACGACCTGCGCGAGGTCGGCCATGCCGGCCCGCTCGCCGATGGCGTTGACGGTGACGTGGAAGTAGCGCGCCCCGGCCTTGAGGCCGGCCAGGGTGTTCGCGGTGGCCAGGCCGAAGTCGTTGTGCGCGTGGCACTGCACGTCGATGTTGGCCGCGCTCAGCACCGCGGCCACCCGCTCGCCGTAGGACTCCGGGCCGAGCAGGCCGACCGTGTCGGAGAGCCGGAGGCGGTCCGCGCCGGCCTCGGCGACGACGCCCGCGTACTCCTGCAGGAAGGAGATCTCGGTCCGGGCGATGTCCTCGGCGCTGATCGACACGAACGCGCCGCGGTCCTTGGCCATCTTGACCATGTCGCGGGCGGTCGCGAGGAGCCAGGTGCGGTCCTTGCGCACGCTGGCCTTGAGGTGGCCGGCCGAGGTCGGCAGGCCGACGTGGACGGACGTGAAGCCCAGGTCCAGGGAGCGTTCGACGTCCTCGCGGACACCACGGTGCCACACCACCAGGCGGGCTTCGTCCTGCCGGTCGACGACGGACTTGATGAAGTCCAGCTCCTCGCCGCCCATGGCGGGGATGCCGATCTCGATCGACGTCACCCCGGCCTCGATGAGCGCGTTGAGGATCGCCGTCTTGGTTTCCTTCGAGAACGCCACGCCGGGGGTCTGTTCCCCGTCGCGCAGAGTGGTGTCCTCGAGCACTAAGTCGTTGCGCATCTTGCGGAATCCTCCCTGATGGACAACTTGCATATCGGTGCCGATAGCAAGGCAAGATCAGCGGAATCGGACATAACGGGCCGCGGATGATACGTGGCCGGACTCCGGCCGCCTTCGAATCTCCTTGCCAACCCCTGTGACGGGTGGTTAGCTAGCATAGCTCGTGAGGTCGGTGGCGTACATGGGTTGACTGTCCCCCGACACTGAGATGAACGGTTGGCGCGTCATCCATCTTCGGACTTGGAGATACCTTGACCAAGCGCACCTTGTTACGCACGGCCATCGCCCGCGGCGGAATGTCGATCGCCGCCGGTGTCCACGACGGTCTCAGCGCGCGAATTGCCCAGGACGCGGGATTCGATGTTTTGTGGGCGAGCGGTCTGGGAATATCGGCCGCGCACGCCGTCCCGGACGACAGCATCCTGACGATGACGGAATTCCTGGAAGCGGCCAGGGTCATGAACGACAGCACCGACCTCCCGGTGCTGGCCGACTGCGACACCGGGTTCGGCGACGAACGCAACGTGGCCCGGATGGTCGAGCAGTACGAGCGGGCCGGCATCGCCGGCGTCTGCATCGAGGACAAGGTCTTCCCGAAGCGCAACTCGCTCGGTGACGGCGCCCAGGACCAGGAGACGATCGAGGGCTTCGCCGCCAAGCTCGCGGCGGCCAAGAAGGCCCAGCAGACCGAGGACTTCGTGGTCGTCGCGCGGATCGAGACCTTCATCGCCGGCGGTGCCAAGGAGGACGCGATCGCGCGGGCCGACGCCTACGTCGCCGCCGGTGCGGACGCCATCCTGATCCACTCCAAGTCGCGCGACGGCCTGGAGATCCTGGACTTCGGCCGGAGCTGGCAGCGCAAGGACGTGCCGCTCGTGGCCGTCCCGACCACGTACCCCGCGGTGACCGCGGACGACCTCCACGCGGCCGGCTTCTCCCTGGCGATCTACGCCAACCAGGCGCTGCGGGCCTCCATCACCTCGATGCGCGAGAGCCTGCGCCAGATCACCCGCGACCGCTCCAGCCTGCAGATCGAGCCCAAGGTCGCGAAGCTCTCCGAGGTCTTCGAGCTCCAGCGCTGAGCCGCCGTCCACCCACGGCGTCGAGCGGTGCGGCGTCGTCCAGCCACGGCGTCGAGCGGTGTGGCGCCGCAGACACGAGAAGCCATGCGTAAACACACAGTCACTCTGATTCCGGGGGACGGCAGCGGCCCGGAGCTGGTCGCCGCCGCCCGGACGGTTCTGGACGCGGCGGCGGGCTCCGCGGGATTCCACCTCGACTGGGACCTCCGGCCGGCCGGCCAGGGCGCGCTCCGGTCGGTGGGGGAACTGCTGCCCGCGAGCACGCTCGACTCGATCGGACGCAACGGGGTGGCCCTGAAGGGGCCGACCACGACGCCGATCGGCGTGGGCCACCGGTCGGTGAACATCACCATCCGCCGGGAACTCGACCTGTACGCCTGCGTACGGCCGGTCCGGGTCTGGCCCGGAGCCGGGGCGGTCGATTCCGGCATCGACGTGGTGGTGGTCCGGGAAAACACCGAGGACGTGTATTCCGGGCTGGAGTACCCGGCGGATTCGGACGGGGCGGCGGCGGTTTCGGCCGCCCTGTCGGAATTCGGCCACGCCGATCCCGGAGTCGCCTTCTCGCTGAAGCCGATCACCCCGGGTGGAAGCCGCCGGATCGTCGGCTTCGCGCTCGACCACGCCCGGAAGAACGGCAGAAGAAAAGTCGAAGTGGGTGCCGATGTCTACCGGTATCCGCGGACCGAAGGGCTTTTCTTCGAGGCGGCGCGGGAGCTCGCCCCGGAGTACCCGGACATTGTCACCGAGACCGTTCCGGTCACCGTTCTGTGCGATTCCCTGGTGCGCGATCCGGCCGACCGCGACGTGCTCGTCCTGCCGAACCTGTACGGCGACGTCGTCTCCGATGTCACCGCCGCACTGGTCGGCGGTCTCGGGATGGCACCGGGCGCCAATATCGGCGACCGGACGGCCGTCTTCGAAGCCACCCACGGGTCCGCCCCGGAATTCGCCGGAAGCAATCGGCTCAATCCCACGGCGCTCATCCTGTCCGGCTGCATGCTGCTGGACCACCTCGGTGAGGCGGCGACGGCGGCCCGGATCCGGACCGCCGTGCGCGGCGTGCTCCAGGAGGGCCGGACCGTCACGTTCGACCTGCTGGCGCCCGAGCGGGCGGCGGAGGCCGTGAGCACCACGGCCTACGCCGAGGCCGTCGTCGAGCGCCTGCGGGACACCCGATGATCCGTCACATCGACGCGAGGAGGGAAGGCTTGGAGCAGGAACGTCAGGAGAGAGAGCTCATCACCAGGGACCGGCTGGCGTCGGACCTGGCCGCGCTGGGGGTGCGCCCCGGGGGCGTGCTGCTGGTCCACGCGTCGCTGTCCGCGCTGGGCTGGGTGTGCGGAGGTGCCCAGGCCGTCGTGCTCGCCCTGCAGGACGCGGTCGGCAAGGAGGGGACGCTGGTCATGCCGACGTTCTCGGGCGACCTGTCGGACCCGTCCACCTGGCGCCGCCCCCCGGTGCCCGAGGACTGGTGGCCGGTCATCCGGGAGCAGATGCCCCCCTTCGACCCCGACCTGACGCCCACCCGCGGGATGGGGGCCGTCGCCGAGTGCTTCCGCCGCGCCGCCGGGGCGGTGCGCAGCGGCCACCCCCAGAACTCCTTCGCCGCCTGGGGGGCGCACGCCGAACAGGTCGTCGCCGAGCACGGTCTGACGGAGCGTCTGGGCCGGGGCTCACCCCTGGAGCAGGTCTACCGGCTCGACGGCCAGGTGCTGCTCCTGGGCTGCGGCTTCGAGAGCAACACGTCCTTCCACCTCGCCGAGTACCGCACCGCGTACCCCGGCCGGCGCAGCCACCGCAGGTGGGTGCCGGTGCCGGAGGACGACCGGGTGCGCTGGGTCGAGCAGGAGGACATCGTCTACTTCGAGGAGGACTTCCACACCATGGGGGAGAGCTGTCTCGCGCGTACCCCGGGGCACTCCCGGGGGACGGTCGGCGAGGCCGGGGCCGTGCTCTACGGTCAGCGCGCCTTCGTCGACCTGGCCTGCGCGTGGATGACGTCGCACCGCGACCTCACCGCGGCGGTGGGCGCATGACGCACTACGCGACCGTCATCTGCGGCGGTGGCCCCGCGGGCGTCTCGGCGGTGGTGGCCGCCGCGGTCCAGGGGCGGCTGGAGGAGTTCCTCGACCGGGGCGTGCTCCTGGTCGAGGCCGGCGGGCAGGCGGGATCGGGCGCCATCCCCCACTACGGGATCCGGGCCAACTCGCTCGGCTCGGCCTTCCTGGAGTGCCTGGACGGTGCCGCCGGGAGCGGCCTGCTGGCCGGGCTGGCGGACAGCGCGGAGGCCCGCGAACTGAGGGACTGGGCGGCGGAGTACCCGCCGCTGCCGCTGGTCGGCGCCTTCCTGACCCGGGTCGGCGAGCGGGTCGTCGACGCCCTGCGCGCGCACCCGCGCTGCGACGCCCTGCTGGAGCACGCGGTGGCCGAGGTCAGGACCGGGCCGGAGCGCGCGACGGTGCTGCTGTCCGGGCCGGACGGTGAGGTCGTGCACACCGCCGACCGGGTGCTGCTGACCATGGGCGGGGCGGAGCGGACCGAGCTGCCCGGGGGCGCGCTGGCAGCGCTCCGGGCGGCCCGCCCCGACCTGCGGATCCAGCCGTCCGGTGCGGTCATCACCGACCCGTCCTGGCACCCCGACGCCGACTCGCCGCACCGCGCGCTCGGCAGTGTGGCCGTCCTCGGCGGCGCCCACAGCGCGTGGGCGGTGGCGGCCCACCTGGCCCGGCTGGCCCGTGCGGGCTGGTTCGCCGGGCCGGTGGAGGTGACGGTGGTCGAGCGCCGGCTGCCCCCGATCTTCTACTTCTCGGCGGACGAGGCCGCGGCCGAGGGCTACCACTGGGACGAGGCCGACGTCTGCGGGCCCAGCGGCCGGGTGCACCGGTTCGGCGGACTGCGCGGACCGGCCCGCGAACTGGCGCGGCAGGTCATGGGTCTGGCGGCGGAGAAGGCGCCGGACGGCTTCGGCCAGGCCGTCCTGGACGGTCCCTGGACGGCCGAGGCCCTGGAGGCCGCCGGCGTCGCCTCGGCGGACCTGGTCATCACCGCGCTCGGCTACGACGCGCGCCTGCCCCGGCTGCTCGGAGCGGACGGCCGGGAGCTCGAACTGGCCCGCCCGCGCGGCGCGGTGGACACCGGCCGGGACGGCCTGCCGGGCCTGGCCGCCGGCGGCAGCGCCGAGCGGCTGGTGATGTACGGACTGGGCGCCGGGCTCGTTCCGTCGGAGGAGACCGGCGGCGAGCCGGGGTACCGGGGGCGCCTCGACGGCGTCTGGGTGTACCAGCACGACATCGGCGCCGTGATCCTCCGCGCCCTGCTCGCCACCGATCGTACGGAGGAGGCGCGTTGAACGAGATCCTGACCCCCGCGACGCCGGACGCGGTGCCCACCAGGGCCGTGGTGCTGGCGGCGGGACTCGGGTCGCGGCTGGGGGAGCCCTCCTCCCGGCGGCCCAAGCCGCTCACCCCGGTGGCCGGCCGCCCGATCCTGGCCCACACCCTCGGCCACCTGGCCGGCGTCGGCGTCCAGGAGGTGGTCCTCGTCGTGGGCCACCTGCAGGAGGCCGTGCGGGAGCTCGCGGGCACCGAGTACGCGGGCATGAAGATCCACTACGTGGTCAACCCGGAGCCCTCGACCACGAACAACCTCCGATCGGTCCGGCTGGCCCGGGAGTTCCTCGACCAGGACGTCTTCCTCCTGGAGGGCGACGTGGTGTTCGAGCCGGCCGTGCTGGACCGGCTGGCCGCCGGCCCGGAGGCCAGTGCGGTGGCGGCGAGCCGGCCGCTGCGGCCGCTGGCCGGCACCGTGGTCCGGGCCGACGCGGACGGCGTGCTCACCGACTACGTCGACGACCGCCGCCAGACCGGGGCGTTCGACCACCCCGGGGCGCTCAAGACGGCCAACCTCTACCTGCTGCGGGCCGGCTTCCTGCGGGAGCGGTTCGTGCCGGCCCTGGAGGAGCTCGACCGGCGGCTGGCGGGCCAGGGCTACTACGACTACGCGGTGAGCGCCGGCCTGGAGGCCGGGGGCCACCCCTGGCGGGTCGCCGACATCAGCGACCTGGCCTGGTACGAGGTGGACGATCCGGGCGACCAGCGACAGGCCGACTTCCGGTTCAGCCCGCCGCGGGAGCAGCAGCGGATGCTGGAGTCGCTGCACGGCGGGTACTGGCGCTACGGCGTGAAGGACCACGCCCTGCTGTACAACGTGCACTTCCCGCCCGCCGAGATGATGGACATCCTGCGCTCGGACTTCGACGCGGTGGTGCGCAACTACCCGTCGGCCCACGCGCCGCTCACCGAGCTGGCCGCGACCATCGCGCGGCGGCGGCCGGAGGAGGTGGTGCTGGCCAACGGGAGCTCGGAGATCATCAAGATCCTCGCCCGCCTCCGCGGGAACTGGACGGTCCCGGTCCCGGGCTTCAACGAGTACGAGAACGTCGTCGGCGCCGACCGGGTGCACCGCTACCAGCTCGACGCGCCGGACTTCCGGCTCCCGGTGGAGGACTACGCCGCCTTCATCCGGCGGACCGGCGTCGACACCGCGGTCGTGGTGAGCCCCAACAACCCGACCTCGGTCGGCGTCCCGCTGGCCGATCTGCGCCGGCTCGCCGACCTCGTGGGCCCCGACGTGCTGCTGGTGATCGACGAGTCCTTCGTCGACTTCGCGCCCGCGCCGATCGCCTCGATCGGCCCGTTCCTGGACCGGCACCGCAACGTGCTGCTGCTCAAGAGCATCAGCAAGGTCTACGGCGTCGGCGGGATCCGGCTGGGCTACGCGGCCACCGCGGACACCGAACTGGCCCGGACCGTCCGGGCGGAGCTGCCGATCTGGGACATCAACGGGTTCGCGGAGGAGTTCCTCCGGGTGCTGCCGCACTTCCGCTTCGCCTTCGCGGACAGCTGCCGGCGGATGCGGGAGAACACCCTGGCGCTGGCCGAGGGGCTGGCGGCGCTCCCCGGGGTCCGGGTGGTGCCGCCGGACGCGAACTTCGTCCTGGTCGAGCTCACCGGCGGGATCCGGGCGCCCGAGCTGGCGCACGAGCTGTTCCGCCGGTTCCGGATCCTGACGAAGGAGTGCTCCGGCAAGTCCATGCCGGGCGGCGACGCCTACCTGCGGGTCTCCAGCCGGAGCCGCGAGGAGAACGAGGCGGTGGTCGCGGCGATCGCCGGGATCGTCGGCGGCCCGCGCGGCGCCGCCCGGGCGGAGGGGGCGGGCCGTGGCGGCGAGTGAGGACGCGGCGCAGGTGCGCTGGCGGGGGCGGGGCGAGCGGGTCGTCCACGACAGCCGCTTCCTCACCGTGTCGGTGGCCGACGTCGAGCTGCCGGGCGGGGAGACGGTCGAGCACCACTTCGTCCGGGCGCCCGGCGCGGCGATCATCGTCGTGCAGGACGAGCGGCGGCGGATCCTGATGATGTACCGGCACCGCTTCGTCTCCGACCTGTGGGGCTGGGAGCTGCCCGGCGGCCTCGTCGACGACCGGGAGGACCCGGCGGTGACGGCCGCCCGCGAGGCGGAGGAGGAGACCGGCTACCGCCCGAGGAACGTGCGCCACCTGCTCACCTACCAGCCGATGGCGGGCATGGTCGACAGCCCGCACCACATCTACCTGGCGGACGGCGCGGACCTGGTCGGCGGGCCGACCGAGTGCACCGAGGCGCAGGAGACGCGGTGGATCCCGCTCGACGAGGCGGCCGAACTCCTACGGTCGGGGCGCACGGTGACGTCCGGTACGGCCATCGGCCTGCTGGCGGTGCTCGGTCCGGCCGGTCACCGGCCCGGCGGGGAGCAGGAGCAGGGAATGAACGAATCGCACTCAGGAGGGACAGTTCGTGGTTGAGATTCTGAAGAAGCCCGTCACCGGCCCCAGCGTCTGGCAGCGTGCGCAGGTCGAGGACGCGTCGCAGTGGACGTACGTCCTGGACGAGGGGATGCGGGCCGAGATCCTGGAGGCCGCCGAGCGGATCAACGGCCAGGGCCTGACGGTCTGGGACCTCGACCGCCGGTCGGTTCCGCTGGAGCGGGCCGGGAAGCTCGTCGCGGAGTGCGTCGAGCAGCTGGAGCACGGCTTCGGCCTGGCCATGCTGCGGGGCGTGCCCACCGAGGGCCTGAGCGTGGCCGACGCGCAGGTGGTGATGGGCGTGATCGGCCTGCACCTGGGCACCGCGGTGGCCCAGAACGGGCACGGCGACCGGGTCGTGTCGATCCGCGACTACGGCAAGGGCCGGCTGAACTCCAAGACCATCCGCGGCTACCAGACCAACGAGTCGCTGCCCTGGCACAGCGACGCCCCCGACATCGCGGCCCTGCTGTGCCTGGCGCAGGCGAAGCACGGCGGCGAGTTCCACGTCGCGAGCGCCATGCACATCTACAACACCCTGCTGGCGGAGGCCCCCGAGCTGCTCGGGCTCTACTACGCCGGCGTGTTCTTCGACTACCGCGGCGAGGAGCCGCCCGGTGAGCCCCCGGCCTACCGCAACGCCATCTACGGCTACCACAACGGGCAGTTGAGCTGCCGCTACTTCCTGCGCAACTTCGCCGACTCCGGTACGGCGAAGCTCGGGTTCCAGCAGCCCGAGGTGGAGAAGCTCGCCCTCGACACCTTCGAGGAGATCGCCTCCCGGCCGGAGAACCACGTCTCCATGCGCCTGGAGCCCGGCGACATGCAGCTCGTCGACGACAACGTCACCGTGCACCGGCGCGGCGCGTACAGCGACGAGGAGGACGGCAGCACCGACAGCTCCCGCCACCTCCTGCGGCTGTGGATCAACGTGGAGAACGGCCGCGAGTTCCCCACCTCGCTGTCCACCCACCGCTGGGGCATGAAGGCGGCGGCGAAGCCGACGAACTGACCGCCGCCCCGCTCGGACGACGGACGTCCCGGTGATCCGGGACGTCCGTGCGGGCCCTGCGGAAGGCGTCGCCCGCTGCGCGGAGTTGACGAAGTGACGGGACGTCAAGCGATTCGCGATACGCTGCCGAGCGTGACTTCTTTCTCGAACGACCCTCGCAGCGTCGTCATCCTGGGCTCGACGGGGTCCATCGGAACGCAGGCCATCGACGTCATCCAGCGCAACCGCGGGCGGTTCCGCGTGCGGGCGCTCTCGGCCGGCGGCGGCAACCTGTCCCTGCTGGCCGGCCAGGCGCTCGACCTGGAGGTCGAGCAGGTGGGGCTGGCGGACAGCGGTGCCGTCGAGGACTTCCGGGCCGCCCTGCGCGACGAGGCCGCCAAGCGCGGTCTGAAGTCCGGCGACTTCAAGCTGCCGGACCTGCTGCACGGCCCGGAGGCCTCGACCGAGCTCGCGGCCCTGCCGTGCGACTCCGTGCTGAACGGCATCACCGGCTCGGTGGGCCTGGAGCCGACCCTCGCGGCATTGAAGTCGGGCAGCAGGCTCATCCTGGCGAACAAGGAGTCGCTGATCGTCGGCGGGCCGCTGGTCAAGAAGGTGGCCGCGCCCGGCCAGATCCTGCCGGTCGACTCCGAGCACTCCGCGCTGTTCCAGTGCCTGCAGGGCGGCAAGGAGCAGGACGTCCGCAAGTTGGTGGTCACCGCGAGCGGCGGCCCGTTCCACGGCCGCGGCCGGGCCGAGATGGCCGACGTCACCCCGGAGCAGGCGCTGGCCCACCCGGTGTGGAACATGGGGCCGGTCATCACCATCAACTGCGCGAACCTGGTGAACAAGGGCCTGGAGGTGATCGAGGCGCACCTGCTCTTCGACATCCCGTTCAGCCGCATCGAGGTCGTGGTCCACCCGCAGGTGATGGTCCACTCGATGGTCGAGTTCACGGACGGCTCCACGCTGGCGCAGGTGAGCCCGCCGGACATCCGGCTGCCGCTGTCCCTCGGGCTCGGCTGGCCGGACCGGGTGCCGGACGCGGCGCCCTCCTGCGACTGGACCAAGGCCTCCACCTGGGAGTTCTTCCCGGTGGACGGCGAGGCGTTCCCGGGTGTCCAGCTGGCCTACGAGGTCGGCGAGGCCGGCGGCACCGTGCCCGCCGTCTTCAACGCCGCCAACGAGGAGCTGGTGGCGGCGTTCGTCGCGGGCCGGCTGCCCTTCCTCGGCATCGTGGACACGCTCGGACGGATCGTCGGGGAGCACGACCGGGTGCCGAACGACGCGATGACCCTGGAGGCGATCGCCGAGGCGGACCGCTGGGCGCGGGCCCGGGCGAAGGAGCTCGTCGGCCTGGCGGGCTGACGCGACGAACGGACGCCACGCACCGAAGCGGTGTCACCCCGCCCGGGGTTCCGGGCCGTGGGTGGCACCGCTTCGGCTTTGCGCACCGCGCGCCGGGCCGGGTGGGCCGGATCACCCGCCGGACGGGCCGCGGGAGCGCCTGGGGCCGATCGTGTCGGCGAGGGCGCGGAAGACGAGCACGGTGGAGGCGGCGCCGGGATCCTGGTGCCCGATGGTGCGCAGCCCCAGGTAGGAGGCCCGGCCCTTCCGGGCCCGTAACGCGATCGTGGTGTCCAGGGCCGCTTCCGCCGCATCGGCGGCGGCCCTGGCGGCCGCGGGGAAGCCCCCGCGGGCGTCGGCGGTGTCCCGGAACGCGGCGACGGCCGGGGCGTACGCGTCGACCATCGTCTTGTCGCCGGGCGTCGCGGCGCCGAGTCTCTGGAGCACGTCCAGCCCGGCCTGGAGGGCCTCGGCGAACCGGGCCTCGTCGGTCTCGGCCGCGGCGCCGATCGCCGTGCCCATGGCCCGGAACGCGCTGCCGTACAGGGGGCCGGCGGCGCCTCCGACGGTGGAGATCAGGACGCCGCCGGTGCGGTCCAGGAGGCCGCCGACGGTCTCGTCCGTACGGGGTTGCGCGCCGATCTCCAGGGCGGCCCGGGCGAAGCCGCGGGCCAGATTGACTCCGTGGTCGCCGTCTCCGATGACTGAATCGAGTTCCGTCAGACGGTCACGGTGTTCTTCGAGTGTCAGTTTGATGCTGGTAATCCAGCAGTGGACGAATGCGACATTCACCGACTCTCTCCTGATGCGACGAGCGAACCGAATCTGTGCGGGATGTCCGGAAGAGTGAAGATCTCACATGTCGGGGCCATGGTGAGAGGTCTGAAGTGACGGTCGATCATCATCCAAACTCATGGCCCTGGTTACGTCAAGGTCACGACGGCCCTGAGGGCAGGTTGGGGCGGAGGGTGAGCCGAGGGGTGCCCTGAGGGTTCTGTTGCCTTCCTTGCGTTCCCCATTGTGGAACGCCGTTCGGTAGACCTATCCTTCCGGTGTACCGAAGTGCTGACCCATGACCTGCCCGAGCCGTCGCACGTGAGCAGCCGTCACCTCGTACCGGACGTGCCCCCGTCCCGGCCCCGAAGGCCGCAGGACCACCACGGCCGTCCACGGCGTCGTCCGAACCGGACCGCCGGCACCGCACCCGCGAAGCCTCACCCGCCCGGGATCCGTCGCGCCGTCAGGACCCGTCAGGACCCGGCAGGACCGCCCCGCCCGCGCGCCGCCCCGGCACGCGGGCGGACCGTGCACCACGCGCGACCGCCCCTTCCGCGAGCCAGGACAGGAGACCAGACCGCCATGCCGAGCAAACAGTCCGTCCGGGGACGGTGGATCGAGGGCTGGGACCCGGAGGACGAGGACCTCTGGGAACGCTCCGGCCGGCGCATCGCGCACCGCAACCTCTGGCTGTCGGTGCTCTCCGAACACATCGGGTTCTCCGTCTGGAGCATGTGGTCGGTGCTGGTGCTGTTCATGTCCCCCGCCATCGGGCTGGGCTTCACCGCGGGGGAGAAGTTCCTCCTCGTGGTCACGCCCACCCTGGTCGGGGCCCTGCTGCGGCTGCCGTACAGCTACGCGGTGACGCGCTTCGGCGGGCGCAACTGGACGGTGTTCGCCTCCCTGCTGCTCTTCGTGCCGACCGTGCCGGCCGTCTGGTTCGTCCAGCGGCCGGGGACACCGCTGTGGGTGTTCCTGGTGATCGCGGCGACGGCGGGCGTGGGCGGCGGCAACTTCGCGTCCTCGATGACGAACATCACCGGCTTCTTCCCGCAGCGCCACCAGGGCTGGGCGCTCGGGCTCAACGCGGGCGGCGGCAACCTCGGCGTCGCGCTGATCCAGCTGCTCGGCCTCCTCGTGATCGCCACCGCCGGCGACACCCACCCCGCCTACGTCATCGCCGTCTACCTGCCGCTGATCGCCCTGGTGACGGTCCTCGCCGCGCTGCGGATGGACAACGTGGACGTGGTGCGCGCCGCGCCGGGGGCGCAGCGCGAGGCCCTCCGGCAGCCGCACACCTGGTGGATCTCCCTGCTGTACATCGGCACCTTCGGCTCCTTCATCGGCTACGGCTTCGCGTTCGGACTGGTCCTGAAGACCCAGTTCGGCTCGTCCTCCCTGCAGGCGGCCGAATTCACCTTCCTGGGGCCGCTCCTGGGCTCGGCGGCGCGGCCGCTCGGGGGCCGGCTGGCCGACCGGTTCGGCGGTGCGCGGATCACCCTGCTGACCTTCCTCGGGATGGCGGCGGGTGCCGGCGAGCTGATCCTCGCCTCCCACGCCCAGTCGTTCGCGCTGTTCGTCGCCGGCTTCACCGCCCTCTTCGTGCTGAGCGGCGTCGGCAACGGCTCCACCTACAAGATGATCCCCGCCGTCTTCGCCGCCCAGGCGGAGGCCGCGGTGGCCGCGGGCGAGGACGCCCGCGCCGAGTTCGAACGGTCGCGGCGGCTCAGCGGCGCGGTGCTCGGCATCGCCGGCGCGATCGGAGCCCTCGGCGGAGTGGCCGTCAACCTGGTCTTCCGCGCCGCCTACGACAGCCCCTCGGGCAGTGGCGTGCACGCCTTCGTCGCGTTCCTCGGCTACTACGCCCTCTGCGTGGCCGTGGTCCGCGCCGTCTACCTGCGCCGTGACCGCGCGGCGGGGGAACCGTCGCAGCCGGCTCCGAGGGAGCCGTCCCGCATCACGACTCGTCCGTGAACCGGCCGCTCCCACACGGACGAAGGGAAGGATCCGAACGCATGGCCGTGATCACCGCCGCCCATGAACTGATCGAGAGCGACATCTACATCGACCTGCGCCACAGCCTCGGCATTCCGCTCGTCCTCAAGTGCGAGGGGCTCAACCTCGCGGGCTCGATCAAGATGCAGCCCGCCGCCCGGATGGTCTCCGCGGCCCAGCAGGAAGGGATCCTGGGGCCGGACTCCGTCCTCATCGAATCCTCCTCCGGCAACCTCGGCGTCGCCCTCTCGGTGATCGCCGCCTCGCGCGGACTGCGGTTCGTCTGCGTCACCGACGTCAACTGCAACCCGACCACGGTCACCCTGATGCGCGCCCTGGGCGCCGAGGTCGTCGTCCTCGACGAGCCCGACCCCGTCGACGGCTTCCTCGGCGCGCGCCGGGCCCACGTGCGGCGGCGGTGCGCGGACGACCCGTCCTACGTCTGGCTCAACCAGTACGAGAACCCGGCCAACTGGCTCTCGCACTACGAGAACACCGCCGCCGTGATCGCCAAGGACTTCCCGGGCCTGGACACGCTGTTCGTCGGCGTCGGCACCGGGGGCACCCTGATGGGCTGCGCCCGGTACTTCCGCGAGCACCGGCCCGGGGTGCGCATCGTCGCCGTCGACAGCGTCGGCTCGGTCAGCTTCGCCGGGGAACCGGGCAAGCGCTACATCCCGGGCCTCGGCGCCGGCGCGCCGATGCCGCTGATCGCCCCCGAGCTCACCGCCGGGCTCGTCGACGAGGTGATCCGCGTCCACGAGATCGACACCATCCGCACCTGCCGCCAACTCGCCGGCCGCGGAATCCTGCTGGGCGGCTCCTCGGGGACGGTGACCTGCGCCGCCGCGCAGTGGCTCGCCCAGCACGGCGCCTCCGTGGACACCGCCGTGGCGATCGCCCCCGACCTGGGAGAGCGCTACCTCACCACCATCTACGACGACACCTGGGTCACCGACCACTACGGACGGGCCGACTTCGACCAACTCCTGGAGAGCTTGTGAACCCTCAGGCCGAGAAACCGAGTTTCGCCGTCATCCCCGGCCGCACGGTGCACCGGATGCTGGACGGCCGCCAGCGCGAGCTGATCGACCTCGTCGAGCGGACGTACCTCCTGCACGGTGAGCAGCGGACGGTCAACCCGCCCTCGTACTTCCTGCGCTTCGCGGACCGGCCCACGGCCCGCATCATCGCCCTGCCGGCCTCGGTCGGCGGCGAGCGGCCCGTCGACGGCATCAAGTGGATCTCCAGCTTCCCCTCGAACCTGGGCCGGGGCCTGCCCCGCGCCTCCGCCGCGCTGATCCTCAACGACCCGGTGACCGGCTACCCGTACGCCTGCCTGGAGAGCTCCATCATCAGCGCCGTCCGCACGGCCGCGTCCGCGGCGGTGGCCGCCCGCGCGCTCGCCGCCGACCGCCCCCGGCCGCGCAGCATCGGCTTCATCGGCACCGGGCTGATCGCCCGGTACATCCACCAGTACCTCGCCGCGCTCGACTGGAAGCCCGAGGAACTCGGCGTCCACGACCTGTCGGCGGACTACGCCGGCGCGTTCGCCCGGCACCTGCGGACCGTCTGCGGCACGGACTCGGTCCGCGTCCACGACTCCGCCGAGGAGCTGATCCGCTCCAGCGACGTGGTCGTCCTCGCCACCACCGCGGCGACGCCGCACCTGGCCGACCCGTCCTGGTTCGCCCACCACCCGCTGGTGCTGCACGTGTCCCTGCGGGACCTCGACACCGAGGTCGTCCTCGACAGCGTCAACGTCGTCGACGACGTCGAGCACGTCCTCAAGGCGGACACCTCGGTGCACCTGGTGGAACAGCGCACCGGCAACCGGGACTTCCTCGCCGGCACGCTGGCCGACGTGCTCACCGGCAAGGTCGTGGTGCCCCGCGACCGCACCGTCGTCTTCTCGCCCTTCGGGCTGGGCGTCCTCGACCTGGCGGTCGGCGAGCGGGTGTTCACCCGGGCCCGCGACGCCGGCGAACTCGTGGTCGTGGACGGCTTCTTCCACGACCTGGACCGGCACACCGCACCGACGACGGAGGCCGGCACCCGATGACGACCGACCAGCGCCCCGCCGCCCCCGGCCGGGTCTGGGCCGAACTGCCCCTGGCCCCCGGCGCGGTGGCCCGGGCCGCCGGCCTGGCCCTGCGCAACGGGCGGCAGGAGGACACCCGGACGGCGGTCCTCGACCACGTCATCCGGTACGCCGAGACGGACCCGGAACGCCCCGCCGTCGTCGAGGGCGACCGCACGCTCGGCTACCGGGACCTGCTCGGACAGGTCGCCGCCACCCGCGACCTGCTGCTCGCCCACGGGGTGCGGCCGGGCGCCGTCGTCGCCGCGGTCGGCGCCCGCAGCGCCGAGACCCCGGTCGTCCTGCTGGCCCTGGAGGCGCTCGGCGCCTCCTACCTGCCGATCGACCCGGGCTGGCCGGCCGTCCGGGTCCGCGACGTCCTCGGCCAGAGCCGGGCGGACCTGCTGCTCGACTACACCCGCACCCCGAACACCGCCCACGCGGCCCGCTCGTCCGCGGTGGCGGAGCGGATCGCCGTCGTCGACCTGCCCGCCGGCCTCCGGGCCGGCGCGCTCCCGGAGAAGGACGGCGGCGACCGGTCGACGGAGACGCGGTACACCATCTTCACCTCCGGCACCACCGGCCGCCCCAAGGGGGCCACCGTCGAGCACCGGGGGATGCTCAACCACCTGTGGGCCAAGGTCCACGACCTGGCGATGGGGCCGCAGGACGCGGTCGCCTTCACCGCTCCGCTGGTGTTCGACATCTCGATCTGGCAGATGCTCTGCCCGTTCCTGGTCGGCGGGCGCGTCGTGGTCGTCCCGGACTCCGCGCTGCGCTTCCCCCGCTCGCTCATCGGCGCCCTCGACGCCGCGGGCGTGACCGTGGTCGAGCTGGTGCCCACCATGGTCGGCTGGCTGGTCGACGAGGCGAAGCGGCTCGACAACGGCTGCCTCGGGACGCTGCGCCACCTGCTGTCCACCGGCGAGGAACTGCACCCCTCGCTCGCCGCCCGGGTCCTGGAGGTCCTGCCCGGGGTGTCCGTCGTCAACGCCTACGGCCCCACCGAGTGCTCCGACGACATCACCCACCACACGGTGACGGCCGCGGACCTGACCCGGGGCCGGATCCCGGTCGGCACACCCGTCCTCGGGACCACCCTCTACCTGCTGGTGCGGACCGAGGACGGCGACTGGCGGGCCGCCGAACCCGGCGAGACCGGCGAGCTGTTCGTCGGCGGCACCTGCGTCGGCCTCGGCTACCTCAACGCGCCCGAGACCACCGACCGCGCCTTCTTCCGCGACCCCTTCGACCCGGCCTCCCCGACCGGCCGGCTCTACCGCACCGGCGACCTCGCGGCCTTCGACGCCGGGCTGGTGCACTACTTCGGCCGCAGCGACCGCCAGGTCAAGGTCGCCGGCGTGCGGATGGAACTCGACGAGATCGAAGCCGTGCTGAGCCGCCACCCGGGCATCGAGCGCTGCGCGGTCGTGGTGTCCGGCGAAGGCGACCACGGCGAACTCGTCGCCCACTACTGCCTGCGCGCCCCGGTGCCGGCCGGCGAACTCCAGCAGGCCCTGAGCGCGACCCTGCCGCCGGCGATGGTGCCGAGGCGCTGGCGCGCGTGGGAGGCCCTGCCCCTGACCCGCAACGGAAAGATCGACCACCAGGCACTCCGGGCGGCCGAAGCCACTCCTCGGAAGGACCCGCGATGAGTACGGACGAGACCAACGGCCCCGACCCGACAGCGGACCGGCACGGGCCGCCGGACCGGAACACGGCGAGCCTGGCCGAGCGGGCCGCCGCCGTCGCCCGGGTCGCCGAGGAGCACCTGGCCCGCACCGAGCGGGACGCGCTCTTCCCGGAGCACGCCCTGACGGAGCTGCGCCGCACCGGCCTGCTCGGCCTGCTCGTGCCCACGGCCGACGGCGGCCTCGGCGGCACCGTCGCCGACCTGGTCGACGTCACCCTGCGGCTGGGCCGCACCGACATGTCGCTGGCGATGATCTTCGCGATGCACTGCCAGCAGTCGGAGGCGCTGGTGCGGTACGCGCGCTCGCCGCTGCGGGAGAAACTGATGGCCCGACTGGCCGCGGGCGAGCTCTACCTGGCCTCGGTCACCACCGAGGCCGGCAAGGGCGGCCACCTCTTCAAGTCGTACGCCCCGCTGCGCGGGACCGACGAGCGGCTGGAGATCGACCGGACGGCGCCGATCGTGACCGGGGGGACCCACGCGGACGGCTTCCTGATCACCATGCTCAGCCCGCACGCCACCGCCGACCACCAGGTCTCGCTCGTGTACGCGGACCGCACCCAGCTCACGGTGGAGGCCTCCGGCCGGTGGGACCCGATGGGCATGCGCTCCAGCCACAGCCTGCCGATGAAGCTGACCGGCGAGATCCCCGGGGACCAGGTGATCGGCGAGCACGGCGCGTTCCACCGGATCGCCCAGTCCGTCTTCGGCCCGCTGGCCCACCTGGGCTGGTCCGCGGCCTGGCTGGGCACGGCCGCCGGGGCGATGTCCCGGGTCGTGCGCCTGTTGCGCGACCCGACCGCCCGCAAACGCTTCGACCTCGGGTCCGAGCTGCTGCTGACCCGGCTGTCCCGCGCCCGGCAGCGGCTCGACACCGTCCACGCCCTGCTCCGGCGCACCCAGGAGCTGGTCGAGCGGCAGACCGACCTGTCCGCGCCGAACAGCCAGCTCCTGCTGAACGCCCTGAAGATCACGGCGGCCGAGGAGTGCCACGCCGCCGTCGACGACCTGGTCGACGCGGTCGGGCTGCGCCACGGCTATCTGAAGGATTCCCCGACCGGGCTGGAAAAGGCCCTGCGGGACCTGCGCTCGGCCGCCCTGAATTACGGCAACGACCGGCTGCACCTGGCCGACGGGCAATTGTGCCTGCTGGATCCGGACGTCACATTCCGGTGACCGGCAATTCGTCTTGCCGCCGCCGGAAGACATTGCTAGGGTGGAAATCGAATGTGCCCGCGGGAATTCTCCCGGCGGCTGCTCGGCGTCGCGAACGGTCTGTTTCGCTTGAATTGTGCCGGCCCTATCACATCTCATTCATTCGAGGTCTCATCGTGTCCGGAAACACCGAAAACCCCACCGGGGACTGGACCACCGCCCTGCGGTACATCGCGGGGCGCAAGACCGCGGAGGAGTCCCTGGGATTCCTCGCCCACGTCAGCGCCACGGTCCGGAACACCCCGGAGCTCCTGGACGTCGTGCCGGCCGCGGCCAAGGCCTGCGTCCCCTTCTTCGCCACGGCCGTCCTCCTGGAGGCGCCGGCCGTGCACGCCGACCCCGTCGTCCACGGCCCGGAGGAATCCCGGCCGGCGCTGCGGGAACTGCTCGGCGCCGCGGCGGGCACCGAACCGCGGCTCGTGGTCAGCGGCCACGAGGGCCTCGCCGCCCAGTCCGATCCGCAACTGCGGGCGCGGCTCGGCGAGTGGGGAGTCGACTCGGCGGCGGTCCTGCGGCTGGAGTTCCGCGGGGTGCCGGGCGGCCGGCTCGTCGCGGTGCGCGGCGCCACCCACCGGCGCGGGCCGTTCAGCCCGGGGGACCTCGCGCTCCTCGGCGAAGTGGCCGACCGGATCGCGGCGTTCAACGCGTTCGCCGCGCACCTGACCGGCCGTGCGGGCCGCTGACCCGGAGCCGGAGGAGAGAGCCGCGATGACAGCGACCTGGACGGACGTCCGCGACTGGATTCTGGCGCGGAACCCCGACGTGACCGAACTCGACGCGGAGACCGACATCATCGACACCCGCGTCATCACCTCCCTGCAGTTCGTGGAGCTCGTCCTCCACGTGGAGGACCTCCGGGGCCGGATGCTGGAGTCGAGCGACGTGGACCTCGACGCCTTCCGCACCCTCGGCAGCATCGAACGGAACTTCCTTCGTCAGTGACACCGGCCGGCAGGGGAGCCCCGGATGACCTCCGAACGATCCATCGTGCTGCAGGGCGACACCGAACACGCCGACGAGGTCGTGGTGTTCCTACCGCCGGCGGGCAGCACCACGTCCCCGTACTTTCCGCTCGGCGCCCTGCTGCCGCCCGAACTCCCGGCGGTGCACTGCGAAGTGCCCGGCCGCGGCCGGCTCGCGGACCAGCGGCCGGCCGACTCCGTGCAGGAGGCCGCGGACCGCTGGAGCGAGGAACTGGCCGAGGCCCTCCCGGGCCGCCGGCTGCACCTGTTCGGGCACAGCCTGGGCTCGCTGTTCGCCTTCGAGACGGCCGCCCGGTTCCTGGCCGACCCGGTGTGCCGGGTGGGCGGCCTGATGGTCTCGGCGGCCCGCGAGCCGGGGCACACCCCGAGGGCCGCGATCGGCGCGGCCTTCGCGGCCCTGAGCCGGGAGCGCCGCGCGCCGGACGCGGAGGGCGACGCGGACGGCGCCCGGCTCGCGACGGACCTGCGGATCCGGCGCGCGTACCGGCCGGGCCCGGAAACGCTCGCCGTCCCGCTCGCCCTGCTGTGCGGGCGGGACGACAAATTCGTCCGACCCGAGGAAATGTCGGCCTGGCGGGAATTCGTCACCGGCCCCTTCCTCGGACTCTTCACCTTCGACGGCGGGCACGATTACTGTCTGGCTCGCCCCGAACCCATAGTCTCCGTGATCGAAAGAATCACGGAAATCAGTCGGCATTCGACGCGAACTGGGAGCGAGAAATGACGATCGCCACCAACGGATTCCCCACCAACGAGCAGCTGATCGACGTCATCGGTGACAGCTCGGTCGGCATCGCGGTCACCGACGGCGCCGGCGCCGTCGTCCTCCACAACAAGGCGCTCTCCGTCCTGATGGGCGGGGAGGCGAGCCACCTGAGCGGTCGGGTCGCCGTCGACGGTGCCGTGGACGGCCTCGCCCACCTGCTGGAGCTGCTCACCAAGCAGGACCGGATCGAGCACGTCAAGGTGACCCTGCGCAACACCGGGGGCCACCAGCGGACCGCCTACGTCAACGCCGTGCGGGTGGGCGAGGGCGCCGGCACCCGCATCCACTGGGTCAGCCGGCCCGAGCTCGGCAAGCGCCTCCCGGTGTCGAGCACGTCGGAGGAGGACCAGGCCGCGTCCGACGCCGCGGCCTGGATCCGCTCGGTCGACGAGGCCGCCCACCCGTCCCTCGCGCCCAGCGAGGACAAGGTCGACGTGATGCGCGAGTTCTACCGGGTGGCCCCGGTCGCCATCCACCTGATCGGCGTCAACGGCGGTGTCATGCACGCCAACCCGGCGGACATCGCCCTGGTCGAGTACACCGAGACGCCGAGCGAGTACGTCGGCCAGCACATCCGCCGGATCTACGAGGACCAGGGCCTGCTCGACGACTTCCTGGCGCGGTGGGACGAGGACTCCCCGATCATCAACTTCCGCGCCAACTTCGTCACCAAGGACGGCGCGCCGCGCCCGGTGCTGATCTTCTCCACGGCCCAGGCCGCGGGCGGCAGCGTCAGCAACACCCGGTGCTTCGTGTTCAACGACCCGGAGCCGGGCCGCGACCGCGACACCGTCAGCGCCTTCGGCTGGCCGGCCTGACCCGGACGGCGGGCAGGCCCCGGTGAGCCTGCCCGCCGGATCCGGATCCCCGAACGAGGAGCTGTGATGGTCAGAACGCACTGCCCGTACTGCGCCCTGCAGTGCGGCACCCGGTTGGAGGCCTCCCCGTCCGGCGGCCTGACGGTCCGCCCCGACGAGGAGTTCCCGGTCAACGCCGGCCGGCTCTGCGTCAAGGGGTGGACGGCACCGGGCGTCCTGACCGCACAGGACCGGCTGACCGTGCCGCTGCTCCGGCCCCGGCCGGGGGCGGCCCGGCAGCCCGCCTCCTGGGACACCGCGCTCGACCACGTCGGCCGCGAACTGCGCGGGATCGTCGCGGAGTCGGGGCCCGACGCGGTGGCGGTCTTCGGCGGCGGCGGGCTGACCAACGAGAAGGCCTACACCCTCGGGAAGTTCGCCCGGGTCGCGCTGGGCACCTCGCGGATCGACTACAACGGCCGGTTCTGCATGTCCTCCGCCGCGGCGGCCGGCTCGGCCGCCTTCGGCGTGGACCGCGGACTGCCCTTTCCGGTGACGGACCTCGCGGCGGCCGAGGTGGTCCTGCTGGCCGGGGCGAACGTCGCCGAGACGATGCCCCCGCTGATGCGGCACCTGGAACGCGCCGACCTGATCGTGGTGGACCCGCGCCGATCGGCCACCGCGGAACGCGCCGCGCTGCACCTGCGCCCCGCTCCGGGCACCGACCTGGCGCTCGCGCTGGGCCTGCTGCACGTCGCCGTGGCGGACGGCCACCTGGACCGGGCGTACGTGGCCGGGCGGACGGCGGGCTTCGACGAGGCCTGGCGCCGCGCGGCCGAGTGGTGGCCCGAGCGGGTCGAACGCGTCACCGGCGTGCCGGTCGCCGACCAGCGCGCCGCCGTCAGGCTGCTGGCCTCGGCCCGGCGCCGCTACCTGCTCACCGGCCGGGGCGCGGAACAGCACTCCAAGGGCACCGACACCGTCTCGGCGTACATCAACCTGGCACTCGCGCTCGGCCTGCCGGGCCGGGAGGGCTCCGGGTACGGCTGCCTGACCGGGCAGGGCAACGGGCAGGGCGGCCGGGAGCACGGGCAGAAGGCCGACCAGCTGCCCGGCTACCGCCGGATCACGGATCCGGCGGCCCGCGCACACGTGGCCGGCGTGTGGGGGGTGGACCCGGACGGTCTGCCGGGGGAGGGGCCCAGCGGCTACGAGCTCCTGGACTCGCTCGGCCGCCCGGGCGGCCCCCGCGCGCTGCTGGTGTTCGGCTCCAACCCGGTGGTGTCGGCCCCGGCGGCCCGCCGGATCGCCGACCGGCTGGCCGCCCTGGACCTGCTGGTGGTGGCCGA
This sequence comes from Kitasatospora sp. NPDC094028, assembly GCF_049543595.1. Lineage (NCBI taxonomy): Bacteria > Bacillati > Actinomycetota > Actinomycetes > Kitasatosporales > Streptomycetaceae > Kitasatospora > Kitasatospora sp. NPDC094028. Next base: position 86,892 of record NZ_JBMVFA010000018.1, on the reverse strand, counting down.
CTTCGTGCCCTCGGAGACCGTGGAGCTGGCCGACGTCGTGCTCCCGGTGACGCAGTGGGCGGAGGAGGACGGCACCATGACCAACCTGGAGGGCCGGGTGCTGCGGCGCCGTCGCGCCCTCGACCCGCCCCCCGGGGTCCGCAGCGACCTGTGGGTCCTGCGGGAGCTGGCCGTCCGCCTGGGCCAGGCCCCCGAGCGGTTCCCCGACGACCCCCGGACGGTCTTCGCGGAGCTGCGGCGGGCCTCGGCCGGCGGCCCCGCGGACTACTCCGGCGTCGACTTCGACGCGCTCGACACCCCGGTGCACTGGCCCAGCCGGGCCGCGGGCGAGTCCACGCCCCGGCTGTTCCTGGAGCGCTTCGCGCACGCCGACGGCCGGGCCCGGTTCCGCCCGGTCGCCCACCGGGACGCGGCCGAACTCCCCGACGCCGACTATCCGCTGTACGCCACCACCGGCCGCGTGCTGGCGCAGTACCAGAGCGGTGCCCAGACCCGCCGGGTGCCCGAGCTGACGGCGGGCGCGGGCGAGGCCTTCGTCGAGGTCCACCCGGACACCGCCGGGCGCGCCGGGGTCGCGGACGGCGACCTCGCTCGGGTGGTCAGCCGCCGGGGAGCCACCGTCGCCCGGGTGCGGACGGTGGCGTCGCTGCGCGCCGACACCGTGTTCCTGCCGTTCCACTTCCCCGACGCCGGCCGGGCCAACCTGATCACCAATCCGGCGCTCGACCCGGTGTCGCGGATGCCGGAGTTCAAGGTGTGCGCCGCGCGGCTCGAACCGCTGGACGGGCAGTCGGCCGCGACGGACAGCGGTCGGTCGTGAGCCGCGTCGTGATCGTCGGCAACGGCCCGGCGGGCTACCGGCTGGCCCAACTCCTCACCACCCGCGCTCCGGAGAGCGAGGTCACCGTGCTCGGGGAGGAGCGCGAGCCCGCGTACAACCGGGTGCTGCTCACCGAGGTGGTCGCGGGCCGGCTCGCCGCGGAGAGCACCCACCTCACCCCGCTCGACGGCCCGGGCGTGCGGGTCCGCACCGGGGTGGCGGCGGTCGGCATCGACCGGCGGCGGCGGCTCGTGCGCACCGGCGACGGCGCGCTCCACCCCTACGACCACCTGGTGCTGGCCACCGGCGCCCGGAGCTTCCTGCCGCCGGTGTCCGGCCTGGTCGGCGAGGACGGCGCGCTCGCCCCGGGCGCGGTCGCCGTGCGCACCCTGGCCGACGGCCGCCGGCTGGAGCGACTGCTGCGCGAGGGCGGGCGCGCGGTCGTGCTGGGCGGCGGCGTGCTGGGCGTGGAGCTGGCCCGGGCGCTGACCGAACGGGACTGCAAGGTCGACGTCGTCCACCGCGGACCGCACGTGATGGACGGCCAACTCGGCCCGGAGGCCGGCCGGGTGCTCTCCTCGGTCCTCGAACGCTTCGGCATCCGGGTCTTCGCGGGCCGCAACGCCACGGCCTGGACCGGCGACCGCCTGGAGCTCGACGACGGCTCCCGGCTGCCGGCCGACCTGCTGGTCGTGTCCGCGGGCGCGGTGCCCGAGGTCGAGCTGGCCCGGCGCGCGGGACTGCGGGTCCGCCGCGGCATCGTGGTGGACGAGTACCTGTGCACCGACGATCCGGCGGTCCGCGCCCTCGGTGACTGCGCGGAGGTCGCCGGCCGCGTCAGCGGTCTGGTGGCGCCCGCCTGGGAGCAGGCCGGGACGCTCGCCGAGGTGCTCGCCGGCGCGGGCGGCCGCGGCTACTCCGGGACGCCGACCCTCACCCGCCTCAAGGCGCGGGACGTCGACCTGGTCGCCATCGGCGAGGGCGACCGCGAGGTGCCCGGCAGCGAGGTCGTCACGGTGGCCGATCCGGCCCGCGGGCGGTACGCCCGGATGTCCGTACGGGGTGAACGCGTCGTGGGCGCCGTCCTGTTGGGATTCCCCGGGAGCGCCGCCACGGTCAGCCAGCTGTTCGACGCCGGGGCCCCGGTGCCGGCCGACCGGATCGCCCTGCTGGTCGGGGCCGGGCCCGTCGAGGGCGCGGGCGAGCCCGGGGTGATGCCCGGTCAGGCCGTCGTCTGCCGCTGCAACAACGTCACCAGGAACGACCTCGTCGCCGCCTGGCGCGACGGGGCCCGCGAGCGGTCCGCGCTGGCCCGGGCCACGCGGGCCACCACGGGCTGTGGTGGCTGCCGCGACGCCGTGCAGGACATCTGCCGCCGGCTCGGCACGGTGGACGAGGTGGCGCGCCCGGAGCCGCTGACGCAACCGCTCACCCCATGACACCCCAGGAGAAGGTCATGCCCAGCATTCTGGTGATCTCCGGCAGTCCGTCACCCGCCTCCAGGACGGAGCGGATCGGCGCCCTCGCGGCGGACTGGCTGACCGAGGAGGGCTTTCGCACCGAGCACCTGAGAGTCCGGTCGCTGCCCGCCGGCCCGCTGCTCGGCGCGGACGTGTCCCATCCGGCGATCTCCCGGGCCGCGGAGCAGGTCGCCCGGGCGGACGGCGTCGTCCTGGCCACGCCGACGTACAAGGCCAGTTTCTCCGGCCTGCTCAAGGCCTTCCTCGACCTGCTCCCGCAGTTCGGGTTCGCCGGGAAGGCGGTGCTGCCGCTGGCCACCGGCGGGAGCCTCGCCCATGTGCTGGTCCTGGACTACGCGTTGCGCCCCGTGCTGCAATCGCTGGGGGCCAGGCACGTGGTGCAGGGCCACTTCCTGATCGACAAGCACGTGGAGCTCAGGGACGGGAGGCCGTGGATCCTGCCGGAGAGCAGGGCCGGGCTCGACGCCGTACTGGAGCAGTTCCGCGAGGCGCTGCCCGCCGTGCCGGCCGGCCGGCCGGTGAGCGGACTCGCCCGGTAGGGCGCGCGTGGGAACGGAGCACCCGGCGAGGCACCCCGAACACGGGTGCCTCGTCGGCGTTTGCCGGTGCGGCGGCCGGCCGTCCGTGGCGGGTGACGACCCGGCCGTACCCGATGCACCGGCCGAATTGTCCGGTGTATCGGGGAGGCCGTATGATGCCGAACCAGCGTTCCCCGAACACAATTCATGGACTCCACAAGGCGTTCAGCAATGGCGTACAGGAGAGGGCCTCATGATCCAGGCGGTGCAGCGGGCGATCCAGGTACTCAAGGAACTCGCCACGGGGACCCAGCGACTTGGCGTCAGCGAACTGGCCGACCGCCTGGGCGTGGCCAAGCCCACCGCCCACGCGCTGCTGCGGACCTTGCAGGCCGAGGGGATGGTCAGCCAGGACCGGGAGACCAGCAAGTACCAGCTGGGGCCCGGCCTGGTCAGCCTGAGCAACGCCTACCTGGACTCGCACAAGCTGCGGACCAGGGCGGTGACCTGGGCCGACATCCTGGCGACCCGCACGGGCTTCGCGGTCTGGGTCGGCGTCCTGGTCGACTGTCAGGTGCTGGTGATCCACCACGCGCTCCGGCCGGGCGTCACCGTCCAGACGCTGGAGACGGGGGCCGGCCTGCCCTGGAACGCGTGCGCCCTCGGCAAGGCCATCGCGGCCTTCCAGCCGGCCGAGGAGCGGGACCGCCTGCTGTCCGGCGAACTGTCCCGGCTGACCGGTGCCAGCATCGACGACCCGGCGGTGCTGGAGGGCCAGTTGCAGGGCGTGCGCGACATCGGGTACGCGGTCGACGAGCAGGAATCCACCCTTGGGGACGCCTCCATCGCGGCCCCGGTGTTCGACGAGACCGGCAACGTCGCCGGCGCCATCGCGCTGGTGGGCGCGGTAGAGCGGCTCTTCGACGAGTCCGTGCGGCGGGAGAGCGCGATCGCGACCCGCGAGGTCGCCAGAAGCCTCTCCCGCGATCTCGGCGCCCCGCGCAACGCGGGTCTGAGCGCCGGTCGGCCCTCGCAGTCCTGATCGCCCGCCCGGGCGGTGCGGGTCAGCCCGGCTGGTGCGCGCCGGGGGTGTGGCCGAAGGCCCGGCGGAACACGTCGATGAAGGCACTCGGGGAGGACCAGCCGCACTGGTGCGCCACGGCGGTCACCGGGATGTCCTCGGCCAGCAGCACCAGGGCGCGGTACAGCCGCAGTTGGGTGCGCCACTGCGGGAACGTCATGCCGACGTCGGCCTTGAAGAGCCGGGACAGCGTCCGGTCGCTCGCCCCGACCTCCTTGCCCAGGTCCGCCAGCGTGCGCCGGTCGGTGGGGTCGGCGCGCAGGAGGTCGCAGACCCTCCGGAGCCGGGGGTCCGAGGGTGCCGGGATGTGCACGGGCCGGTGCGGCGAGGCCGCCAACTGGTCGAGCAGGACGGCCCGCAGGCGCAGCCGCTCGGGGCTCTGGTCGTCCGGGGTACGGGTGTAGGCGAGTATCAGCTCGCGCAGCAGCGGGCCGACGGTGAGGACCGTGGGCGCGTCCAGGCCGAGCGGGTTGTCCGTCGTCGGCAGGCCCACCAGGCGCAGGTCGAGCGCGCCGTGGGCGTGATGGGCGTGCACCGTCCCGGCCGGGACCCAGATGGCGCGGGTCGCCGGGGCGATCCAGGTGCCGTGGCCGGTGGTGACGGCCAGCACGCCGCGGGCGGCGTAGACGATCTGGTGGTCGTCGTGGCGGTGGGCGTCGATGTCCCGGCCGGAGGGCAGTCGCTGGGTGCGGGTCGGCGCGACCGGCTCGTGGCGGATTTCCTTCATCAGCTGGCAGAATATCGGAAGCGTGACAATCGGCCGGCCGCAACGATGGCGGAGTGTCCAAGAAATACGTGATCACGCTGTTGTCGGTCGGCCATGCCTGCGTCGACGTGTACCAGGGAGCCGTGGCGTCGCTCGTCCCGTTCTTCGTCTCCGAGCGCTCCTACACCTACGCCGCGGCATCGGGCATCGTGCTGGCCGCCTCCCTGCTGTCCTCGGTGGCGCAGCCACTGTTCGGAGCCCTCACCGACCGGCACGCGATGCCCTGGCTGCTCCCGTCCAGCACGGTCGTCGGCGGTCTGGGCATCGCCCTGAGCGGCCTCAGCGGGTCGTACGCGCTGACTCTGTTGTTCGTGGCGATCTCCGGGGTCGGCGTGGCGGCGTACCACCCCGAGTCGGCCCGGGTCGCCCGGCTGGCGAGCCGGGGCAGCCACGCGGCGATGGGCTGGTTCTCCCTGGGCGGCAACATAGGCTTCGCCCTCGCTCCGGTGCTGGTGGCCGTCGTGGTCGGCACCGGCGGGCTGCACCTCTCGCCCCTGCTCGTGGTGCCGGCCCTCGCCGGCAGCGTGCTCTGCCTGCCCGTGCTGCGCGGCCTGGAGCAGGCGCGCGCGGCGAGCGGCGCCACCGCCGCCGCCGCGGAGCGGGCGGGCGTCGAGGACCGGGCGTCGTTCGTCCGGCTCGCCCTGGCGGTGGTGTGCCGCTCGATCGTCTTCATCGGGCTGAGCACCTTCGTCTCGTTCCACGTGAAGGAGCGGATGGGCGGCAGCACGACGGCCGGGACGGTCGCGCTCTTCGTGCTCTACCTGGGCGGCGCCGTGGGCACGGTCGTCGGGGGCCGGCTGGCCGAGCGCTGGGACCGGGTCACTGTCGTGCGCTGGTCCTACCTCGCCACGGTGGGCGCGGTGGCGGGCGTCGTCTTCGTGCCCGGCCCGGCCGTCTACCTGTTCGTGGCGCTGGCCTCGGCCGGCCTCTACGTGCCGTTCTCGCTGCAGGTCACCCTGGCGCAGGACTACCTGCCGACCCGGGTCGGCACGGCCAGCGGCATCACCCTGGGGCTGACCGTCAGCATCGGCGGGCTGGCCAGCCCGGTGATCGGGCGCCTCGCCGACGTGACCTCCCTGCAGACCGCGCTGACCCCGCTGATCGTGCTGCCCGCCCTGGCCTGGCTGCTGTTCCGGAACCTCCCGGAGCCGGTCGCACCCGAGCGCCCCGCGCCGGAACCGGTGCGGGCCCCAGAGAAGGTGGAGACGTGATGGCCCTACCGGACACTTCCGCACACCCCGCCCCGGCACCGGACACGAGCCTCCTGCCGGACGCGTGCCCGCTGCGGCACCTCGGCTGCCGCGCCCTCCTCACCGACCCCACGTGGCGCCTGGCGTTCTCGCGCGCGACCGCCGAGGGCGAGGCCGAGTACTGCCGGTGCTCGTGCGGCTCCCTGGTGGTGCTGCGCAACGGCGAGCTGTGCGGGTTCATCAGGCCCGAATGTGGTTCGTGAGGGCACTCCTGTTCGTCAGCCAGGCCGAACGGGCGGTCACCGGCGGCCCGCTCCGGGCGGGCGCGTCGCTCAGGGGTGGCCCGCGGTCTCCCGGCGCGCCTCGACGGTGACGGCGACCCGGACGGCCGCGTCCGCCCACGTTCCGGCGGCGGCGTTGGGGTCGCCCGCGCGGATCGCCTCGGCGAGGGCGCGCAGGAGCCCGGCGGTGGTGGCCAGGCCGCCCCGGTGCAGCCGGGCGGCGGTGCGGTCCAGACGGGCGAGGGCGGCCGCGTCCGGGTGGCGCAGGCCCCGGTGGGCGGTGTCGGCGAGCGCGGCGAGCGCCTCGGCGAGGTCGGCGGCGACCGGGTCGGCCACCGGCGGTGCGGCCCGGGTCAGGGCGGCCGAGCCGGCGCCGGGGGCGAGGTCGGGGACCACCACGGTGTCGCCCGCGAGGAGTGCGACGGGCTCCAGGACGGTCTGGCCCGCGACGCGCCGGACGGTCGCGCTGACATGGGTGACGGTGCCCGCCCCGAGTGCGGCGGCGAGCGCGTCGAGGGCGCCGGGGCAGGCCGGGTCGTGGGTGGCGGCGATGGTGGCCGGGTTGCCGGCGGCGTCGCGGACGGCGGCCTCCAGACGCTGCTCCGCCGGGTCGTACCCGAGCTCCTCGACGGCGGAGAGCCGCACCACGTGCAGGGACTCGGCGGCGATCCGGGGCCGGATCAGCCGCGGCGGTCGGCCGTCGAGGGTGCGCAGGTGGGCGTCCACGTCGGTGAGGAGCAGCGGGGCGGGCAGGTCGGTCCAGGAACCGCCGACCGGGGTGACGCCGGTGGCGGCGATCCGGCCCCGCCCGAGGCCGAGTTCGCGGGCGGGGCTGCGGACGGCGCTCTCGCTGACCACGTTGCCGGCGGCGAGGGCGTCGAGGCGGTGGCCGGCGATCCGGCGGGCGGCCAGCGCGTGGCCGGTGGGCGGGCGGCCCTCGGCGGGGACGTCCCAGCCGCGCCGCAGCACCAGGACCGTCCCGGCGGCGGGGTGGGCGAGGTAGACCTCGGCGGACCGGGTCGTCGCGGTGCCGCGGATCCGGCAGCCCAGCGCGGTGAGGCGGACCCGGCGCAGCGGGGTCTCGGCGGCCTCCCGGACCCCGAGCACGTCGGAGCGGGACCCGCCCGGGTGGCCGCTCGCCCGGTGGCGGGCGTGCAACTCGGCCAGGAGCAGGGCGAGTTCCTCGGGCCGGTGGTCGGCGGCCCGGGCGGCGTACGCGTCCAGCTGGCCGATCAGGTCGGCGAGCAGGCCGGCCGGCCAGTGCAGGGAACGGTCGGCGAGTTCGCCGCGCACCCGGTGGAGACCGGCGGTGAGGACCGGCCCGGCGTGCACGGCGCCGTCGAGCAGCAGCTCGCGGGCGAGGCCCAGCGCGGCGTCCAGGGCCGGCGGGGCGCCCGGACCGGACTCGGGAGCGGCGCCGAGGGTGACGCTCGGGCGGCCCTCGGCGGCCCGGAAGGCCCAGACCGCGAGGGCGATCATCTCGCCGCGGCGGTCCTGCGCGGCGTCGGTGAGCGCGAAGCCCAGCTCGCCGGGGACGGGGAAGCGGACGGTGCAGGCGGCGAGTTCGGCGACCGGCTGCGGATCGTCCGGGCGCCCGTGGTGTAGCCGCGCGGTGTAGCCGCGCTCCAGCGTCCGGCGGGCGGCGGCCACGGCGCGCGGGCCGACGGCGGCGGTCAGCGCCTCGTCGTCCAGCGCGCCGGGGGACCAGACGGGGGCGGGTGCCGGGGTGTCGGCAGGGCCGGCGCTGTCGGTGGGGGAGGCGGGGGCGGTGTCGGCGGCGGCGCGCTGGTGGGCGAGGACCAGCGCGATCCGGTGGCGGCACACGCCCGGGGCTGCGCAGGTGCAGCTGCCGCCGTCCAGCCCGGTGCCGGGCGGCAGCGCGACGGTGCTGCCGTCCGGGCAGGTGCCGCGCAGCGTGCCGTCCGGATCGAGCGCGGGCACCGGCCCGTCCCCGGCGGCGAGTTCCCGGGCGGCGCGCTTGACCAGGCCGCGGTTGGCCAGCGCGGCCAGCGTGTCGGTGTCCAGGGCCAGCAGGTCGGCGCGGGCGGCGGTCACCGGCCGAGCCTCTCGGCGACGAACTCGGCCAGCATCCCCGGAGTCATGGCGCCCACCTGCGCCCCGGCGTCGGCGAGCCGCCCGGCGAGCTCCCGGTCGTACGCCGGGGCCGCCTCCTCGTCCAGCGCCGCCAGGCCCAGCACGGTCACGCCCTGCCCGGTCAGCGAGCGGACGGTGCGCACCAGCCGGTACGCGTCGCCGCCCTCGTAGAAGTCGCTGATCACCGCGAGGATCGTGCGCCGCGGGTTCTCCACCAGGCGGGCCGCGTAGTCGACGGCGCGGGCGATGTCGGTGCCGCCGCCGAGCTGGACCCGCATCAGCAGCTCCACCGGGTCCGTCACGTCGGCGGTGAGGTCCACCACCTGGGTGTCGAAGGCGACCAGATGGGTCTTCAGCCCCGGCAGGCTCCACAGGCAGGCCGCGGTCACCGCGGAGTGGATCACCGAACCGACCATCGAGCCGGACTGGTCGACGAGCAGGATCAGCTGCCACTGCTCCAGCTGCCGGCGGGTGCGGGAGTGGAAGTGCGGGCGCTCGATCAGGATCCGCCGCTCGGCCGGGCGGTAGCGGCCGAGGTTGGCCCGGACGGTGCGGCGGAAGTCGAAGTCGCGGGCCAGCGGGCGCCGGCTCGGGCGGGCGGAGCGGGCACCGGTGAACGCCTGGCGCAGCTCCGGGGTGAGGCGCTCCATCAACTGCCGGACCACCGCCGCGACGATCCGGCGGGCCTGGCCGAGCAGCTGCGCGTTCATCAGGTGCTTGGTGCGCAGCACGGCGCGCAGCAGGGCCGCGCTCGGCTCGACCCGCTCCAGCACCGTCGGATCGGTGACGATCTCCTCGATGCCGTACCGCTCGACGGCGTCGCGTTCAAGCCGCTCGATCGTCTCGCGGGGGAAGAGGCGGTGGACGTCGTCCAGCCAGTCGACGGCGGTGACCCGGGAGGGCCCCAGGCCGGCGCCGCGGATGCCGCGGCGGGCGAGGTCCTCGTCGCGGCCGTACAGCCATTCGAGGGCGGCGTCGCGGGCGGCGGCCTCGGCGCCCGGGTGGCCGGTCCACGGCTCGGCGGGGGCGCCGAGGACCAGGCGCCAGCGCTCCAGGGCCGGGTCGGGGACGGTTTCGGGGGCCGTCCCGGGCGGGGTCATCGGGCGCTCCGCAGGCCGTGGCGGTCGAGCAGGGCGGTCACGTTCTCCTCCAGGGCGCGGGCGGCGGCCAGGTGCAGGGGGTCGGCGGTGGTGCGGAGCAGCCCGCGGGCCGAGCCGCGCAGGCCGCGGCGCTCGATCAGCCGCCGGGCGATCCGTTCGCGTTCGCGCGGCGGGAACCAGGCGAACGCCTGGCGCAGCGCCGGAAGGGCGATCAGGAACTCGGCGTCGGTGAGCTCGGCGAGGACGGCGTCCACGGCGGCGAGCAGGGAGTTGTCGCCGGTGTCGGCGGTGACCTCCTCGCGGGCGAGGGCGAACAGTCCGCCCAGCCAGTCACCGAGTGCGCCGGGATCGCCCGCGGCGCTCCGGGCGGCGGCGGCCAGGTCGGAGCCCGGAGCGGGGTCGGTGGCGGTGGCTTCGGCGGGGGCGGAGCCGGGGGCGAGGGTGAGGTGCAGGCCGTGGGCGGCGCCGCGGAGGTCGGCGGGGGCGTGCGGGTCACCGGCGACGCGCCGGGCGAGGGCGGCGGCGTCCCCGGCGGTGACGGTGAGCAGCTCGGGGGCGTGGCGCAGCGCGTCGCGGACGGCGGCGAGCGCCGCCAGGCGGGCCGGGTCGGCGCCGGAGCGGCCGTGGGCGCCCTCGACCAGCCACAGGACGCGGGCGACCGCGCCGTCCAGGACGGCGGCCAGCAACGGGCTGCGGGCGGTGCCGTACACCCGGTCGTGCCGCCAGAGGCCGAGCGCGGTGGCGAGGACGGCGCCGAGGGCGCCCGGGTCGGGGTGGCGGGCGAGGGTCGCGGTGAGCGTGCCGAGGAGACGGTCGGTCAGGGCGGTGGCGCCGCACAGGACGGTGTCGAAGAGCAGGGCGGCGAGTCCGGCGTCGGACGGCCCGGTGGTGCGGGCGCGCCCGGCGAGGACGGTGGCGGCGGCCTCGTCGAGGGTGGCGCCGTACGCGCCCGCCTCGATCAGGGCCGCGTCCCGGCCCGCGTCCGGTCCGGCCTCCCAGCGTTCGGTGGTGACCGGGTCGGCGCCGTGCGCCGGTCCGGCGGTGCGGTGGTGGCCGGGCACGCCGAGGAGGCGCAGCCGGTGCAGGGTCCGGCTCGCCGTCAGGCCCTCCTCGGTGGTGAGGTCGCAGGTGAGCGTGCGGCCGCCGGTGGCGCCGATGGCGGCGAGCCGGGCGGCGGCGTCGTGGACCAGCGGCGGGGCCGGGGTGTGGGGGTGCAGTCGCCCGGTCCGGGTCCCGCTGCAGGCGGCGACCATCTCGACCACCACCGGGTGGCTGCCGGGCGCCAGCGGGGCGCGCTCGGACCAGGGCAGCGGCTGCGTCAGGTCGTCCTTGACCAGCGCGCCGGCCAGGCCGTCGAGCACGTCGGTGCGGGCCGGCACGGGGTGGCCGCGCAGCGCGGCCAGGCCGCCGGTGAGCGTGGCGGCGGCGACCAGGTCGGCGGTGGAGACGGGGTGGCGGCGCCCGCGCAGCCGGGTGACCACGGACTGCCGCAGGTGCTCGGCGGCGGCCCCGGGGCCGTCCTCCCACAGCCGCTGGTAGTAGGCGGGCGAGGGCATGCCGGACTGGTAGCCGGCGAAGGCGTCGAGCTGCCGGAACGAGTACGGCACCAGGTAGCTGCCGGAGACGGCGCCGGGCGGCGGGGCGGGCAGCGCGGGCCGGCCGGGGGACTGCGCGGGGTGCGCGGCGAGGGCGCGCAGGGCGGGGGTGTGGAAGCCGCCGGTGACCACCAGGACGGTCGTGCCGCCCGGCCCGGCGTCGGTGTCGGCGTCGGTGTCGGCGTCGGATGTGGCTGGGGCCCGGGCCTCGGCTTCGGCTTCGGCTTCGGCTTCGGCGAGGACGGCGCGGACCCAGTCCGCCATGTACGCCTCCCGGGCCCGGTCGCCCTCGTCCGCCGCGGACTCGCCGCGGACCAGGTCGAAGTAGGCGTCCAGGCGCTCGGCGAGCCCGTCCGCCGGGGCCACCTCGAACAGCCCGTCCCACAGGGCGTCCACCGAGCCGGTGCCGAACCGCTCGCACAGCCGGGCGGTGGCCTCCGCGTACCGGGCCTCCGCGTCGGCGTACCGGTTGGCCCGCAGCTCGAACGCCGGGTGCCAGGACGGCAGGTCGACGAAGAGCACCTCCGCGCCGACCGCCCGCCCCTCCCGCAGCGCCACCCACTCCGGCGAGTAGTCGCACAGCGGCGCCCAGGTGGTCGCGGTGCGCTCGGCATCGCGGTAGTGGCTGAACACGGCGATCGGCAGCTCGTGACCGAGGGCCAGTTCGTCCAGCCGGCCGTTGAGGTCGGCCGGGCCCTCGACGAGCACGTAGGCGGGCCGCAGCCGGCGGACGGTGTCCGCCACCAGACGGGCGCAGGCGGGGGAGTGGTGGCGGACCCCGAGGAAGACCGCGGGCATCAGCCGGCCAGCAGGTGGCGGGCGTCGTGCACGGCCTGCCAGTGCGCGCCGCGCCGCCGCGGCACGCGCTGCTCCAGGTAGCGGCGCAGCCGGGCCAGGTCCTCCGGGCTGTCCTTGGCGGCGGTGCCGGCCAGGCTGGCGACCAGGTCGGCCGCGTTGCCGGCCTCGCCGCGCAGGTACCAGCCGCGCAGCCCCACCGCGTGGGCGACCGAGACCGCTTCGGCGGTGCTCAGCACCGCGGACGCCCGGTCGCCGCCCTCGCCGGCCCGCAGCTCGCGGAACGCGGTGACCAGCACCTCCAGCAGGTCCCGGTCGGGCGCCGCGGTCACCCCCGAGCGGCGCAACAGGTGCCCGGACTCGGCCTCGACCAGGGCGAGTTCGGTGTCCAGGTCGGGGATCGGGAAGACCGTCTCGAAGTTGAACCGGCGCTTGAGCGCCGCGCTCATCTCGTTCACCCCGCGGTCGCGGGTGTTGGCGGTGGCGATCACGTTGAAGCCCTGCTTGGCGAAGACCATGCCCTCCGGCCCGTCCAGCTCGGGGATGGCGACGACCCGCTCGGAGAGCAGGGACAGCAGCGAGTCCTGCACCTCCAGCGGGCAGCGGGTGATCTCCTCGAACCTGACCAGCCGGCCCTCGGCCATGCCGCGCAGCATCGGCGCGGGCACCAGCGAGCGGGTGGAGGGGCCCTCGGAGACCAACAGGGCGTAGTTCCAGGAGTACTTGATCTGGTCCTCGGTGGTCGCCGCGCCGCCCTGCACGGTCAGCCGGGAGGTGCCGCTGACCGCCGCCGCGATCAGCTCCGACAGCAGCGACTTGGCGGTGCCGGGCTCACCGACCAGCAACAGGCCGCGGTTGGTGGCCAGGCTCACCAGGGCGCGCTCGACCAGCGCCGGATCGCCGACGAACTTGCGGGCGATGCCGGCTTCCGCGTCGCCGACGATGAACCGGCGGGCCGCGCGCAGGCTCAACTCCCAGCCCGGTGGGCGGTGGTCGCGGTCGTCGGCGCGCAGCGCCGCCAGCTCCTCGGCGTACCGGACCTCGGCGGGCGGCCGCTGGAGCTGCTCCTCGGCGGTGGTGGTCATGGTGGCCTTCCGGGGGCGGATCGTGCTCATGGCGTGGTCAGTTCGGTCAGGTCGGCGATCACCTCGGAGGCCATCACCGGGTCGAGCTCGGCGAAGGTCGGGAAGGTCCGGTTGCGGGTCCAGTAGTCGCCCGGGTGGGTGTCGATCCACACCGTCTCCACCCGCTGCTCGGGATAGACGTCGTGCACGCCGACCGCGATGCCGTGCTCCGGGGCGAGCACCACGTAGCGCTCGGGCCCGACCCGGCGGGACAGCCAGCGCTCCACGCCCGCGTCCTGCGGCTCGCCGCGCCGCCAGCCGTGCCGCTCCATGCCGACCAGCCGGCCGGTGGGCAGCGCCGGACCGTTCTCGAAGCGGGTCAGCCGGTGGCCCGCCCGCTCCTCGTCGGTCAGCGCGTACACCGGGCGGCCGAGCTGACGGAACGGCTGCAGGATCTCGTAGTCGGCGAACAGCTCCGACCAGGCGGCGAGGTGCTCACCGAGCAGCAGCGGGTGGGCCAGCCGGACGGTGGCCCCCGCGGGCAGCACGTACACCTCGTCCGCGACGTCCGCCAGGGTGCGGTCCTCGGCGACCCGGAACGCCGTCGTGGCGCCGTCCGCCTCGGCCAGCCACACCAGCCGGCGCACCAGGTGCCACAGCAGCGGATGCCCGACGAAGAGCTGCTCGAACTCCTCCGCCGTCCACGAGCGCTGGGTGACCATCGCGTCCTCCAGGCGGCGGATCTGGTCCCCCGCCACGGTGCGGACGTCCTTCTTCAGCGCGGCGAAGCGCTTGCGCTCGGCCGGCGCCAGCTCGGCGTCGTCCCGCGCCCCCGGGGCCGGCAGGTCCTTGCGGCGGGCGCCGTCGCCGTCCAGCACGTACGGCTTGAGCTGCTCGTCGAAGCCGACCGTGAAGGTCCGGGCGCCGTAGTCGACGACGGTCGTCCCGTCGGCGTCCAGCCCGAAGTCCGGCACCAGGCGGTCGGACAGCTGCTCCCCGGACAGGCCGAGGCCGGCCGCCACCTCGGCGATCTTCTCCTGCGCCCGCGCCTTGAGCGCCTTGAACTTCACCCGCTGCGCGATGCCGTGCAGGTGCAGCAGGGCGACGTCGCTGCCGATCCCGGCCAGCACCTCCAGGCCGTCCACCGCGCGGTGGTGGGCGCCCTCGCCCGGCCACGCCCGGAGTACCGGCGTCAGCCGGCGGACCGTCTCGTCGTCGCCCAGCCGGCCGAGCGCGTGCAGCGCCCACCCGTCCTGGGCGGGCATGCCGGCCAGCCGCCACTGCTCGAACACCGCCCAGCCGAAGTCCGACAGCGACCGGGGCTCGCACACCTGCGCCACCTCGTCGAGGCCCGGGTAGAACGCCCCGGGCTTGGACAGCGAGAGCATGGTGAGCACGTGCCGCACCGCCTCGGCGGGCAGCGCGCCCGCGCCGCCGCGCACCAGCAGCTGCGGCAGCATCATCGGGTCGGCCCAGTCGCCGAGCCGGGGCAGCTTCGCCGGCAGCACGTTCACCAGCGGGTCGGCCGACAGCAGCGCGCCCACGGCCTCCTCCGCCTCCGGCCCGTACCCGCCGGCCACCGCGCACACGGCCGCAGCGCCCTCGGCCGCACCGATCAGCCGCAGGGCCTGCTCGGCGCCGCGCCGGGCCGCACCGGCCTTGCCGACCGCGGCGGGCACCAGCAGCCGGGCCGCGTCCAGCCCGTGCCGGGTGAACCACGAACGGGCGGTGTCCCCGGCCGACTTGAGGCGCACCAGCCAGTCCGCCATGGTCTCGGCGACCCGGGCGTCCAGGTACGGCAGCAGGAGGGACGCGTGTGCGGCCGGGTTCTGCAGTGCGGCGGCCCGCATCGGCTCCAGCGCGTCCGGCCCGAAGCGGGCGGCGACCCGGCGCAGCGCGCCCGTGGCGTCCCAGAGGTACTCGTCGCCGCGCCACTGCGCGATCAGCGGTCGGCCCAACTCCTCGTCGCCGTACGCGAACAGCGCCAGCTCCTCGTGCCGGTTGGAACGGAACCGCGCGGTGCCGGACTGCCCGATCGCGGCCCGCAGCGTGCCGGCGGTCCGCGGCCAGTCGCCGTCCGACCAGCGCGCGTACCAGGACTCGGAGGCCGCCCACGCCTCCCGCTCACCCGGCAGCCAGCGCAGCCGCGGCTCCTGCGGCTCTTCCGGCTCTTCCGGCAGGGTGAGGCCGGTCAGCACCCGGGGCTTGGCGGTGGACCGCGGCCGGGTCCACGGCGGGCTGGCGAGCAGCTCCGGCAGCGACTCGGCCGGGACGTCCGGTACCCGGTCGCCCGGGTCGGTGAGCGGCTCGACCACGGCCGCCTGCTCCGGGGTCAGCTCCGGCAGCAGCTCCAGCGCGGCCGCGCGGTGGGCGGCGACGTGGGGGGTGAGCAGCTGGTGGGCGAGCCGCCGCGCGGCCGGATCGGCCGGCGCCGCCGCGGCCTCCGCGAGGAGGCGCAGCGCCCGCCGGGGGTAGCGGCGCATGGCCGCCACCAGGGCTCCACGGGCGGCCTTGTCGTTCTCCTGATACGCCAGCAGCCCCCGGAAGCCCTCGTCGGAGGGAAGCTCGGCCACCGCGTCCAGCAGTTGCTTCCGCTTGTCGCTGTAGAGGTGGTTGCCCGCCAGGGCGTGCAGCAGCAGCGGAGCGCAGGCGCCCCGGAGCCCCTCCGCCACGGTCGCGATGACCGCGGCGGACCAGCCGTCCCAGCCCAGGTCCGGCAGCCGGGGCCGCTTCTCCAGCGGCTCGGCCGAGGAGAGCGAGCACAGCAGCATCGACCACTCGGCCGGGCCCAGCTGCGCGGTCGGCGTCACGCACCGCTCGGCCCAGTCGGACTCGGACGGCACCAGGTACGCCGCCACCACCCGGCGGGACAGGTCGCTCCGGCACCCGGCCAGCGCCTCGACGGCCGCGCGGTGGGTCTCCTCGTCGCACGCCGCCAGCAGCGAGCGCACGCGATCCGCGGCGGGGCGGTGCACCGCGGTCGCCCGGGCGACCGCGCGCCGCACGCGCGGGTTGGCGGGGCGTGAGTTGTTCCAATCGGTCTCGACGGCCACCGTGAGCAGCTCGACGGTGGCGCTGGCCGCGAACGGCAGGCCGAACTCCGCCACCCAGGCGTCCACGGCCGTCCGGATCCTGTTGTCGCCGGAGACCGCGAACGCCGCGGCCAGCACCGCCGCACCGACCGGGCTCCGACTGCCGGCCTGGTGAGCGCGGGCGGCCGCCACCAGGTCCGCGTTGCTGCGGTTCGAGGCGAGCGCCTGCTCCAGCCAGGCGTCCATCCGCCCCAGCGCGTCGTGGTACGCGGTCACCGCGTCCTTCGCCGGCGCGCTCGGCGGCCGGGGGACGCCGCCCCGGCGGGGGATCAGCACCCGCCGCCAGGCCTCCGGCAGGACGAAGGCGTCCTCGTCGACCGGGGCGTCCACGGGCTCGGGGGCGACGGCCGGCGCGAGGGCCGGCGTGACGGGCGCCGTGACGGGCGCCGCGCCGGCGCCGGTCTCGCGGTAGCCCTTGCGCTCCTTCTCGGCGACGGTCCTGGCGAAGTGCGCCCGCGCCGCCTCCGCGGTCGGGAACTCCTTGCGCTGCTCCCGCCCGGCGGTCCCGGACCGGCCGTACCGCACGGTCACCGCGGCACCGTCGACCGCGGCCTCCCAGAACTTGTCCGAGCCGCCCTCGACGAACTCCCAGCGCCGCACAGCTCCGCCCCTCTCCTCGAACGAATGACCAGGTGAGGAACAGTAGCGAGCCCCACCGACAGCCCCACCGGCCGCCCACCCGGCGGACCGCCGGCCCCCCTCGGGCGGATCCCCGGCACGTCAGCAGCACCGCTTCCACGTGATCGGGGCGCGATGGGGCGAAAGCCCGTTCCGCCGTTCACCCGAAGGTGTATTCCGGGCACGAAGGACGCGATGGCGCGGCTACGTTGAACCGGCGGCACCGCAGGCCGGCGGGTGCCGCGATCCACCGACCTGGCAGGGGACCGGTATGACATCGACTCCGGAGAATCCGGGGCTGGAGCAGCAGGCGCTGCTGCTCGCCGCGGGTCTGGCGGACCTGGCGGTGAGTGCCCTCGGCTCGACCCTCGGGGCCGTGCAGCAGTTGCTGCGGCGGTCCGACGGGCCCGAACTCGCCCGGGACGCGCAGCAGGACCTGATGGCCCGCGGCCGCATCGCGCTGGACCGCGTCGCCTCCGCCCCTCCGCCCCACCTGGAGGTGCTGGCCCGGCATGTGGCGGCCGGGCGGGAAGCGCCGGGCGGCGATGTCTGACCACTGGGACCCGGCCGGGTTCAAGGACCGCGTCGACGACCTGCTGGACGGCTTCCTGGCCGCCGAGGCCGAACGGATCCGCGCGATCGACGAGGTCCTGGAGCCGGTCGCCGAGCAGCTGCGGGCGGCCGCGCGGCACGGCAAACGCCTCAGGGCGGCGTTCTGCTACTGGGGTTGGCGGGCGGGCGGCCAGCCCGACAACGACGGCCTGCTGCGTGCGGCCGCCTCGATGGAGCTCGTGCACGCCGCGGCGACCGTGCACGACGACCTCATCGACGACAGCCCGCTGCGCCACAACCTGCCCACCGCCCACGTCGCCCTGCGCGCGGCCCTCGCCGGGCGGCCACGGGCGCGCGGCGCCGCCCGCTCGCTGGCCATGCTGGTCGGGGACCACCTGATGGCGCTGGCCGGTCAGCTCTTCGCCGCCAGCGGTCTTCCCGCCGCCTACCTCGCCCGGGCCCGGCCGATGTGGGCGGACCTCGCGCGGGACCTGATCGCCGGCGAATGCCTGGAGATCCTGGCCACGGGGACCAGGCCGGACCCGGACGTGTCCCTCAAGGTCGTCCGCTACAAGACCGCCAAGTACACCGTCGAGCAGCCCCTGCTCATCGGTGCCCTGCTCGCCGGCGCCTCCCCGGACCTGCGGGGCGCCCTGTCCGCCTACGGCCTGCCGCTGGGCGAGGCGTTCCAGCTGCGCGACGACCTGCTCGGTCTGTTCGGCGAGCCGGAGCGCACGGGCAAGGCCGGCCTGGACGACATCCGCACCCACCGACCCACCGCGCTGCTGGCCATGACCTGGCGGGCCGCCGTGCCGGCGCAGCGCGAGCGGCTGGCCGGCGTGCTGGGGCGCGGGGACCTCGACGAACGGCACCTGCGGGACGTGCGCGAGCTGATGGTCGCGCTGAACGCCCCGGAACAGGTGGAGGAGATGATCGCCGCCCGGGTGCGGGACGCCGTCGGCCACCTCGGCGGGCTCGACCTGCCCCGGCCCGCGCACCGGGCCCTGACCGCGCTCGCGCGCTCCGCCACCTACCGCCACGACTGACCCGCGCCGTGCGACGGCCGGTGCGCGGCGCCGTGCGGCCGGTCGGGAAGGACTGCTGACATGACGTACACCGAAGCCTCCATGAACGCCCTGCGCCACCACGGCGACGAACTCGCCGACGCGGTGGTGGCCACCCTGTTCGAGCGGGGGGAGGTCGGGAAGTTCAACACCCTGATGCGCTACGTCTCGACCGTCGGGACACCCCTGCCGGACGGACTGCCGGAGGTCGCCCGCGAGTACCTCCACACCACCGGCGTGCCGCCGTCCTGGGTCGACTGGGGCGAGATGGAGAAGGCCCGGCTCTTCTTCATCGACAACAACGTGCACATCAGCACCGCGCTGTCCTTCGCCGCCATGCCCGCCTGCTACCTCGTGCCGCACGTCGCGCGGCTGCTGTCCGCCACGCACGCGCTGGACTACCCGTCCAAGCGGATGGCGGAGACCGGCCAGTTCACCGTCCACCTGATGCAGCCCGACGCCTTCGAGGCGGGCAGCCGCTTCGTCCCCGCCGTGCAGAAGGTGCGTCTCCTGCACGCCTCCATCCGCCACCACCTCGCGCGCGAGGGCCGCTGGGACGTCGGGGCCCTGGGGACGCCGATCTGCCAGGAGGACATGATCGGCGGGCAGATGTTCTTCTCCCTGCTCGTCCTGGACAGCCTGCACCGGCTCGGGATCCACATGTCGAACGAGGGCGCCGAGGCGTACTACTACGCGTGGCGCGTGGTCGGCGCCATGCTCGGGGTCGACCAGGACGCCGTGCCCCGGACCCTGGACGAGGCCAGGCAGTTCCTCGACCTCTACATGATCCGCTTCATGGGCCCCTCGGAGGAGGGCGCCCGGCTGACCCGGCAACTGATCGACCTCTACGAGGAGGTCGTCCCCGGCACCTTCTTCGACCCCATCGTCTCCGCGCTCGTCCGCTACCTCGTCGGCGACACCAGCGCCGACTGGCTCCAGGTCCCCCGCACCGGCTGGGACAGCGTGGTCAAGGCCGTCCCCGTCCTGCTCGGGGTGCTGGAGACGATCGAGGACCACTCGCCGCTCGGTGCCTGGGCCCTGGACCGCCTCGGCCACCTCACCACGGTCCTCGAACTGTCCTCCCTCACCCGGGGTCGCGTCATGCACTACGCGATCCCGGAGGCGTTGCGGAAGGACTTCGGGGTCAGCGGCACCGTTCCCCCCACCCGCCGCTGGACCCCTCCCGCACCCACCGTCGCGACCTGACGGCGCTCCCGGGGTCGTGGAGCCCGGTCACCCGGTGCGGGACTTGAGCGGTTCCCGGCCCACGACGGTGTCCAGGAAGTCCCGCCAGGCGGCGTGCACGCGCCGGGTGCCGGCCTCGCTCTCGGTGGCGAGCAGGTCCAGCAGCAGCCCGCGCAGGACGGCGAGCACCACGGTGGCGTTCGCGCGGGTGCCGTCGAGCACGCGGGCGAGCGGCGGCAGCCATTCGTCCAGCGAGGCGGTGCCGAAGTCCCGCCAGGGCTCGCAGCGGCCGAAGGCGCGGACGTACCCCTCGAAGAACAGGCGCAGCGCGCCCCGGTGTTCGGGGGCCGTCAGCCACTCCCAGAGCAGTTCGAGGGCTTCCCGGGGGCTGCCGCCCTCGGCCTCGGAGCGCTCCAGCAGGGCCAGTTGTTCGCGCCGGCCGACCGCGAGCACCTCGCGGACCAGTTCCTCCTTCGAGCCGAAGAGGTAGAGCAGCACGCGCGGGCTGGTGCCGATCCCGGCCGCGAGCGGGCGCAGCGAGAGGTCGGAGACGTTGTGGTCGGCGACGTAGCGGACGGTCGCGGCGAGGAGGTCGTCGCGGCGCACGGACGGGCGGCGCGGCGACGGGTCGGACGGTGCGTCGGCTGGGTTGGGCACGTGGTCTATCCTTCCACTGAAACGAGTGTTTCAGTGGAAGGGATGCTGTCATGGCCACCACCGCACCCGGGACCGCGACCGTCCGCGAGGCCGACCGGCCCGGCGACCTGGGCGCCGTCGCCGCCCTGCACGGCGTCCTCTACACCCGCGAGTACGGCATGGACGCCACCATGGAGGCCTATGTCGCGGCCGGCATGGCCGAGTTGGTGCTGGCCCGGGCCGCCGAGGGCGGCCCGGCGCCCGGCCGGCTGTGGGTCGCCGAGCTGGACGGTCGGGTGGTCGGCGCCACCGGCCTGGTGCGGGCCGAGGAGCGCCCGGGCTGGGGACAGCTGCGCTGGGTGCTGCTCGACCCGGCCGCCCGGGGCCGCGGTCTGGGCCGGCGGATGCTGGAGACCGCCCTGGCCGAGGCCCGCGCCCGCGCGTACGACGGCGTGCTGCTCTGGACGGTCACCGGCCTCGACGCCGCCCACCACCTGTACGCCGAGGCCGGCTTCGAGCTCACCGTCTCCCGCCCGGTCCACAAGTTCGGGCTCGACACCGTCGAGCAGCGGATGGACCTGCGCTTCTGAGCCCGGCCGACCCCTCGCCCCGCCTCCGGCGGCCCGGGTCACGCCATGCGCGACCCGGGCCGCCGGGCGGTGGTCGCCGCCGCCGGGCGGTCCCGGCGGCGACGGACGCGAGGGTGCGGCCGACCGCTGGGTCAGCTGTGGTGCCGGATCCTGGTGGAGCGGGGCCGCGGACAGCGCCGGCGGCGCCGGCAGCACGGACCGCTCTGACCGACCGCCGTCACCGGCACGACCATCAGGACCACCGCGGACGGCTGCTCGTCCGCCACCGCGCCCCCCGCGGCCGGCGTCTCACCGCGGCTCGCGCCCGGCTGATCGGTCCCGCTGCCCGGAACGGCCCGCGCGGCCCGCAGGAACCCCTCCAGGCGTGAGGCCTCCAGGCCGAGCGCCGCCGCGAGCTGCTGGACCGACCGGCGATGCGGTCGGCGCACCCGGCCCCGCTCGATGTCGCTGATCGTCCGGACACTGGCGGCCTCCATGTCGAGCGGCCCCGTGATGGTGGCCACCCTGGTGCTGCCGCGCGCGACCAGGTGCCGGACGGCCGCCCGGGCCCCGCCCGCGTTGTCGGCGTTGACGTAGCTCAGCGGTTCCCGCTCGGAACGGCGACCGCCCAGCACGGTCGGCATCTCCAGCCATTCGAGCAGGTCGGGCAACGGGTCGTCGTGACGCACCGAGACCAGGAGCACGCCGTCGACCCGCCGCGCGGTGAGGTAGCGGGTCAGACGCTCGCGCTCGTCCTCGGTGCGGACCATGGCCAGCAGCAACTGCAGGTCGGTCGCGGCGAGTTCGTCGGAGATCCCGGTGATGACGTCCGAGAAGTACGGCTCCGACCTGAGCCGCGCCGCGCTCTCCGGGACGACCAGGGCGATGACGTCGGTCCGCGAGGTCACCAGGGACCGTGCCGCCTGGTTGGGGACGTAGCCGAGCTCGGCGACGGCGCGCTCGACGGCCTCCCGCGCCTCGGTGCTCACCTTGGGCGAACCGTTGATGACCCGGGACACCGTCCCCCGGCTGACCCCGGCGCGGGCGGCCACGTCCTCCACCGTCGGTCGCGCGCCGGACCGGGCGGTTCCTGGGCCCGGCCGTTCGGTTCGGGGCATGATCACACTCCGGCGTGGCTCACCGGGCGATCGTCCGGAACGGGGCGACGGAAGTGGTCCACGAGGTCGACTGTTCGGGAGACGTGCTCGCGCACGTTCGGGGGCGGCCATCCTACACGGCGTGAGAGCGCTCCCACCGGGTGCCACCGGCCGTTCGCCCACCCAGCCCGCCATCCGGGGCCCGCCGACCCGGGGCGCGTCGACCCGGCGCCCGCCGACCCGGCGCCCGCCGGCCGGTCGGGACTGCTCCCGACCGGCCGGCGAGACCCCGCCGTCAGAGCGGCATGCCCTGCCAGCCGCCGAAGCCGGTGGCCGAGGTGCCCGCACGGAAGTAGACGCGGCCGTCCGTGCCGATGGCGAACACGTGGAGGACGCCGTTGCCGTCGACGATCGCGGCCGGGTGGTCGAGGACGGTGCCGCCGAGGTCCTGCCAGCCGCCGTAGCCGGCGTTCGGGGCGGTCTGGGCGGTGGTGCTCACGCCGCCACCGCCGTTGCGCTCGAACAGGACGACCTGCCCGTTGAGGTTGGCCATCGCCGGCTCGCCCGCGCCCGCGTGGCCGCCGAGGTTGGCCGGGGACTGGCTCCACGCACCGCCGAGCTGGGTCTGGTAGCTGACCAGCATCGCGCCGGTTTTGGCCTCGCGGTAGGCGAGTTCGATCCGCCCGTCCTGGTCGAGCGCGGCCTTGGGCGGGCTCGCCGGGCGGGAGTTCGGGATCGTGACCGGGCCGTTGATGGCGTCGTTCGGGGCGGTCTGCCACCAGTTGAGGACCTCGGCGCGGGTACTGGCGAAGATCTCGATCCTCCCGGCACCGTTGCGGATCGCGGTGACCGGGTCCTGGATGTCGGTGCCGCGCAGGTCCTCCCAGGTGGTCGTCCAGGCGCCGTTCGGGGTGGTCTGCCGGATCGCGCTGAGGCCGCCGCCGCCGTTCTTGACGAAGAGTTCCAGCCGGCCGTCCTGGGAGGAGACCACCGCCGGCACACCGACCTGGTCCGCGTTGTTGAGCCCGGCGTTGGGGCTGCCGAGGTCGGCCCAGCTGTTCCGCCACACGCTGTTGGGGGCGACCTGCGGCACCGAGACGATGTGGTGGTCGGTCAGGCGGCGGGCGAAGACCTCCATCCGGCCGTCCGCGTTGGTGCCGACGGCGATGCCCGGAGCCAGCCGCCCGCCCGGGTCGGCCATCGGCGCCGGGCCGCCCCAACTGCCGTCCCCCTGGCGCCAGTACGTGTAGAGGGAGCCGGCCCGGACGACGAAGACCTGCGGCCGGCCGTCCTGGTTCAGCCCGGCCCAGCAGGTGCCCCGCGACCAGCGGTAGTACATCCGGGAGAACCAGGCGGTCTCGTAGTTCCCCGAGTGGTCGTGGCTGGCGTACTCGGAGACGAACAAGGCCTTGGTGCCGACCGTCGCCGGGTCCAGGTTCTCCGGGGCGTCGCTGATGTTGTAGTCCCGGTAGTTCACCTGGATCAGCGAGCCGCCGTACTGGCTCGCCGCCATGCCCGCGAACTTCGCGGCGGAGATGTGGTCCGCGTGGTCGCCCTTGTAGCGGGTGTCCGGGAGTTCGTCCTGAGCCCGGAGCACGGTCGGCTGGTACGTCACCATGATCTGCCGCAGCACCTCGACGACGTCCGCCGCCGTGTAGGTCGACGGCCCGGACAGCGGGCTGTCCTTCGGGACGACCGTGGTGTCGGTGCCGCCGTTCAGCACGCCGGCGAGCCCGGCGTCGTGCAGGTTGAGGAAGATCAGGTGAACCGACCGGTCCCTGAGCATGTACCGCTCGACCTGCTTGCCCGCGACCGTCCAGGCCTCGACGATCCAGTGCCCGATCTCGTCGGTCGACGGGTCGTTGTCACCGACCCCGGCCATCCGGGAGTAGGCGTTGACGGCGCCCATCTGGCGGTTCCAGGTGCGCAGCGGATCGCCGGCGGGGTCGTCGCAGCCCCCGCTGCACGGGTCGCCGGTGATGTTCCCCGCGGTGACGAACACCGTGACGGACGGCGTGCCGTTGGATATCGCGTTGGACAGGTCCGGGTTCATGAACAGGATGTCGTCGTCCTCGTGGGCGACGACCTGCATGAACAGCGGGCCGGAACCGGCGGTCAGAGCCGTGCCCGTGCCCGTGGCCGCGGCGGCGCGGGTCGCGGCCCCCTTGGCCAGGACGGGTGCGGCGAGCGCGGTGACTGCGAGGGAGGCGAGGAGTTGCCGTCGTCCGATTGCCATGTGAATGCCCCTCATTCAAAGTCGGCAGGTGATCACGCCGGGAGGTGATCGGCGGATTGTCGAACAGGAAATGCCCGAGACGGTATATCGCAAATTCGCCGGGCGCAACAGTCGGCTGACGTACGATCAGGCCACGCTGTCCGCTTCCCGCTCATCCGGTTCGGC
Source organism: Kitasatospora sp. NPDC094028 (assembly GCF_049543595.1). Lineage (NCBI taxonomy): Bacteria > Bacillati > Actinomycetota > Actinomycetes > Kitasatosporales > Streptomycetaceae > Kitasatospora > Kitasatospora sp. NPDC094028. The sequence goes on along the minus strand of NZ_JBMVFA010000018.1, from coordinate 62,893 downwards.
TCCGGACGAATCCGCTCCTCCGTCGAACCGTGCACCACCGGCGGATCATGCCTGGTGGGGGCGTTTCTGCGGGAACTTCCCCATGCTTTCCGCCTGGTGTTCCACCTGGCGGACGCCGGGCCGGGAGTGATTGCATCGTGGGGTGGCGGACGAACTCCGGGAGTTCTCGCCGCCTATCGGATTTCCTCGTCCGGAAAAGGGGGCGCCGCCATTGTCCGTCGCCTGGACCGCACGGGAAAAGGGTTTTCCGTACCCAGCGAAAGGATTCCTGTGCACGTCGCCCACCGCCCGCCGCGGGGCCGCCTGTCCGCCCTGACGGCAGCCGCCGTCGTCGTCGGCGCGTTCGTCACCCTGCCGCCCACGGCCCCCGCGTACGCGACCACCGGCTGCGGGTCGGGGCCCCTCGCGCTCGCGTCCGGCCCGAGCGCACCCCGTCCCGCGTCCTCGGCCTGGACCGGGAGTTGGGGCACCGCCATGAGCCTGGCCGGACCACCCGCGTCCTCGGGCGTGACGGGCCGGCAGACGCTGCGCATGGTCGTCCACACCAGCATCGGCGGCAGCTCCGCCCGGATCCGCCTGGCGAACACCTTCAGCCCGGACCCGGTGACCATCGGGCACGTCACCATCGCGGCCCAGGACGGGACCGCGACCCGGAACGGGAACCCGGCCACGGCGGCCGCCGCGCCCGTCACCCTGACGTTCGGCGGATCAGGCCAGGCCGTCATCCCGCCCGGCGGCGAGATCTACAGCGACCCCGTCGCCTTCCCGGTCGCCGCGGACGCGAACCTGCTGGTCAGCCTCTGGCTCCCCAACGGGATCACCACCGCGCCCTACCACCCCTACACGCTCACCACCTCCTACACCTCCGCCCCCGGCGACGGCGCCGACCACAGCCAGGACACCGACGGCGCCAACCTCCCGGCCAGGTACGACTACTGGGCCTACCTCAGCGGTCTGGACGTCACGGCCGCCGGCAGCGACGGGACGGTCGTCGCCCTCGGCGACTCCCAGGTGGACGGCGGGCACACCTACCAGGACTCCAACACCCGCTGGACCGACGACTACGGGCGCGCCCTCAGGGCCCAGCCGACGCCCGAGGGCATCGTCAACAAGGGCATCTCCGGCAACCGGATCCTCACCGACGGGACGGGAGGACGCGCCGGGTTCGGCCAGAGCGCGCTCAACCGCTTCGACCGGGACGTGCTCTCCCAGACCGGCGTGCGCAGCGTCGTGCTGTACGAGGGCATCAACGACATCACGATGGACGACGCCTCCGACACCGCACTCGTGTCGGGGATCCGGCAGCTGGCCTCGCGCGCGCACGCGGCCGGGCTCCGCTTCACGGTGGCCACCATCCCCGCCTTCCAGGGCTACGGCGACTACACCCCCGCCCGGGACCAGGTGCGCCGGTGCGTGAACAACTGGATCCGCACGACGACGGAGATCGACGGCTTCCACGACTTCGACGAGGCGACCCGCGACCCGATCAACCCGAGCGCCGCGTTCGCCGGCTACGTCGACTCCGACCGCCTGCACTTCACCACCAACGGAAACGCGGCCCTCGCCGACGTCCTTGCCCCCCGGCCCGCCCCGGCCAGGCCCTCCCACACCTTCTCCCAGACGACGGCCGGAGCCTTCCACGGCAAGGGCAGCGCCGACCTCGTCGCCCGCGACGACTCGGACGGCCACCTGTACGAGTGGGCGGGCCTGGGGGACGGGTCCTTCGCCGCCAGGACCGACCTGACCCCCGGCTGGGGCGCGTTCTCCGAGACGGTCGCCGGTGACTTCCGTGGCACCGGCCACGCGGACCTGATGGCGCGGGAGGATGCGACGGGCATCCTCTACCTGTGGGCCGGCAACGGGGACGGTACCTTCGGTGCCCGCGTCCGCGTCACGGACGGCTGGGGTCCGTTCTCCCAGACCGTCGCGGGTGACTTCCGTGGCACCGGCCACGCGGACCTGATGGCGCGGGAGGACTCGACGGGCGACCTCTACCTGTGGGCCGGCAACGGGGACGGTACCTTCGGCGCCCGCGTCCGCGTCACGGACGGCTGGGGCCCGTTCTCCCAGACCGTCGCCGGTGACTTCCGCGGCACCGGCCGCGCCGACCTCATCGCCCGCAACGACACCTACGGCGTCCTCGACACCTGGATCAACACGGGCGGAGCCTCCTTCACCCACCCCTACCGCCTCACCGACGGCTGGTGACCACCGAACCAGGACGACACCGCAACGGCCGGCCGCCCCGACACCCTGTCGGGCCGCCCGGCCGTTGCGCCGTCCGCCCCCCCGCGCCCCACTGCCGAGGCACGGCCTCCGGCCCCACAGGCCGGTGGGGTGAGTGGGGCGGCGGCAGCCGCGACAGCCGGTGCCGATGGCGCAGGAGGCAGGCGTGTGCTCCTCGGCGGAGACGACGTAGGCGGGCAGAGGGAGTTGCTCGCCCCGCTGCGCGAGCTGTGATCGCCGCCCGCCCGCCGGGCGTGACAACGCGTCGGGGCGGCCGGTCGCTGCGCTGATCGCCGCAGCGGCAACGCACTGCCGACTCGCGGTCTGACCGAGGCGAATTGAGCGACGGAGTCCTTCAGGGCCCGAACACCCGCCGGTCCGCCGGCGTTCATGAGCCCGGTTCGGTGCGGCGGGCGAGCAGCCGGTAGGCGTTGGACAGTCCGGTGCGGCCCGCGACGCGGGCGATCAGGCGGTCGAGGAGGGCGGCCAGCAGGAGGACGGGCGCGCCGGCCAGGAGGACCGCGGTCCGCAGCGCCCGGCTCGGGCGGCTCGGCGGGCTGCCGGGCAGCCAGGGGGCGTCCTCGCGCGGTGCGATCTCGTCCAGCAGGAGCCAGCAGGCGGCCAGCAGGTCGATCGGGTCGTGCGGTTCGCGGTGCTGTTCGAGCAGGACGGTGAAGCCCAGCTCGCCCAGGCGGCGGCGCAGGTTGGCCACCGGCACGAGATGCAGGTGCTGGGGTTGCAGCCAGGGCAGCCACCAGCGGCCGAGCAGCCGGGCGTAGCGGCTCCCGGGGTCGGGCACCTCGATCAGGAGCAGGCCGTTCGGGCGCAACGCCTGGCGGGCGGCGGCGAGTTCGCGGGCCGGGTCGGTGCTGTGCTCCAGGTAGTGGAACATGCTGACGACGTCGTACTGCCCGGCGAGTTCGGGTGCCAGCGCGGGGAAGGAGCCCCGGAAGCCGCGGCGCAGTCGGCCGTGCCGCTCGGCCAGCTCGACGCCCTCGGTGAGGTCCAGGCCGTCGAAGGCGGTGTCGGGGAAGAGCCCGCGGGCGGTCTCGCAGAAGTGTCCGTGGCCGGTGCCGACGTCCAGCCAGCTGCCGGGGGCGGCGGCGAACGGGGTGACGGACCGTGCGCGGTTGCGGTAGGCGGCCGCCCGGGTGCCGAACATGCCGCCGAGGCGCTGCTCGCCGAGGCCGTCGTAGAAGTCACGGTAGTAGAACTCCAGGCCCGCGCTGCTGAGTCGGGGGTTCTGGAAGACGTGCCCGCAGTCCTGGCAGGCGTCCAGCACGAAGCGGCCCGGCTTGTGCTGGAGCAGGTCGGTGGTGCGCAGCCGGACGGTCAGCCGGGCGGACTCGCACCATGGGCAGGTGGCGCGGCGCGGTTCGAAGAACCGGCCGGTGCCGTCGGCCAGTTCGGCCAGTTCGGCCAGTTCGGCCACTTCGGCCTGGTAGGCGGGACGCCGGGCGGCGACCTGCGCGCCGCGGTCCGCGGGCCCGGTTTCGGCGGTGGTCAACGCGTTCTCCTCTCCGACACCTGCGGGACCTCGCTGAGCAGCCGTTCCACCTGGGTGGCGGCGCGGGCCGCGCCGCCGGCCGCCCGGAAGGAAGCCGCGATACGACGGGCGGCGGCGCGGTGCCCGGGGTCGTCCAGCACCATGTCCACGGCCTGGCCGAGGCGGTCCGCGCGGCCGCGGCCGAAGCGCACCCGCACACCGGCGCCGGCCGCCACCACCTGGCCGGCGACTACCGGCTGGTCGTCCCGGATCGGTGCGACCACCAGCGGCACGCCGTGCCACAGTGCCTCGCAGACCGTGTTGTGCCCGGCATGGCAGACCACGGCCGAGCAGTGCGCGAGCAGCTGGAGCTGCGGCACGAACGGCAGCACCAGGACGTTCGGGTCGGCCGCCGGCTCGCCGAGGACGCCGCCGGGGTCGACGATCACCGCCTGGAGGCGGTCGGACCGGGCCCGCAAGGCTGTCCGACCATCCGCCAGGAAGGCCGCGCCGACGTCGGTGTTGGCCGTGCCGAGGGTGACCAGCACCGTGGCCCGGTCCGGGTCCAGCCACTCCCACGGGAACGCCGTGGAGGCCGGGCGTCCGGCGATCGAGGGGCCGACGAAGCAGACCTGGCGGTCCGCCCGCGGGCCGGTCAGCTCGGCCGTGGTGAAGGCGAGGACGAGGAGCGGGGAGAAGCGCGGATCGGCGGCGCCGGCCGGAACGCCGAGGCGGTGACGCAGGTCGGTCAGCAGGCCGGAGATCCAGGCCTCGACCAGCGGCATGCCGTCCAGCGCGCCGGTGAACTCGGCGGAGGTGGTCGCCGAGGTGGCCCACGGCAGGCCGAGCCGCTCGGCGACCAGCGCGCCGGCCAGCGCCTGCTGGTCGACCACCAGGAGGTCGGGCTCGAAGTCGGCCACCGCCGAAGCCACTCCGGGAGCCATCGCCTCGGCGAGCGGGACCAGGAAGTCTTCCCAGAGGAACTTCAGCGCCGCCGTGCCGCGCAGCTCCGGCGGCCGGCGCACGGCGCTGCCGGGCTCTGCTCCGGGAGCGACCGCACAGGGGAACACCTCGGCCGCCGGCCCGGCGAGCGGGCGGACCAGCTCCGGCAGTCCGGCCCAGGCGACGGTGTGCCCGCGGGCGGCGAGCCCGGCCGCGACGCCCACGGTCGGGTTGACGTGTCCGACCAGCGGCGGGACGACGAACAGCACCCGGCTCACACCAGGCTCCTCTTGGCCACCGCGGGTTGCCGCCGCCGCCCGGCCTGCGGGCCGCGCAGCGCGACGCCGTGCCCGGCGAGCCAGGACAGCGTCAACTCGCGTACCACATGCGGGGCTTCGACGAGGATCGAGTGCTCCTGGCCCGGCACCACGACGCTGCGGCAGTCGGGCAGCAGGGCGTCCAGCCAGGCGGCCTGGTCGGCCAGGTCGGACTCGCTGCCGTAGACGGCCAGGACCGGGCAGTGGATCGCCCGCAGTTCCGCTTCGGCGGGCAGCCGGCTCGCCGGGATGTCCCGGGCCAGCGAGGTGCCGGCCAGCAGCGCCCCGGCCGAGCGGGCCAGCCGGGCGGTGTGCGCGCCGCGCTGGGTGGCGACCCAGGCGAGGGTGTCCTCGTCGCGCAGGTGCTGCTCGGAGCGCCGCAGGATGCCGTCCAGCTTGCCGGCCCACCCGAGTGAGGCCGGCTCCGACTCGATCGCGAGGATGCCGGCCACCTGGGACGGCCGGCGGGAGGCCAGGCCGAAGGCCACCGTGCCGCCGAAGGAGTTGCCGACCAGGTGCACCCGGTCGGTGACCGCCAGCCGGTCCAGCAGCCGCTCCAGATCGCCGACGAACTGCTCCAGCCGGTAGCCGGCGGGCGGCCGGGCGGTGCGGCCGTGGCCGCGCTGGTCGTACATCAGCACCTCGACGCCGGCCGCGGCGAGGGCGGGAGCGAGGGTGAAGTAGAAGCTGGCGAGGCTGTCCGTGAGCAGCCCGTGCAGCAGGACGGCCGTGGCGGCGGGCGGCCGGCCGTCCTGCGGGCCGAGCCGCTGCACGTGGCAGCGCAGGCCGTCGAGGTCGACGAAGGTCATGGTCAGGCCCGCTCTCCGGGCTGGAGCCGGTCGACCACGTACTCGACCAGGCGGCCGACGGTCAGGCCGATGATCTCGTCGAGTTCCATGCCCGCGACGAACTCGGCGAAGTTGATCCGGTCGCCCCAGCGCTCCCGCAGTTGTCCGGCCAGTGTGACCAGGTCGATGCTCTCCAGGCCGAGGTCCTCGGTGAACCGCGTCTGCAGGGTGACCTCCGCGTCGTCCAGGCCGCAATCGTCGAGCACCACGGTCAGCATGCCGGCGAGCTCGGCCAGGACCTCCGGCTCGGTGGGCGGGCGCAGGCCCGTGGGCTGTTCGCTGATGGTCACTTGGCTCGGTTCCCTTCAGGGCGCTCGGGGTGGTGGGGATGGTCGAGGTCGTCGGCGGTCCAGGCCACCACGTACTGCCGGGGCGGCAGGTCGGGTGGGCTGCCGAGGCGGGCGCAGCGCACCCGGTGGGTGCGGGGGCCGTCGGGCCCGTCGGCGACGACGAGCAGCGCGGACGGTTCCGCGGCGACCACCGTGAAGTCGCGCGGTCGGCCGCCGAGTCCGGTCCGCTCGGCCTTGGCGGCGGCCTCCTTCGCGGCCCAGAACCGGGTGAACCACAGGGCCTCGGTCTCGCCGTCGCCGGCCCGGCAGGCGTCCAGCAGCTCCAGCTCCGCCCGGCCGAGCGCGACCCGGAGGGTTTCGGCCGGGCGCGGAGCGACTTCCTCGACGTCGATGCCGATGCCGGGTGCGCCGGCGGGCCGGGCCGGTCTGGCGACGGCCACCGCGATCTCCGGGCGGTGGGCCAGCGAGACCTCCAGCTCGGGCAGTCGCAGGCCGTGCAGGCCGCGGACCAGGGGCCGGCCGGACGGGTCGTTGAGCACCTCGATCTCGGCGGGGAACGGCCGGCGCCCGTCCTCGGCCCACAGCAGGCGTCGGATCGCGTCCTTCGCCGCGATCCGGCCCAGCAGCCAGGCCCGGCGCGTCCGGGGAGGCTGCTGCTCGTAGCGGGCGCGCTCGGCGGAGCCCAGGTGGTTGCGCATGACCAGGTCGCGGGAGGCGAGGTCCGGCCAGCGCTCGTGCAGCAGCACCCAGCCGCCGGGTTGCGGCCGGGAGAGCGTCGCGCGCTCGACGAAGCGTTCGGTCGCCCTGGTGTCGGGGTGGCTGTCGAAGCGCCGGTCCTGCCAGCCCTGCACCTGTGCCCAGACCCGGCCGCCGGACTGCAGTTGCACCTCGGCTTCGAGGGTGTCGTCGGTCAGGGCGGTGATCCGGATGTGGCAGGGGAGCCGGGTGCCGGGCTCGGGCGGCGGCCCGTAGAAGCACAGTCGGCGGATGCCGACCGGGAAGACCACGGAACGGTCGGTGCGGGTGGCCATGATCCAGTAGCCGAGCAGCTGGCCGACGTTGTCGAGCAGCGCGCCCGGGGCGGCCGGTACCGTGATCACGCCACGGACGTGGTTCTCGCCGATCGCGGTCAGTTCGGTCACGCCCTGGAAGGCCGGGCCGTGGAACATCCAGCGCTCCTGGTAGAGCCCGGCGGCGGTGAGGTCCGGGGTTCGTTCGGCGGTGGGTCGCACCGGCCAGGGTGCGGGCGGCCGATCGTACCGATGCGCCAGTTCGACCGTTCCGCCGGCGAAGCCGCCGAAGGAGGCGGCGAGGCGGCCCGGCCCGGCGTCCTTGAGGGTGATCTCCACGTCCAGCGGCGTGGCGGCCGGTACCCACTGCTCGAACCGCAGGTCGGACAGCGCGGCGGTGACCCGCTCCGGGTCGGCCCGCTCGGCGGCGTCCATCAGGTGCTGGATGATCGTGGTGGCGGGGACCACCGGCCAGCGGTCCGACACCTCGGGCCAGCCCGGCCGTTGGCGGAAGAAGCAGTGGTCCAGCAAGTAGGGCATGGTGTCCACGGAGATCCGCAGCCTGTCGGCCCGGGGCGGTTCGGCCCGAGGCGGTACGGCCCGGGGTGTCGCGAGTGCCGGGGCGGGGCCGAACCGCCGCCGCGCGCCGATCAGTTCGGCCGCCGTCCGCTCGGTCTCCCGTAGCAGCGCGCCGAGTTCGGCCGCCACCGGGAAGCGGGCCGCGAGCGCGGCCAGTTCGCCGACCGGTGGCGTGGACACCGTCCCCGTGGCGGAACCCAGTTCGGATCGCAGGGCGGTGAGCGCGGTCGGGTCCAGCGAGACCAGCGCGCTGTCGAGGCCGACCGGTACGGCCGGGTGCGGGCGCTGCTCGGGGGCGGTGGGCAGCAGGGCGGCGGCGTCCGGCGAGGCGCCGTTCGCCCAGAGCGCCGCGGCGACCCGGCGCAGTTGCGCCAGCCCGTCCCGGTGCGGGGAGTTGGCGGCGACGACCAGGTGTTCGCGCTCGCCCAGGATATCGCCCACCAGTGAGCCCAGCTGCCCGGTGCCGACCTGGACGAAGGCTCGGAACCCGGCCTCGTACATCGCCTCGACCAGCGGCCGGAACCGGACCGGCTCCAGCAGGTGACGCAGGAACAGCGCACGCACCTCGGCCTCGCCGGCCGGGAAGGGCGCCGCGGTCGTCCCCGACCACACCGGCACGGTGGGCCGGTGGAGTTCGAAGCGCTCGGCGGCCTCCCGGATCGGCGCCAGGTACGGCCCCAGCATCGGGGTGTGGAAGCCCGACCGGAACGGCAGTACCTGGCCGAGGACGCCGCGGGCGCGGAAGTGCCGGACCAGCTCGGCGACCGGCTGCTCCGGGCCGCAGACGATCGCCTGCTGGGGCGCGTTGTCGTGCGAGAGCACCACCTCGGCCAGGCCCTCCACCGTCGCCAGCGCGTCGAGCACCTCGGCCGCCGAGGTGCCGAGGGTGGCGAAGGCGAGGCCGGGAACGTGCAGTGAGGCGGGGTCGAAGGTGCTCAGGAAGGAGTCCACCGCGGCGCCGGAGTGCAGCCCGGCGCAGATCATCGCCGTCCACTCGCCGACGCTGTGCCCGGCGACGCCGTCCGGCCGTATGCCGATCCGGCGCAGCGCGGCGTCCAGCAGCCGGCCGACACCGACCACGCCGGCGCCGTGCCGGGCGACGTCGCCCACCTGTGCGGTGTCGGCGCCGAGCGGGCGGGGCAGGCCGAAATGGTCGGCCACCTCCGTCACCCGGGGGACGAACTCGCCCTCCAGTCCGGGGAAGAGGAACGCCACCCGCCCGGTCGCGTGCTCCCCGAGCAGGGGGCGCGGTGCGAACCAGACGTCGTTGCGCCCGCGCCAGGCCCGGCCGCGGCTCACCGCCCGCCGGGCCAGCGCCAGCCGCTTGGCGGTCGGGTCGACGATCGCCACCCGGCAGCGCGGCGCGGGTCCGCCCCGCTCGGGCAGGCCGGCGGCCAGGACGGCGGAGTCCCCGGCCGCCAGCAGCCGCGCCAGCTGCTCCGGCCCGTCGGCGGCCAGCCGCAGCACCCGCTCGGGCTCGGCAACGACAGTCGGCCGCACGGGCGCGATCGCGGGCGAGGAGCCTGCACCGGGGGCCTGCTCCAGCACCACGTGGGCGTTGACACCGCCGAAGCCGAAGGCGTTCACCGCCGCGCGCCGCGGGCCCGGACCGGGCTCCCAGGGCCGGGCCGCGTCGATGGTGCGAAAGCGGGTCGCGGCCAGGGCCGGGTGCGGGTCGTCGCAGTGCAGCGTGGGCAGCAGCAGCCCGTGGTGCACCGCGAGCGCCGCCTTGACCAGGCCCGCGATGCCGGCGGCCGGCATGGTGTGGCCGATCATCGACTTGACCGAGCCGAGCACCGAGCGCTCCGAACCCTCCGCCGCCCGGCCGAACACTTCGGCCAGCGTGGTGAGTTCGGCGGCGTCGCCGGCCGGGGTCGCGGTGCCGTGTGCCTCCAGCAGGCCGAGTGCGCCGGGCGCGGCCGGGTCGAGCCCGGCCGCCCGCCAGGCCGCCCGCACCGCCCGGCTCTGCCCACCGGGGTCGGGGTTGGCGAGCCCGGCCGTCCGGCCGTCGCCGGCCACCCCGGTACCCCGGATCACCGCGTAGACGCGGTCCCCGTCGCGCTCGGCGTCGGCGAGCCGCTTGAGCACCACCACGCCGGTGCCCTCGCCGATCAGGATGCCGTCGGCCTGCCGGTGGAACGGGCGGATCCGCTGGCTCGGCGAGAGCGCCCGCAGCTGGGCGAACACGCTCCACAGCGTGACGTCGTGGCAGTGGTGCACCCCGCCCGCGAGGACCGCGTCGCAGCGTCCGGTCGCCAGCTCGCCCACCGCCTGGTCCACCGCGACGAGCGACGACGCGCAGGCCGCGTCCACGGTGTAGGCGGGGCCGCGCAGGTCGAGCCGGTTGGCCAGCCGGGAGGCGGTCAGGTTCGGCACCAGGCCGATCGCCGACTCCGGCCGGTCCGGCCCCAGCTGCTGAGCGAACGCCGCGCGCACGCGGTCGAGTTGACTGTCGGTCAGGTGCGGCAGCAGCTCGCCGAGGGTGCGGACCAGCTGGTGCGCGCTGCGCACGCGCTGGTCGAGTCGGACCAGGCCCGGTGTCAGGTACCCGCCGCGGCCCAGCACCACCCCGACCCGGTCGCGGTCCGGCAGACGGTCGGCTCCGCCGGCGTCCGCGATGGCCGCCGCGGCGACCTGGAGCGCGATCAGCTGGTCGGGCTCGGTGCCGGCGAGCGAGTTCGGCATCAGGCCGAACCGGGTCGGCTGCACCTCGGCCAGCCCGTCGACGAAGCCGCCGCGGCGGCAGTACAGCCGGTCCGGCGCGGCCGGCCCGAAGGCGGCCTTCGGGTCGTAGTACTCCGCGTCCCAACGACCCTCGGGGACGTCCGTGATCGCGTCGACGCCGTCGACCAGGTTCCGCCAGTAGGCCGCCAGGTCGGGCGCGCCGGGCAGCAGTACGGCCATGCCCACCACCGCCACCGGGGGCAGCTGGGTTCCGGTCAGGGACACCGCGCCGTCACCAGCCCGACGCGGTGTAGACCACGGACGGCACCGACTCCTCGCCCCAGGCCAGCTCGCGCAGTAGTGCCAGCGTGCCCGCGTCCGGATCGATCAGCCGTACGCCCCGCCGCCGGTAGTCCCGGGCCAGCTCCTCGGTGACCATGCCGCCGTGTGCTCCGGACGGCGCCCACGGGCCCCAGTGGACGGTCAGCGCCCGGCCGCCGGTCCGCAGCGTCCAGCGGGCGCCCAGCTCCTCCAGCGCGTCGTTCGCCGCGGCGTAGTCGGCCTGGCCGCGGTTGCCCAGCGCGGCCGCGACGCTGCCGAACAGCACGGTGAACCGCGGCCTGTCCGGGAGTTCGGCCAGCGCGTCGAGCAGGGCGGCGGCGCCGTGCGCCTTGGTGGCGAAGACCCGCCGGAACGAATCCGGGTCCTTCTCCGCCAGCACCTTGTCCTCGATCACGCCCGCGGCATAGACCACGCCGTCCAGCCGGCCGTACTCGGCGTGCACTTCCTTGACGGCCTGGCGGAGGGCGGCCGGATCGGCGGCGTTCACCGTCCGGTAGCGGGCCGGCGAGCCCAGCGCGGACAGCTCGTCGAGCGTCGCCGCGACCTCGCGTCCGGCCAGCAGGCGGGACGCCGCGGCGTCGACCTGCGGCAACGGGACGCCCTGCCGGGCGAGTGCGGCCCGTAGCGCGGAGCGGTCGCGGGCGGCGGCCGTCGCCGGGTCCTCGGGGCCCTCCGGGGCGGCGGTCCGGCCCAGCAGCTCCAGACGGCAGTGGCCGGCCGCGGCGAGCGTCGCCGCGAACCGCGCGGTGATCCCGCGCGCGCCGCCGACCAGCAGCACCACGGCGTCGCGGTCCAGCCCCAGCGCGGCGGTCTCCGCGACGCCGTCGCCGGCCGGGCCGGCACCCGTGCGGCCCAGCACGCCGAGGCCCTCCTCGGCGAGCGCCAGCCCCTGGCGGCCGGCCGGGCCGCGCAGCACCACCGGCTCCCGGTCGTCGGCCAGCAGCTCGGCGACCAGCGCGTCCGCCGCCTCGGCCGGCTCGACTTCGACCAGCCGGACCGTGCTGTCCGGGTACTCGCGCGCCAGCGTGCGGAACAGCCCGCGCAGCCCGTCCGCCCGGCCGCCGGCGGACGGCGTCGCGGGGCGGGCGGCGAGTAGGTGGCGCGGTGCCAGGGCCAGCGCGGCCTGCAGGGCGGGGACACAGCCGGGCAGCACCGGCGCGCCGCGCTCGGCGAGCGGGTCGAGGAGTAGCACGCCGTCCAACGGGCCGTCTGCGGGGGACAGTTCGTGTGCCGCATCGAACGGCAGGGCGGCTGCGCCGGCCGCGCCGAGCCGGGCGGCGAGCGCGGCGGCGAGGTCGTGGCCGTCGTCGCCCAGCAGGGCGAAGCGGCGGCCCGCGAGCGTGTCCGGCGATCCGGTGGGGTCGGGCAGCGGAACGGCGGCGAACCGCAGGCGGACCGGCTCGTGGCCGGCCACGACGGCGGCGGGTTCAGGGGCGGCGGCGGGCTCCGGGTTCGGTTGGGTGGCGGGGGTGGTGTGGGTGGTGAGCCAGGTGGTGATGGCCGTGACGGTGCGGGCGCGGGAGAGTTCTTCGATCTGTCGGTCGTCGAGGGTGGTGAGGTCGGTGCCGGTGGTGGTGAGGCGGCGGGCGAGTTGGCCGATGATCTCGGTGCGCTTGATGGAGTCGATGCTGAGGTCGGCTTCGAGGTCGAGGTGGGGTTCGATCATGTCGGCCGGGTAGCCGGTGCGTTCGCTGATGATCTCGACCACGACGTGCAGCAGGTCCACCGGTTCGGACGCCGCGAGCACCGTAGGCTCGGCGGCCGCGGCCGGCAGCGCCGGGGCCACCGGGGTGACCGCGGGAGCGACGGGGGCCGGCCGGGCCGGCGCCGCGGCCGCGCCGCCGAAGTACGTCATCAGCACGTCCCGTTGGGCCGCGATCAGTTCCCGGCTGGTGCGCAGGTAGTCCGCCACCAGCGCGTCACCCGCGCCTTCGTACCCGCCGTTCTCCTGCGGTGCCTGCGCGGTCATCAGAGCCTCCGGTACGGGTCGGGCCGGTGCCAGCGCACCGGGCAGCAGGTCTCCGGCGGCCGTCCGCACCAAGTGCCCGTCCACCGTCCAGCCGGGCCGGCGCGTGGTGCGCACCCGGCCCGGGTCCACCGCGTCCCGGCCGCGCAGCAGCGGCCCGGTACGCACCGGCACTCCCGCGACCGCCAGTTCGGCCAGCGCGTCGAGGAAGCCCGGCAGCCCGCGGCGACGTCCCTCGACAGCCACCACGCGGTGCGGCCGCTCGCCGAGGACGGCCGACACCAGACCGGTCAGCACCGCCCCCGGGCCGGCCTCGACGAAGACGCGCGCACCGGTTCGGTACATCGCCTCGATCTGCTCGACGAAACGCACCGGTGCGCCGATCTGCGCCGCGAGTTCGGCCCGCACCCCGGCCGGGTCCGCCGGGTAGGCGGCCGCCGTCCGGTTCGACCAGACCGGGAACTCCGGCGCGCGCACCGTCCGGGAGGCCAGCGACGCCGCGAAGCGCTCGCCCGCGCCGTCGACCAGCGGGCTGTGGAAGGCACACGCGACGGGCAGCCGCTTGACCCCGAACCCGGCCGCCCGCAGCAGTTCGCCGGCCGCCGCGACCGCCTCCGTCCCACCGGAGATCACCGTCTGCCGTGGCGAGTTGTGGTTCGCGATCACCACGCTGCCGGCCGCGCCGGACGCCGTGAGGGCTCGCCCGACCTCCTCCGACCCGGCTGCCACGGCGGCCATCGCGCCCGGATCCGCGCCCTCGCCGACCGCGTCCACGATCGCCCGGGCCCGCTCCGCGCTGAGCGACGCCAGGTCCTCCGCGCCGAGCGCCCCGGCCGCGCACAGCGCGACCAACTCGCCGTAGCTGTGGCCCCCTGCCAGGTCCGGGCGCACCCCGGCCAGCGCCAGCAGCTCGTACGCCGCGAGACCGGTCACGCCGAGCACCGGCTGCGCCACCCGGGTGTCGGTCACCGCCGCGCGCTGCGCCGCACGGTCCTCCGGGGTGAAAGCCGCCGGCGGGTACAGCACCTCGGCGAACTCCCGGCCGAGCCGTAGCTGACGCTGCAACACCGGGAAGGCCGTGAAGAGCTCCGCGAACATCCCCGGGCGCTGGCTGCCCTGCCCCGGGAACAGGAACGCCACCTGCCCGGCCTCGCCGCCCAGCGGCCCGGCCAGGTGCAGCCCGTCCGCCGGAGCGTGTTCCCCGGCCCGCGCGCGGTGCAGCAGCCCGGTCAACTCGGCCACGTCCGAGGCCACCACGGCGATCTGCACCGGCCCGCGCCCCGCCTCCGCCCGGCGGGACGCCGCCAGGGCCAGGTCCCGCAGCCGCCACGGCTCGCCGTCCGCCGCCAGTTGCAGCAGTGCCCCGACCCCGTGCAGCGCTGCGGCCCGGTCCGTGCCGCGGAACAGGAACAGCTCGGCCGGCCACTGCGGCAGGCCGTGCACCGGCGGGGGGCTGTCGTAACCGCGCAGCACCGCGTGGAAGTTGGTGCCGCCGAAGCCGAACGCGCTGACTCCGGCGACCCGTTCGGTCGGCGGAACCGCCCACGGCTGCGCCTCGGCGTGGAAGACGAACGGGCTCTCCGACTCCCGCCAGGCCGGGTTCGGCCGCTCCAGGTGCAGGGTCGGCGGCTTGACGCCGGTGTACAGGGCCAGCGACGCCTTGATCAGACCGGCCAGGCCCGCGGCACACTTGGTGTGCCCGATCTGCGACTTGACCGACCCGAGCGCGCAACTGCCCGGCGCCGCCCCGGCCTCCATGAAGACCTCGCTCAGCGTGGCCAGTTCGGCCCGGTCGCCGACCACCGTCCCGGTGCCGTGCGCCTCCACCAGCCCCACCTCGGCCGGCCCGATCCCGGCACCGCGGTACGCGCGCTCCAGTGCCGCCCGCTGCCCCTCGGGGCGCGGGGCCGTCAGGCCCAGCGAACGGCCGTCGCTCGCGCTGCCGACGCCCTGGACCACCGCGTACACCCGGTCGCCGTCCCGCTCCGCGTCGGCCAGGCGCTTGAGCACCAGGCAGCCCACGCCCTCGCCCAGCGCGATGCCGTCCGCCGAGGCGTCGAACGGGCGGGAGCGGCCGGTCGGCGAGAGCGCGTGCACCGAGGCGAACAGCAGGTAGTCGTTGATCCCGTTGTGCAGGTCCGCGCCGCCGCACAGCGCCAGGTCGCTGGTGCCCGCGACCAGCTCCTTGCAGGCCACGTCCAGCGCCGCCAGCGAGGACGCACAGGCCGCGTCCACCGTGAAGTTGGCGCCGCCCAGGTCCAGCCGGTTGGCGATCCGGCCCGAGATGACGTTGGCCAGCATGCCCGGGAAGGAGTCCTCCGTGAGCTTGGGCAGCTGGGCCGCGAGCGGCTCCGGCACCCGGCCCAGGTACGCCGGCAGGACCGACGCCAGCACCCCGGCGTTCGACAGGTCGCTGCCCGCCTCCGCGCCGAACACCACCGTGGTCCGGGAGCGGTCGAAGCTCCGCCCGCCCTCCGCTCCGCCGCCGTCGTAGCCGGCGTCCACCAGCGCCCGGCGCGCGGCCTCCAGCGCCAGCAGCTGGACCGGCTCGATGCTGGCCAGGGCGGTCGGCGGGATGCCGTAGCTCAGCGGGTCGAACGGGATCGGCGGCAGGAAGCCACCCCACCTGGACGGCGTGCTGCCGGGCTCGCCGTCCGGCGAGTAGTACAGCGCCGGGTCCCAGCGCTCGGCGGGCACCTCGGTGACCGCGTCGACCCCGCCCACCACGTTGGCCCAGAAGGCCGGTAGGTCCGGCGCGTTCGGGAACATGCCCGCCATGCCGATCACCGCGATCTCCAGCGGCGCGGCCACCGGGTCGGCCTGCGCGGCCGGCTCCAGCTCCAGCTGCTGGACCAACTGCGCGGCCCGGGTGGCCAGGAACTCGGCCGCGCCGGTGCTGACCGCCGTGTGCAGCTCGGCCAGCGTGGTGGCGGCCGAACGCAGCACCGCGACCTGGCCGGCCATGAACATCCCGCGGGCCAGCTGCTCCTGTTCGTCGACGCCGGTCAGCGAACCCGCCACCCGGTCCAGACCCTTGCTGGCGACCCGCAGCCGGCCCACGTTCAACTGCTCCAGCCGCTCCCAGACTTCGCGGTCCGGCACGCCGTCCGCCCGAAGCCGCTCGCGGGTCCGCCGGAACTCCGCGGTGAACGGGCTCGGTACGCAGCGGGTGGCGTGGCCCGGCGCCGTCTGCAGAAGCTCCGTCCCGCGCGCGGCCAGCACCTGCCGCTGGAACTGCGGCCGGACGGCGCCCAGGGCGACCGCCTCCTCGGTGAACAGGTACGCCGTGCCCATCAGCAGGCCCGCCGCCACGCCTCGGCCCGCCAGCGGTGCGGCGAGCGCCGCGACCATCGCCGCCGACCGTTCGTCGTGCACGCCTCCCGCGAGCAGCACCTCGACTCGGGTGACCGCGTCCGCGGCGTCCAGGAAGTCCGAGAGCACGGCCAACTGGGCCTCCCAGAGCGGGAAGCTGTGCTGAGGCCCGACATGCCCGCCGCACTCCGAGCCCTCGAAGACGAACCGGCGCGCCCCGTCCTCCAGGAACTGCCGCAGCAGGCCGGGGGAGGGGACGTGCAGGAATGTCCGGATCCCGGCCTGCTCCAACGTCCGTGCCTGCGACGGGCGTCCGCCCGCGATCACCGCGTGGGTGGGGCGCGCGGCCAGGACTTCGTCCAGCTGGGCGCCGCGCACCTCCTCCGGGGCGAAGCCCAACACGCCGACGCCCCAGGCGAGTCCGCCGGCCGCCGCGCTCGTGCGGGCGAGCAGATCGCGGGTCTGGTCACGGTCCGCCAGCGCCAGTGCGACGAATGGCAGCGCACCGGCGACGGCCACCGCCGCGGCGAAGGCCGGCTGGTCGCTGACCCTGGTCATCGGCCCCTGCGCCACCGGCAGTGCGCTGCCCAGCACGTCACACATCCGCGCGTCCGGCCCGAGCAGCGCGGTGGCCGCGCCCGGCGCCGACGCGGCCCGCAACCCGTCGAGCACCGCGTCCCGGACGGCCCGGACCGCTCGGCCGGCGGTCCTCCAGCGGTCGGCGAATCTCTGGGCCAGGAAACCGTCCTGACCCAGCGGCAGATCCATGACGGTTCCGTCCGGCCGGGCGCGCCGAAGCGAGCGGCGGCCGTCCACCAGCACGGTCTCGGAGCCGTCCAGGCCGCGCAGGGCGGCGGCGGCCTCGTCCGGCGGGGCCGACTCGGACAGCAGGGCCAGCTGGCTGTCCAGCACCACCCCGGCCGCACCGCCCGCCACGGCCGCCGCCGCGGTGTGCGGCCCGATCCCGCCGCACGCCCATACCGGCGCGGCGATCTCCGGTGCCGCCAGGAGCTGCTGCAGCAGCACGAAGGTGCTCAGCTCCCCGACCCGCCCGCCGCACTCGCTGCCGCGTGCGACCAGGCCGTGCGCGCCGGCCCGCAGCGCCGCCAACGCCTCGGCCAGATCCGTCACTTCGGCGAGTACCCGGTACTCGCCGGCCAGCCCCGCCACGTCCCAGCCCGGGGTCGGCGCCGCCAGCACCACGGTGTGCGGGCCGGCGCCGCCCGGGGAGCGCAGCTCATCGGGGGTCAGGCCGCAGTCGGGCTCGACCCGCACCCCGAACCGGCCGGGGGCACGTTCGTACAGCCGGGCGAGCTCCTCGCGCGCCCGGCGGTCGCCGGTGCCGAGGTCGAGCACGCCGAGCGCGCCCGCCCGGCACACGGCCTCCGCCAGGCCGGCGTCAGGTCCGTGGAACGGGGTGATTCCGATGACGAGGTCGGCCAGTGGGGGATTGGGCCTCATGGGCACTCCGGTGTGAGTCACGGTGCAGTCGGGGGCAGGTGCGACTCCTGGCGCAGTGGGCTACGCGCCTCGCGAAGGGGGGTGCGAGGCATCGTTGCGCGATCCGCTGGCCGGTTGAAGAATGACCCTACCGATTGGTAGGCCCGGCAAGGTTAAGCCAAAGTTGCATGCGCATGTCAATATCTCGCGCATGGCTGACCCACTTTTCCGACGATCACTCAACTCTCGTATACGGCAGACGACTTGCGTCGCTCCCCGGGTGATCGGGCGCTGCCGCGTGGCGGTAGTGGCGCGGCCCCGGGGTGCGGACCCGGCCCGGTGCCGCGCCCTGGCCGTCCTTGCTGCCCACCAGTACGCCGCCGGCGTGGGAGGTGATCGTATGGACCTGCTCCGGTACGGGGGTGGGCCAGGCGGTTCCCGACCATGGAGTTCATCGGCTGCGGGGGCTTCGCGGTCACCGCAGCGAGCGGATCGCCGGACTGGTGGCGACCAGGCCGGCACAGACCAGGACGGCGCCGCCGCAGAGTAGGAACAGCGTCGTCGTGCCGTACGGGAGCAGGGCGCCGGCCAGCACGTAGGAGAACGGTTCGAACGCCACGGTGGCCAGCACGACGAGGCTGAGCACCCGTCCGAGCAGGTGCTCGGGCACGCGCTCCTGCAGGGTGGCCACGACGACCACGCCGAGGAACCCGGAGCCGAGGCCGACGAGGGAGACGACCGCCGTCGCGGCGGCGACGTCGCCGGCGGCGGAGAGCCCGACCATGCCCGCGCCGATCGCCGCGACACCGGCGACCACGGCCCGGCCGCGCCGCGCCGGCGGCCGCCACCCGACCACCAGGGAACCGGCCACCGAGCCGGCACCGAAGCCGGAGAGTACGACGCCCAGGGCGCCCGCGCCGCCGAGGCGTTGGTCGGCGAGCACCGCGCCGCCCACGAGCACGGGCCCCACCACCGCGATGTTGATCAGGGCGATGGCGGCCAGCAGCCCGCGCACCAGTGGGTCCCGCCAGGCGTACCCCAGACCCGCGTGCAGGGCGCGGGCGCTGCTGAACGCCTCACCGTCGACGGCGCCCGGCACCGAACCTCCGCGCGGTACCGCCCGGACAAGCGTGCCGAGGGCGACGGCGGCCAGCGCGGCCATCGCCACGATCCCGCCGAGCGTCGCGGTGAAGCCGACCGCGGCGACGCACCCGGCGGCCACCGCCGGGCCGACCAGATCGCCCGTGGACTCCGCGCCCTGCACCAGCCCGTTGACCCGGGCCAGCTTCTCGGCCGGCACGAGGGCGGGAAGCAGCGCCAGCGCTGCGGGGAAGTACGCGGCGTCGGCGGCGCCGAGCAGCCCGCCGAGCACCGCGACCGTCGGCACCGAGGGCGAGGCGCCGGCGACCGACGCGGCGAGGGCGAGCAGGACGGCGACCCGGAGCCAGGCGGCGCCGGCCACCACCCGGGCGGGACCGAGGCGGTCGACCAGGACGCCCCCGGGCGGCAGGAGCAGCACGCGCGGCAGTGCGACGGCCACGAGCACGAGCCCGGTGGCGAAGCCGGGTTCCGACCGTTCCAGCACGTAGAGCGTGAGCCAGACGATGAACAGCGCGTCGACCACGGCCGCCAGCGCCTGGCCCACGATCAGGCGGCGCAGGTGCGCAGCGCCGAGCGGTTCGCGAGGATGACCGCGTGGCTCACCGATCAGCACCGTGAACACCTCCGCTCTCAGGTTCGGACCGGGCGCGCCGGCTGTGGCTAGGCGATGTGGGTGCCCCCGTCGACCGTCAGGGTGGCGCCGGTGATGTAGGACGCGGCGTCGGAGACGAGGAAGACCAGGGCCGCGGCCAGTTCCTCCGGCCGCCCGATCCGGCCCGAGAGCACCCGCGGCATCATCGCCTCCAGGTAGCCCTCGGCGTAGCCGTCGGTCATCGCGGAGGGGAAGAGGCCCGGCGCGAGGGCGTTCACGCGGATGCCCCGGCCGGGGGTCCACTGCTGGGCGAGGTCGCGGGTGAGCCCGAGCAGCCCGGCCTTCGACGCCGAGTAGGCGGCCTGTGGCAGGCCGCCGGTGACCAGCGCGAGGATGCTCGACACGTTGACGATGGCACCGCCGGGCGGCATCACCCGGCTCGCGGCCTGGGCCATCCAGTAACAGCCGTGCAGATTGGTGTCGATGACCTCGCGGAACTGCTCCGGCGTCTCCTCCGTCGCGGGCTGTTCCCGGCTGATCCCGGCGTTGTTGACCAGGATGTCCACCCGCCCGAACGCGCGCACGGCCGCGTCGACCAGTGCGCAGCAGTCCGCCGGCTCGGCGACGTCGGTGCGCACGGCGACGGCCCGGCGGCCGAGCTGCTCGACGGCCGTGCGCACGGCTTCCAGCCGGTCGGCGCGCCGCGCCCCGAGCACCACGTCGGCGCCGGCCTCGGCCAGCGCGGTGGCGAAGGCGACACCCAGCCCGGAGGAGGCGCCGGTGACCACGGCGACGCGACCGTCCAGCCGGAAGCGGTCGAGGACGCTCACGGCCGCCCGGCCTACGGTCGCCGCTGGTCGGCGAGGTAGTCGACCATGTCGCCGACGGTCCGCAGCTCCGCGGTCCGGTCGTCGGGGATCGTCAGCTCGAACCTGTCCTCGACGGCCACGGTGATCTCCACCATCGCCAGGGAGTCGACGTCGAGGTCGTCGGTGAACGACGTCTCGGCGCTCACCTCGGCGGGGGCGACGCCGAGGACCTCCTCGACGATCGCGACGACGGTGTTGAGGATGTCGGTGGTGTCCACCAGGGGTTCCTCCCTCTTGGGACGGGGCCGGGGCGAGCCGGCCACCGGGTGTGCTCTGCAGGTCGGTTGGCGGGTGTCGGTGGGGACGTCAGAGCCCGAGGCGCCGCCGGTAGGTGAGGAGGGTGCGCAGGAAGCCGTCCAGCTGCTCCTCGGTGTGGCCCGCGTGCGGGAACAGTCGCAGCAGGGCCTGGTTGCGGGAGACGGCCGGGTAGGAGAAGACCGGGACGAGGTAGCCGTCCTCGACGAACCACTCCCGCATCTGCAGGGCGGCGGCGTCGTTGCCGACCGGCACCGAGAGCATGTACGACTCGGTCGGCGTCGTCGGCGTGCCGGCCTCGCGCATCTGCCGGCGCAGGCGGGCGGCGTGCGCCAGGTAGTCGTCGACGATCCCGGGGTTGTCGGCGAGGACGGCGATCGTGCGCTCGGCGGTGTAGGCGGTCGGCGGCTGGATGGCGGCGGTGAACATCGAGGTGCCGGAGAGCAGTTCGAAGGCGTCGATGGCCGCCGCCGGCCCGGCGATCGCGCCGCCCTCCAGGCCGACGGCCTTCGACAGGGACACCATGACGAAGTCGGCCCGCTCCCGGATCGCGGCCGCCTCCCGGGCGTAGGGACGGTTCTCCGGCCCGTAGACCATGAAGCCGTTCGCGTCGTCGATCATGCTGACGGCGCCGTGCCGGTCGCACTCGTCGAGGATCTCCACGATCGGCCCCATGGTGCCGTCGGCCGAGTAGATGCTCTCCGCGATCACCACGGTCTTACGGGCGCGGACCCGGTCCAGGATGCGGGCCAGGTCCCCGACGTCGTTGTGCCGGAACGCGTGGACGGTGCGGCCGAAGCCGAGCCCCTGGAGGCCCTTCCAGATGCTCCAGTGGACGTCACGGTCGACGACGAAGACGGTGTCGCGGTTGCGCACCTCGATCCCGGTGTCGAAGTGTGCGGAACTGCTCATCGCGTGGACGAACCCGATGTTGGCCAGCAGCCCGGTGGCGAAGCTGATGGCCCGTTCCTTGCCGGTGTGGCGGGCGATCGTCTCCTCCAGCACCTGGTGCGGGCGGCAGATCCCCTGGGTCATCCTGGACCCGCTGGTGCTCAGCCCGTGGGCGAGCGCCCCCTCCGCGAAGTGCCGCCGCACCGGGACGTGGCGGTCCAGGTCGAGGAAGCTGATGCTGGCGAAGTTCACCAGCTCGCGGCCGTTGCGGACGATGGTCGGCCCGACCGGGCCGTCCACCACCGGCGGGCGGTACGCCGTGTCGTGGGTGTTCGCCTCGACGAAGGCGTCGAAGGCCCACGGGGCCAGGCGGTCGGCGGAGGGCGCGGCGGCGCGGGGCCTGGTCATGGCGGGGTCTCTCCTCCACGGTGGGCGCGGGGTGGCAAGGGCTCCAGGGCTGTGGCGAGCCGCCCGAGCGAGGCCCGGCCGGCCAGCTCGTCCGAGGCGATCCCGGTGAAGCCGGACCGGTGGAGCAGCGCCAGCAGCCGGGGGACGCCGACCAGGGTCACTCCGTGGTCGGCGAGGCAGCGGTTCAGGTCCACGGCGTCGGGGCCGACCGAACTGCTCGGTGCGACGGTGGCCACGGCGGCGGCCAGGGCCCGTTCGGCGCCCGTCGCGGGCGGGCGCGCAGGGATCCGCGGCGTGCCCGTGTCGGTGGTGGCGGACCGGTCGGCCGTCGACAGCAGGTAGCGGCCCGGGGCGATCAGGCCGGGTACCTCGTCCAGGTGGTCCAGGACGTGGCGGTGCAGGTCGGCGGGGGTGACACCGCGGTCGGTGCGAGCGCGGGCGACGAGGTGCGGCTCGTCGCCGTCCCCGCCGGGCGCCACCGTCACGTCGAGCACGCCGGGATGGCCGCGCACCACCTCCTCGACCACGGCCGGGCGCACCCACCCCTGCGGGGCGCGCCACCAGCCGGCGGCCGCCGGTGCGGGCGGGCCCGCCGGGACCGGGCACTCGGCACCGTCTGCGACCGCGCGCAGGAGAGCGCACACCCGGACGGGCAGCGCGGCGGCCTGCCCGGCGTCCAGCAGGTGGTCCCCGACCATGACGTCGAGGGTGACGGCGCCCCCGTCGAGGGCGAGATCGACGTAGAGCGTGTCGCAGGGCTCGTCGGGCGCGCTGCTGATCCAGCCGTCTGACGGCGCGCTCAGCCCGGGGACCAGGTAGTCACGCGGCCACGAGTAGCAGTTGTACTCGATGGCGGGCACGGACACGACGCCGCGGCGACGGTCCAACCGCGCCTGGGCGGCGACCAGTTCGGCGGGGCGCCAGTGACCGTGCCGGTAGCCCGCGGCGGAGGCGGCGGCGACCGAGGCGATCACCGCACCGAACGCCGCGCCCGGGCGCAGGGCGATCTGCACCGGCACCGTCAGGGCCCGGACACCGACGCTGTGCCGATCGGCGGCCCGGACCCGGTTGGACACCACCACCGAGGCGAGGAACCGGTGTTCGCCGGTACGGGTGGCGACGTCGTGGGCCAGCGCGGCGAGCACGACGACCTCCGGGCTGGCCCGATGGCGCCGGGCGACGCGGACGAGGTCGTGGTACGCGGCCACCGAGCGGTGCTGGAGGCGGTGGCGCCCTGAACCGCGGCCGGCCCCGCCGAACGGCGCCAGCACGCCGGTCGGGTTGCGCGCGAGCCGCACGAGCCACTCGCGCTCCGCCGCGCGGGCCCGGTCCGGGGACTGGGCGGCGACCGTGTCGAGCGGGTGCACGCCGGTGTTCGCCGGTGCGCCGGTACCGCGCAGCCGCTCGTGCAGCTGGCCGAGCACCACCGCCAGCGCCCAACCGTCGATCAGCACGTGGTGGGCGGCCATCAGGACCGCGCGCGGCTTCCCCGCTTCGAGCAGCACCCTGGCGAACCAGGGTGGATTCCGCTCGGGATCGATCGGACGAGCGGCCAGCGCCGCGGTGGCGGCCGCCAGGGTGCCGGCGTCGACGACGGGGACGTCGAGCCGGTCGACCGGCAGTGGCGCCCAGTCCGCGCGGTGGACGTGCTGGACCGGACGGAGCGGGTCGACGGTGCTGCGCAGCGCCTCGTGGCGGGCGGTGAGGGAGGCGAGCGCCGCGTGGACGTCGGCGACGGTCGCCGGGGGCGGGACGTGGCAGTGGTCGGCGAGCGGTGTCGGGTTGACCCGACGCGACGGGGGGATGGTGCGTTCGAACCAGTGCCACTGCTGGACCCAGGTCAGCGGTCCGCTGCGGATGGCGGTGGCGGGGCGCGAACTCGGCTCCGGGACGTGGTTCACGGCCGCCGCCTCACACGGCTCGGACCACGAGGGCGGCATTGTGGCCGCCGAAGCCGAACGAGTTGCTGAGCGCGATCCGCATCCGCTCGTGGTGCTGCGCCCGGTGCGGGACGAAGTTGATGTCCGGGTCGATGGGGTCGTCGCAGTTGACGGTCGGCGGGACGTCGCCCGTGCGGAGGGCCTGGATCGACACCACGAGCTCGACCGCTCCGGCGGCGCCGATCATGTGCCCGGTCATCGACTTGGTGGAGCTGACCGGGATCCGGGTGACACGGTCGCCCAGCACCTTGCGCAGGACGGCCGCCTCGGTGGCGTCGTTCAGCAGCGTTCCGGTGCCGTGAGCGTTGACGTAGTCCACGTCCGCTCCCGTGATGCCCGCGTCGCGCAGCGCCGCCTCGACGGCGAGGCACGCGCCCCGGCCCGCGGGGTGCGGGGCGGTCCAGTGATGGGCGTCGGAACTCGCCCCGTAGCCCGCGAGTTCGGCCAGCGCCGTCGCTCCTCGCCGCTCGGCCACCTCGGCGGCCTCCAACACCACCACGGCGGCTCCCTCGCTCATCACGAACCCGTCCCGCCGCGCGTCGAACGGCCGGCACGCCGCGGCCGGTTCGTCGTTTCGCCTGGACAGCGCGCGGGCGTTGCCGCTGCCCGCGAGGTCGACGGTGGTGACGCAGGCGTCGGCGCCGCCGGCGAGGACGATGTCGGCCTCCCCGTGGCCGATCATGCGCATCCCCGCGCCGACCGCGTCCGCGCCGCTGGCGCACGCCGTGCTCTGTGCCCGGCTGGGCCCCTGGGTGCCGAGCCGCATGCTGATCTCGCAGGCGGCGCTGTCCATGGCGGTGGTGACCTGGGTGAACGGGCTGATGCCCCGCGGCCCCCGGTCGCGCAGCGTGTTCGCGGCGCGGTAGATCGAGCCGACCGGGCCGTAGCCGCTGCCGATGACCACGGCGACCCGCGGCGCCAGGCCGTCGTCGACGACGAGCCCGGCGTGCGCGCACGCCTCCAGCGCCGCGGCGAGGGCGTACTGCGCGTACGGGTCGGCGCGGCGGCTGACCGTCGGCGGCATGTAGCGGCCGGGCGCGAAGCCGCGGACCTGTCCGCCGATCCGGACGTCCAGACCGGGCACGGCGATCGCGTCCACGGTGGCGATGCCGCTGCGCCCGGCCAGCAGCGCCGTCCACGTCTCGTCGACGCTGTGGCCGAGCGGCGTCACCGCGCCGTACCCGGTGACCACCACCCGGCGCCGGGACGGGCTGCGCCCGACGCCGCTCCGCTCCTTCCTCACGTCCGTCACTGGGGAACCACCTCGGCGTCGCGGAGGGCCGGCAGGATGTCGTCGGGTGCGACCGGCACCATCAGCACGGCGGTGCCGCCCTGGGCGCAGAACTTTCGTGCGGCGTGGATCTCCCCGGTCAGCGCGGTCTTGTCGCGCAGCACCCGGTAGTGGAGGTCCGGCCCGTCCACGGCGGGCGGCGGCGCGCCGGGGCGGGTGAAGGGGTGGCGTTCGGCGTCGAGCCCGAGGCGGGAACGTTGGGCGTCCAGCCAGCCGTAGCCGCCGTTGCACAACACCACGTACAGCACGCCGCCGTGGGCCGCGGCGGTGACGGCGATGTCCGCGCGGGCCGCGAGGAACGCCCCGTCCCCGACGAACGCGGTGACCTCGTGGTCCGGGGCGGCCCGCTTGACCCCGATGGCCGCGGCCGCGCCGAAACCCAGCGGGGTCTGCTCGGACGGCACGACGGACCCGCCGCCGACGTGGAACGGGAAGCCGTAGGACCACATGTCCTGCAGCCCGTTCTCCTGCACCAGGACGCGGAGTTCGCCGGAGGTGGCGTCGAGTGCGGCGAGCAGCTCGGCGATCCGGATCCCCGGCAGCGCCGCCGCGCGGGCCAGTTCGGCCTCCACCGCCAGCGACATGGCCGTACGGGCGTCGGCGATCCGCTTCCCCCACTGCTCGGTGGCCCGGCCGTCCTCGTCCAGCGCCCGCGACCAGCCGAGCACGGCGTGCCGGGCGTCGCCGAGCACGCGCGGGCCGGCGAACTCGGCGGACAGCCCGGCCGGATCCACGTTGACCTGTACCACCGGGACCGGCGGCCAGGGTGTGCCGCCGTCGACGACCGTCTCCTCCAGGCGCCCGGCGAGGGACACCACCAGGTCGCAGGAGGACCACAACGCGCGGGCGGGAGCGGCGGCGTAGAGGCCGGCCAGGCCGCAGAACAGCGGGTGGTGCTCGTCGACGGCACCGCGGCCGGAGGCGGTGGTGAAGACTGCCGCGCCGAGGCGTTCGGCGAAGCGCTCGACCACGCCACCGCCGTTGCGGTGCCGCATCCCGCCGCCCACCAGCAGCACCGGACGCCGGCTCCGGCGGATCGCCGCCAGGGCCCGTCCCGGCGCCACGGGCACGGAGTCGGGGAGCAGCGGTTCGGGCAGCGTCGGCGGCGGCCCGGTGACGGTGATCTCCGCCGTGCGGACGTCGTCGGGGATCTCCAGGTAGACCGGCCCGGGCGGCGGGCCGACGGCTCGGGTCAGCGCCGTCACCGTCGCGGGGACGACCCGGTCCGGATGCCCGACCCGGTGGGCCCACCGCACGAGCGGTGCGGTGACGGCGACCTGGTCGAGTTCCTGGAAGCCGCCGCTGCCCCGGCGGCGTTCGGGCCCACCGGCGGCCAGCACGAGCACCGGCGCGCCGGACTCCCGCGCCTCCAGCAGGCCCGTGGCGGCGTGGGTGACGGCCGGGCCCTTGCCGAGTGCGCAGACGGCGGGCCGACCGGACTGCAGCGCGTAGCCGGTCGCCATGTACATCGCGTTGCGCTGATCACGGCAGGGGACGAGGTCGAGGCCGGCGGCGTCGAGGGCGCGGAGCAACTCCAGGTCGTCGCCGGGGAGTCCGAAGCAGGTGTCCACGCCGTTCGCCACCAGCAGGTCGACGATCGCGGACCACGCGTCGGGGTACCGCTCGCTCATCTTGCTCACCTCAGTCCCCGATCGCCGCGGCAGGGGCGGCAGTCGGCAGGTTCCGCGCCACGGCCTGCGACATGAGCAGTGGTTCGGCGTGCCGCTCGCCGCCGTAGGAGACGTAGTTCGCCCTGATCCCGAACCCGCCGAACGGGCGGTTGCCGTCCTCGGCGTCGAGCAGCGTGTGGTTGACGCAGATCCGGTGCCGCTTGGCCAGGACGTCCACCGTCTCCGGGTCGTTCCCGTAGAGCATCGCTCCCAGCGCGCGCTCGCTGAAGTAGGGGGTCTCCAGCCGTTCCCGCAGCAGCCGCGCGCTGGGGTAGGCCACGACGTTGAACACCGGGGCGAACATCTCGGCGAGCGGGATCTTGTCGTGGAAGCCCCACAGCAGCACGGTCGGCTCGATCCTGCGGGACGGCAGGTCGAGGCGCCCGCCGTGCCGAATGCGGTGGGTGTGCCGTACCAGGTAGTCCGAGCAGTTCACCAGCGCCGAGTCGGAGAAGATCGGGCCGTAGTCGGCGACGGGGTCGCCGTTCTGCCCGAAGCGCAGCGAGGTCAGCTTGGCGGACAGCAGGTCGACGAATTCCTCGGTGCGGCGCTTCGGCGTGAACACGACGTCGGGACCGAAGCAGTCCTGGCCCGAGTTGTAGAGCCGGATCCTCGTGAGGTCGTGCACGGCGCGGGTGAAGTCGGCGTCGGGTGCGATCACGAAGGGGTTGATGCCGTGGCCGAAGAACAGGAAGAGCTGGTCCTCTGCCAGCCCTTCGCGGATGGTCTCGGCATTGGCGTAGTCGCCGGTGAAGACGATCAGGTCCGCTTCGCGCACCGGTCCCGTCACGAATTTTCGCTGGCTCAGCTCGGAAAGGTCGATCGGCAGGCCGTGCACCGATGCCAGCAGATCGTGCAGGCGTTGCATCTGGCTTTTCGTCTCGGAGGACGGGCGAAAGGTGATTCTCTCGCTGTAAAGCGAGGCTATGAGCATGTAGAGCGCGTAGGAATAGAGCGGAATGTTGGAGGGCATGAAGACCGCGGTCCGGGGCACGTGGCAGGGCCGGACCCGGCGGATCTCCTCCTCCGCCCCGTCCAGGGTGGCGAGGAACGAACGGATCTCCGCCTCGGCGGTGTGGAGGGGCGAGGTCTCGGTGAGGATCCTCAGCACCTCGTCCTCGTGGTCGGCCACGTACCGGCGCACCGCGCGCAGCGCGCCGACCCGGTCGGCGAAGGGGGCGCGGTAGCCCGTCGCGTCGACGGTCGAGGCGGACGCGGTGACGTCGGGGGGCGTGCGGTTCGAGGCGGAGAGCGAGGTCATGGCGATGGTCTCCAGGGCGGCCCGGTCGGGCTTTCCGGTGTTCGTGAGGGGCAGCGAGGGCAGCACGAGGATGTGGTCGGGCTGCTCGTAGCGGGCGAGCGCGGGGCGCAACAGTCGTTTCCAGTACGCGGGTTCGTGCCCGTCCGGGTCCGCGATCACGAACACCAGGCGGCTGCCCAGGCGTGCGTCGGGGACGGCGACGACCTGCGTCTGTGCGCCGGCCTCCCCGGCCTGTTCGGCGAGCTGGTCGGGGTAGAGGGTGTGACCGTCGCGGTGCACGGCGTGCTTGCGCCCGATCGGGAAGACCCGGCCGGCGCCGTCGAGCAGGCCGATGTCGCCGGTGCGGTGCACGGGGCTCGACACCGGGACGATCTCGCCGTCCTCGCCGAGCCGGCCGGTCATCAACCCGTCGCTGCGGACCACGAGTTCGCCGACTCGGCCGGGGGGAAGCGGCCGGCCCCGGTCGTCGTGGACCTCGACGACCACCCCGGGCAGGGGCGTGCCGCAGCCGACCGGATCGCCGGGCGGTGCGAGCGCGATGTTCCCCACCTCGGTCGCCCCGTACCCGTCGAGCAGGTGCCGCCCGGTGCGGGCGTGGAACCGGGCGGCCAGCGCGCGCCCCAGCGGCGCGCCGCCCACGCACCAGGCCCGTACCGCCCCCAGCGCGTCCGCGAGGGCGGGGCGGCGGTCGAGCAGGTTGAGCAGGCTGTAGTAGGTCGACGGCGCCCCGTCGACGACGGAGAGGCCGTGCTCGACGCCGACCGCGAACGCCCGGTCCAGCCGCGTCGTCGGCCCGTGGACCACCAGCGTGCCGCCGCCCAGCCACCAGCAGAGCACCAGCGACAGGCCGTACTGGTGGGAGTACGGCAGGACGGGCAGGAAGACCTCGTCCGGTCGGTACCCCATGCGCTCCGCACTGAGCGCGAGGTTGTCCAGGATCGAACGGCCGGAGCGGACGATGCCTTTGGGGCTGCCCGTCGTGCCCGACGACCACGAGATCGCGGCGTCCCGGCGCCGGGCCCAGCGCGCGAGATCCGGCCCGGCCGTCGGGTCCGACCTGCCGAGCGGCGCCGCGGTGTCGCCCTCACCCTCGCCGACGTCGAGCACCACGCGCGCCTGGGCGCGGATCCGCGACCGCTGGGCCGGTGCGGCCCGGTGATCGGCCAGGACCACCGAGGCGTCGAGGTGGACGAGTGCGAGCAGAACGACGACCCATTCCAGGGAATTGGCCCCGCTCATCATCACCCGTGAGCCGGGTCCGACACCGCGGCGGGAAAGGGATTCGGTGGCACCGAATATCCGGGACACGATTTCGTCGGTCTCCCAGATGCGCCCCTCGGGCGAGATCAATCTCCTGGAAACGGGCACCGTGCACTCCTCAATACCAGGCGGTTCGAGGTGACTATCGCACACCCGGGGAACGGTGTCGAGGGGTGCGAGAAAATACCACTGCGTGTACGGGATAACTGTGTGCGAAGTGGCGGAAGGGAAATGTGAGGAGTGGGATTTCCTCAATAGAATTCATTTGATCCGATAATTGAATGGGTGGTTGCTCAGGTCTTCGGGGCGTCCGGCGCGAGGGTGCTGTCCGGCCGGCACGATCTTGGCTTGCTGTCGGCTTCGGGTGCGGGTGGTGAGGGCTGGTTGTCGGACGTCGTCGAGACTCGTGTCCACCATGGCGACCGCCCCTCGGTCCGTTCGCCGCAGGCGCGCGGCAAGACCTGAATGCTCACCGTCAGAAACGCGTGTGTGGTCGCCAGAGTAGCGGCGATAGTCGGTTTCATCCAGGTGTCGTGTGCATGCTCGACAGATGCGGGTCGGGTGCCAGCGGTCGGGTGACGGCCCGTCAGTCGGTGGCCGGGTGCGAGCCGGCGGGGTCGCTCGCCGACGGGATCTCGGCGCCAGGCAGCTGCCAATGGCGAGCCGCCTGCTGGGCCGCCCACATCCGGGCGTACCGGCCGCCGGGCTCGCCGAGCAGTTCGGCGTGGGTGCCGCGCTGGGTGACCTGGCCCGCGTCGACGACCACGATCTGGTCGGCGCCGACCACCGTGGACAGGCGGTGGGCGATGACCACCACGGTCCGGCCGGCCACCAGGCGCTCCACGGCCTGTTGGACCACCAGCTCCGACTCGCTGTCCAGCGCCGCCGTGGGTTCGTCGAGCAGGACCACGGGCGCGTCCTTGAGGATCGCCCGGGCGATCGAGATGCGCTGGCGCTCGCCGCCCGAGAGGGCCGAGCCGATCTCGCCGACCCGGGTCTCGTACCGCTGCGGCAGCCGGTCCACGAACTCGTGCACGTTGGCGGCGCGGGCCGCCGCCTCGATCTCCTCGTCGGTGGCGTCCGGCCGGGCCATCGCGATGTTGGCCCGGATGGTGTCGTCGAAGAGGTGCACGTCCTGGAAGACCACGGCGATGTGGCGCAGCAGTTCGTCCGGCTCCAGCGTGCGCAGGTCCACGCCGCCGAGGCGGACGGTGCCGTGCTGCGGGTCGGCGTAGCGGGCCATGAGCCGGGTGACGGTGGTCTTGCCCGAGCCGGACGGCCCGACCAGTGCGGTCAGGCTGTGCTCGGGCACGGTGAGGTCGAAGTCCCGCAGGGTGGGCCGGTCCTGCCCGTCGTATCCGAAGGTGACCTGCTCGAAGCGGAGTTCGAAGTCCTTGGGTTCGGCGCCGCCCGGGTCGACCGGCAGGGACGGCAGTTGGAGGACCTCGTCCACCCGGGCCAGTGCGGCTTCGGACATCTCGAACAGCTTGGTCATCACGGCCGCCATGCTCAGCGGCTCGGCGAACCGTGCGGCGGTCACCACGACGGCGACCAGCAGCCCCGGGGACAGACGGGCGTCGAGTACCAGCGCGGCGCCGACCGCGACCAGCGCCACCAGGGCCAGCCGGACCAGGAGTTGGGCGGCGGCCAGGGGCACGGCGGCCGAGCGGTTCGCGGCCGACTGGGTGTGGTGCTGGTGGGCGAGCACCTCCTTCAGCCGGGGCGAGCCGGCGCCGGACTGCCCGGTGGCCCGGAACACCGGCTGGCCCTGCACGTACTCGACGATCCGGCCGGCCGTGCGCGCGTCGGCCTCGTCCACCGCGTGGAAGCCGGCGTTGGACGAGCTCTGCACCCGGCGGACCAGCGGTAGCGCCGCGCCCACGGCCGCCGCGAGCACCAGCCCGAGCCGCCAGTCCAGCAGGGCGACCACCAGACCGAGGACCACCGGGACGGTCACCAGCTGGACGAACAGGGTGGACAGCGTGGAGACGGCGGTGGCCGCGGCGGTCGCGTTGGCGCCGACCACCGAGGTCAGGTCGCCGGCCGCCCGGCGGGCCAGCTCCTGCTGCGGGATCGCCCGAAGCCGCTCGCCCAGCCGCAGCCTGGTGGCCTCGGTGACCAGGTGCCAGTAACCGTACGTGAAGCCCAGCTCCCGGACCCGCAGGGCTCCTTCGAGCACCACCAGGCCGGCGAGCACCCCGGTCCAGAGCCAGGCCCGGCCGGTGTCCACCGGCTCATGGGTGAGCTCGGCGAGCAGCGGTACGAAGCTCGCGTACGCCGCCGTCTGGACCAGGCTCGCCGCGACCGAGATCCGCAGGGTGCGGCGGAACTGCGGCGCGTACGGGCCGGCCGCGGTGAGCATCAGACGCAGGATCCGCCTCATCGGACGGCCTCCTTTCCGGTGGTGCGGGGGCCGTTGGAGCCGTGGTCGCCGGCGGCGTGGCCGGACAGCCCCCAGCCGGCCGCCCGGTCGTGGCCGGCCCAGAGCCCGGCGTAGCGGCCGTCGGCCGCCAGCAGGTCGGCGTGCCGGCCGCGTTCGACGATCCGGCCGCGGTCCAGTACGGCGTCGGGTTCGCCGTTCGCCAAGCTTTGGCAATGATTTCCATCTCGGGCCCGGCAGGCCTGGTTATGAAAATCGTTTTTATCTAGGCTGAGTGGCGTCCACCGGCGCTGGACCCTGTCCACGGGGCAGGGCCGGCAGGTATGCGAGGAGTAGCCCGCCATGAGCACCGCCCAGTCCCGCCGCAAGCCCCTCAGAGCCGTCCTCGGCGCCGCCGCCGTGGCCGCGCTCGCCGCGACCGCCGCCTGCTCGACCTCCTCACCGGCGAAGACCGCCACCTCCTCGGGATCCAGCAGCGCCGGCGGCAGCTCGAAGGTGATCCAGGTCGTCGCGGCGGAGAACTTCTGGGGCTCGATAGCCACCCAGCTCGGCGGTGACCACGTGAAGGTGACCAGCGTGATCACCAACCCGGACACCGACCCGCACTCCTACGAGCCGACCGCCGCCGACGGCCGTACGGTCGCGGGCGCGGACTATGTGATCAGCAACGGGATCGGCTACGACGCCTGGTCGGACAAGCTGCTGTCCGCGAACCCGGCGTCCGGCCGGACCGCGCTGAAGGTCGGCGACCTGCTGGGCAAGAAGGAGGGCGACAACCCGCACCAGTGGTACTCGGCGGAGAGCGTCACCAAGGTGATCGACCGGATCACCGCCGACTACAAGAAGATGGACCCGGCCGACGCGGCCTACTTCGACACCCAGAAGCAGACCTTCACCACCCAGACGCTGGCCAGGTACACCCAGCTCGAAGCCGACATCAAGGCCAAGTACGCCGGTACCCCGATCGGGGCCTCGGAGTCGATCGTCACCCCGCTCGCCGAGAGCGTCGGCCTGAAGATGCTCACCCCGGAGACGTTCCTGGACGCGGAGAGCGAGGGCACCGACCCGACCGCCGCCGACAAGGCCACCATCGACCAGCAGATCTCCGGCAAGCAGATCAAGATCTACGTCTACAACAGCCAGAACTCCAACCCCGACGTGGTCGCCCAGGTCAACGCGGCCAAGGCGCAGGGCATCCCGGTCGCCCAGGTGACCGAGACCCTCGCCCCGGCGAACGCCACCTTCCAGGACTGGCAGACCCAGCAGCTCCAGGGCATCGCCGACGCGCTGAAGCAGGCGACGGGCAAGTGAGCATCCACCCGGCCGAGAAGGTCCGTACGGAGATGGAACGCACCGCTCCCGGCGGAGAGCCGGTGCTGTCGCTGCGCGGGGCCGCCGTGCGCGTGGGCGGACGGACCCTGTGGTCGGGTGTCGATCTGACCGTGGGGGCCGGGGAGTTCACCGCCGTCCTCGGCCCCAACGGGGTCGGGAAGTCGACCATGGTCAAGGTCCTGCTGGGCATCCTCCCGGCGGCGGCCGGAGAGGTGCGGGTGCTCGGCGCGGCGCCCGGCGAGCGCAACGCGGCAGTCGGCTACCTGCCGCAACGCCGCAACTTCGACGCGAGCGTACGCATCCGCGGCATCAACGTGGTGCGGCTGGGGCTGGACGGGGATCAGTGGGGGATCCCCGTCCCGTTCCTGAACCGTGCCAAGCGCCTGGCCGCGCGCCAACGGGTCGAGCAGGCCGTCGAGTTGGTCGGCGCCACCGCCTACGCGCACCGGCCGATCGGGCAGTGCTCGGGCGGCGAGCAGCAGCGGCTGCTGATCGCCCAGGCACTGGTCCGCCGCCCGCGCGTGCTGCTGCTGGACGAGCCGCTGGACAGCCTGGACCTGCCCAACCAGGCCGCGATCGCGGCTCTGCTGGGGCGGATCTGCCACCAGGAGGGCGTGTCGGTGCTGATGGTCGCCCACGACGTCAACCCGATCCTCCACCACCTGGACCGGGTGGTCTACATCGCCGAGGGCGGTGCCGTCTCCGGCACTCCGGCCGAGGTGATCACCTCCCAGACGCTGACCCGCCTGTACCGCACGGCCGTCGAGGTGCTGCAGACGTCGGACGGGCGGCTGGTGGTCGTCGGCCAGCCCGAGGCCCCGGCCGTCCACACCGACCGGCACCCGCACGGAGGCTCCTGATGCTGCTGGCATCCGACGCGACCTCGCCGGCCTTCGGCTGGGACCTGATCGCCGACTTCCAGGACATGTGGTCCTACGACTTCATGGTGAACGCCTTCCGCGCCGGCCTGGTCGTGGCCGTGGTGTGCGCGGTCGTCGGCTGGTTCATGGTCCTGCGCCGCCAGACCTTCGCCGGGCACACCCTCTCCGTCGCGGCCTTCCCCGGAGCGTCGCTGGCCGTGCTGGCCGGCTTCTCCACCACGCTCGGCTACTTCGGGTTCTGTATCGCCGCCGCACTCGTGATCGCCGCCCTGCGGCGCAGCGGGTCGGAGGAGTCCGCCGTCACCGGTACGGTGCAGGCGTTCGCGCTGGCCTGCGGGTACCTCTTCATCAGCCTGTACAAGGGCCTGCTGGAGGGGCCGACGGCGCTGTTGTTCGGCAGCTTCCTGGGCATCACCACCGGCCAGGTCGTGATCCTCGCCGTGGTCGGCGCGGTGGTCCTCGGCGTGCTGGCGGTGATCGGACGGCCCCTGCTGTTCGCCTCGGTCGACCCGGAGGTGGCGGCCGGACGCGGCGTACCCGTACGGGCCCTGGGTGTGCTGTTCCTCGTGCTGCTGGGTGCGGCGACGGCCGAGGCGAGTCAGATCACCGGCACGCTGCTGGTCTTCGCCCTGATGGTGATCCCGGCCGCGACCGCTCAACAGCTCACCGCCCGGCCGGGGTCGAGCCTGCTGCTGTCCGTGCTGATCGCCCTGGCGGCGTGCTGGACCGGGCTGATCGCCGCGTACTACCAGCCGTACCCGCTCGGCTTCTTCGTCACCGGCTTCGCCTTCGCCGGGTACGTCCTCGCGCACCTCTACCGCTTCGCCCGCGACGCCGTCGCACGGGGGCGTGCGCCGCTCGCGATCGGAGGCTCGGCATGACCGGGGTCATCAGTCAGGCGTTCTTCCAACACGCCCTGCTCGCCGGGACGTTCATCGCCCTGGCCTGCGGCCTGGTGGGCTACTTCCTGGTGCTGCGCGCGCAGATCTTCACCGGCGACGCGCTCAGCCACGTCGCGTTCACCGGCGCGATGGCCGCCCTGGCCGGCGGCTACGACCTTCGGCTCGGCCTGTTCGCCGCCACCATCGGCGTCGGGCTGCTGATCGGCGGGCTCGGTCGCAAGGGGCGTGCGGACGACGTGGTGATCGGCAGCGTCTTCGCCTGGATCCTCGGGCTGGGCGCCTTCTTCCTGACCGTCTACACCACCTCCCGCAGCGGCGCCCAGGGCGGCGCGGGCACCAGCGTGCTGTTCGGCTCGATCTTCGGCCTGCACGGCAACCAGACCACGACTGCCGTCGCCGTCGCGGGGGCGATCTGCCTGCTCGTGCTCCTGATCGCCCGACCGCTGCTGTTCGCCACTCTGGACGAGGCCGTCGCCGCCGCCCGCGGGGTGCCGGTACGGCTGCTCGGCTTCGCCTTCCTCGCCCTGGTCGGCGCGACCGCCGGCGAGGCCACCCAGGCCGTCGGTTCGCTGCTGCTGCTCGGCCTGCTCGCCGCCCCGGCCGGCGCCGCCGTCCGGCTCACCGACCGGCCGTTCCGCGCGCTCGCGCTGTCCGCCGCACTCGCGGTGGCGGAGATGTGGGGCGGGCTGCTGCTGAGCGCGGCAGCGCCCAAGCTGCCACCGAGCTTCTCCATCATGGCCACCGCCAGCGCCGTCTACGCCGCCACCTTCCTCGTCCGCCCGTCCCGCGCCGCCCAGCCGGCGACCACCTGATCGCGCCGCGACAACCGGGGGTGAAACCGTGACCGAGGTGAGGACCAGCGCGCTGACGGAGGCCTTCCAACGGGCCTCCGACCGGCGCACCACCATGGTTGACCAGCTCAGGGGCGACGGGCTCGGCCGCCTGACTCCGCAGCGCGCGGAGGTCCTGCGGGCGCTGGCGGGCTGCGAGGACTTCGTCAGCGCCCAACTCCTGCACGCCGGCCTGCTCGCCACCGGTTCCCGGGTCGGTCTCAGCACCGTCTACCGCACCTTGACCGCGCTCGCCGCCGTCGGCCGAGCCGACGTCGTGCGCGACACCAACGGCGAACGGCTCTTCCGCTACCGGCCGGGCACCGACCACCAGCACTACCTGATCTGCCGCGTATGCGGGCTGAGCCGGCCGGTCGACTCCACCGCCGTCGAGACCTGGGCCGACCGCATCGCCGAGACCTCCGGCTTCGCCGACGTCCACCACACCGTGGAACTCACCGGCACCTGCACCGCCTGCCGCACCACCGCCGGAACGGCCGGCTGACGCGTCACGCGTCCGACCGTGCGGTGAGCTCGCCGAAGTCACGTGTCGTTGACGGGAGCTGGTCGAGGTGCGGTCGCTCACCCGCGCGCGGCCGAGCGGCCCGGTGCGAACCGGGCGGCAGGGCTCGGCACTACGGCCCGACGACGGCGGTCCAGTCGGGTGCGGCGAGCGGGGCGAGAGCGCGGAGGTGGTTCAGGACGGCCGGGTCCTGAGCGTCGAGCCAGTCGGCGAGTTGGCGGAAGGAGACGCAGCGGACACCGCCGCGGTGGCAGAGGTCCTTCATCGTCGCCTCGGTCTCCTGGAGCCGGGAAGGGTGCCCGGGAGCGAGGTCGGTGTCGACGACCAGGGGGGCGCGGCTGCCGTTGTA
Organism: Kitasatospora sp. NPDC094028; assembly: GCF_049543595.1. NCBI lineage: Bacteria > Bacillati > Actinomycetota > Actinomycetes > Kitasatosporales > Streptomycetaceae > Kitasatospora > Kitasatospora sp. NPDC094028. Next base: position 26,736 of record NZ_JBMVFA010000018.1, on the reverse strand, counting down.
GACGTGTTCGAAGGCGTTCAGGTACGTCTGCCGCGTCTGGTCGGCGGAGAGCACCTCATGCGTACCGGAGGCGTCGGGGATGCGCTGGAGCGGGAAGTCCCAGATGCCGTCGGTCTGCGTCGGCCAGTGCTGGGTGTCGCCGGGCGAGCCGGCGTCGTAGCGCCAGCCGGCGTCCTTCTCGGCGGGGACCAGGTTCGGTCGGCCCTCCAGGCACGGGGCGCGGCCGCCGGCCAGCTCGGTCTGGTAGTCGAAGGGCAGCGGGGGCAGGTCGGTGAAGCCCGTTCCGGTCTTCCAGAAGTTGACCATCGAGTAGCCCTGGCCGATCTCGCTCCGCCAGTCGGCGGTCGACCAGTCCCGGGCGCCCTTCGGGCCGCAGAACTGGCCGATGAAGCCGTCGGCGATCTCGTCGCCGTCCAGCCAGGCCCGGCCCAGCTGTTGGAGGGTCGCGCGGACCTGGGCGTCGGTGGGGAAGGGGACGGCGGCGGTGCCGATATCGTGCTGCGGCGGCTGGTACTGCCAGCGCTTCGTGGCGGGGAGCAGGTCGATGCCGCGCACGAAGAAGGTCACCTCGGCGCCGTTCGCCTTGGCCGCCGTGCGGGCGCGGGAGAACAGGTGGCCGCCGTCATCCCGCCGATCACCAGGAAGCCGCCGGCGTGCAGGAAGTCGTGTTCGAGGGAGCCGCGGAAGGCCGCCCAGCCGCTCCGATCGCTCGACGGCACCCGCGGCTTGAGCCACTCCGGGCGGCCGAACCGCGCCCAGAGCAACCCCATGACCACCGCGGTCGCGAGGGAGGCGAGGAAGCGCGCCGCCACCAGCTCGGGCTGCCCGCGGAAGGCGACGGCGGTGGCCACCAGGACCACCGGGTTGACGGCCGGCGAGGAGAGCAGGAACGCCAGCGCGGCGGCCGGAGCCACCCCACGCGCGATCAGCCGCTCGGCCACCCGCACGGAGGCGCACTCGCAGCCCGGCAGCACGACCCCGGCCGCGCCGGCGATCGGCACGGCGAGCAGCGGGTTGCGCGGCAACGCCCGCTCCAGCAGCCGGGCCGGGACGAACGCGGCGATCGCCGCCGACAGCACCACACCGAGCAGCAGGAACGGCAGCGCCTGCACGCAGACGGCGACGAAGACCGCGCCCCACGCCTCCAGCCAGGTCGGACCCTTCCAGTCACCCAGGACGCGGCGCCCGACCAACACCGTCAGGATGCCGGCGACCAGCACCTCAAGCGAACCGATCCGACGGCGGGCACGGCCGGTGGGGCCCGCGGCCGGGTGCGGCCGGGCCTCGACGGCGGTCTGGTCAGCCATGGGGGCCGGACGCTCCTTCGCTCAGGATGACGGGGCGTGGCCGCATCCCACGGCGCGGCCGGGGGCGAGTCTAGATGCGCCGGGCCGGCGAACGGACGGCGGTACGTGCGGCCGGGCTCGGGGTGAGCCGGCCCCTGGTCTCGCAGCACCTGCGGGGGCTGCGCCCCTTGAGGATCGTCACCGCGCACCGCCGGTCCCGCGAGGTCGAGTACTCGCTCACCGGCGAGCACATCGCCCGCATCGTGCTGGACGAGATCCGGCACGCGTCCGAGGACTGAGCGGGCGGTCAGCGGACCGGTGAGAGAACGGCGTCACGCGCCGGCTCGCCGTGGTGGATGTCGTGCCCGGTGGGGCAGTACTCCTCCCAGGCCGGGAAGGGGTCGTCGGTTTGCCACGCCTCGGGATCCGACCCGAGTTCGGTGTCGCTCAGCAGGCACTGCTCCAGGGCGGCGCGCAGTTCCTCCTTGCGCAGGCCTGTGCCGATGAAGACCAGTTCCTGCCCCTGGGCGAGCTGGTCGGAGCCGGCGGTGCCGGGCAGCGCCGCCCGCATGCCGGAGGGTTCGAAGCGGGCGACCGAGCCGGCCTGTGACCACAGCCCGGTGACGTCGGGGCGCGAGGCGAGCCAGAAGAATCCCTTGGAACGGAGCACCGTACCGAACTCCCCGTCGTCCAGCCGGTGGCCGACCAGGTGCCAGAGGCGGGCCGGGTGGAAGGGGCGGTCGGCTCGGAAGACCAGGCTGGAGATGCCGTACTCCTCGGTCTCGGGCACGTGGTCGCCGTTCAGCTCGGCGACCCAGCCGGGTGCCTCCTGGGCGCGGGCGACGTCGAACAGGCCGGTGCCGAGCACCTCCTCGGCCCGGACCCGTCCGGCGACCGAGCGGACGATCCGAGCCGCGGGGTTCAGTCGGTTCAGCGTAGCCGCGAGGCGGTCGGCCTCGGCCGGGGTGACCAGGTCGGTCTTGTTGAGGACGATGACGTCGGCGAACTCGACCTGGTCCATGAGCAGGTCGCTGACGGTGCGTTCGTCGTCCTCGTACTGGTCGAGGCCGCGTTCGGTCAGTTCGTCGCCGGTCTGCAGCTCGGGGAGGAAATTGGCGGCGTCCACGACGGTGACCATGGTGTCCAGGCGGGCGAGGTCGCCAAGGGTGGCGCCGTCGTCGCGGGCGAAGGCGAAGGTGGCGGCGACCGGCATGGGCTCGGAGATGCCGCTGGACTCGATGAGCAGGTAGTCGAAGCGGCCGGCGCGGGCGAGCCGGTCGACCTCTTCCAGCAGGTCGTCGCGCAGGGTGCAGCAGATGCAGCCGTTGGTCATCTCGACCAGCCGCTCCTCGGTACGCGACAGCGTGCCGCCGTCGCGTACCAGGGCGGCGTCGATGTTGATCTCGCTCATGTCGTTGACGATCACCGCGACCCGCAGGCCCTGGCGGTTGTGCAACAGGTGGTTGAGCAGGGTGGTCTTGCCCGCGCCGAGGAAGCCGGACAGGACGGTGACGGGCAGTGGTGCGGGCGTGGCGGGCTGGGACACGGGGTGGGACACGAGCGGGTCTCCTTGCGGGGGGTCCGGGGGTCAGCTACGGGTGGTGCCGTAGCGGCGGTTGAACCGCTCGACCCGCCCGGCGACGTCCACCACGCGGGAGGTGCCGGTGTAGAAGGGGTGGCTGGCGGAGGAGATCTCGACGTCGATGACGGGGTAGGTGTTGCCGTCCTCCCACTCGATCGTGTTGGTGCTGGTGGCGGTGGACCGGGTGAGGAAGGCGAGGCCGCCCGCCTTGTCGCGGAAGACGACCGGGCGGTAGGCGGGGTGGATTCCGGGCTTCATGGGCGTGCTCCTGTCGGGCCGGTTCGGGGTCAGCGCTCTTCGCGGAAGTCGACGTGCTGGCGGGCGACGGGGTCGTACTTGCGCAGGACCAGGCGGTCGGGGTCGTTGCGGCGGTTCTTGCGGGTCACGTAGGTGTAGCCGGTGCCCGCGGTGGAGCGGAGCTTGATGATCGGGCGCAGGTCGTTGCGTGCCATGACGTCCTCCTCGTGGTGGGCGGGTGCAGAGCGGGTGCGGGAGTCCGGCGACCTACGCACCCGTTGGTCGGCCGGTCGTGCTCGTGGTCGGTCAGCTGAGGGACAGGGCCCGCAGGGCGGCGGGTCCGTGGGCGAACCCGGGGTCGATCTGCCGGGTCAGGTCCTCGCCGGTGTCGGCGTTGGCCCAGGCGGTGGCGTTCTTGAGGTGGAAGGCGACCGCCTGCGCCTGGAAGGCCAGCCAGTCCTTGGTACGGGCGTCCACAGCGGCGTGAAGCCGTTCCAGGGCGGCCCGGTTGGCGTCTTCGAGGCGGTCGAGCGGCGCGTGGCGGCCCTGTTCCCGGGCGCGCACGTAGGGCGAGTGCTCCAGACAGACGAGGAGGTCGTCGCCGACGTGCCGACGGAGGAACTCGACGTCCTCGGGGCCGGTGATCTTGTTGCCGACCACGGCGAGCGCGACGGAGTGGTCGGCGGCGTAGTCGCGGTACTGGCGGTAGACGGAGACGCCCTTGCGGGTGGGTTCGGCGACGATGAAGGTCAGGTCGAAGCGGGTGAACAGGCCGGAGGCGAAGGAGTCGGCGCCGGCGGTCATGTCGACGACGACGTACTCGCCGGGCTGGTCGACCAGGTGGTTGAGGTAGAGCTCGACGGCTCCGACCTTGGAGTGGTAGCAGGCCACGCCGAGGTCGTCCTCGGTGAACGCGCCGGTGGCCAGCAGCGTCACCCCGTCCACCGTGCGGGCGAAGCGCTGGTGGACCAGGTCGGTGCCGGCGGGCCGGAGCAGGCGCGAGCCCCGCCCGGGTGGCGTGGTCTTCGCCATGGCGGTGGCCGAGGAGATCAGCGGGTTGCTGCCGCGCAGGTACTCCTTGAGCTCCGGTAGGTGTTCGCCGAGCGCGGGCAGCAGGAGGGCCTGGTCCTCGCTCATGCCGAGGGCCGTGGCCAGGTGCTGGTTGATGTCGGCGTCGACGGCGACGACGGTCCGCGCGGACGCGGTCAGATGGCGGACGAAGAGCGCGGACAGCGTCGTCTTGCCGCTGCCGCCCTTGCCGACGAATGCAACCTTCACGTGCACTCCGAAGCTTATCGAAGATGAAAACCATTAACGTCTTCGACTGTCGACCATGGGGCGATGGCATGTCAAATCGCCTGCGGTGGCGGGTTGCCCGCCGCGTGCGCGTCGCCCTCCGGCGCCCCGTGGGTGGATCGCAAGCGGGTCGACCCGTCCCGAGTTCGCCCCTGGGGCGATGGGCCCGGCCTGGGTAAAATGAATCCCGTTTTCATTTAGGCTAGTGTGGTGCCGCACAGCCCACCGAACGGAGGTCGGTCATGTCCGCCCACTGCCAGCTGACGGGGCGCAAGCCCGCGTTCGGCAACGCGATCTCGCACTCACACCGGCGCACCCGGCGCCGCTTCGACCCCAACATCCAGCGCAAGCGCTACTGGCTGCCCAGCGAGGGCCGCTACGTCCGGCTCACGCTCAGCGCCAAGGGCGTGAAGACCGTCGACATGATCGGCATCGAGGCCGCCGTCGCCCGGATCCGGGCCCGAGGAGAGAAGATCTGATGGCCAAGCAGAGCAAGATCGCCAAGAACGAGCAGCGCCGCGCGATCGTCGCCCGGTACGCCGACCGGCGGGCCGAGCTCAAGCGCGTCATCGCCTCCCCGGCGAGCAGCCCGGACGAGCGCGCCACCGCCCAGAGCGAGCTCGCCCGCCAGCCGAGGGACGCCAGCGCCACCCGCGTACGCAACCGGGACGCCGTCGACGGACGCCCGCGTGGCTACCAGCGCGCCTTCGGCCTGTCCCGGATCAACCTGCGCACCATGGCCCACGCCGGACAGCTGCCCGGCGTCCGCAAGTCCAGCTGGTGAACGCCGTGTCCGAGCACGCCAAACTCCCCGTCGTGGTGGTCGCCGGCCTGCACCAGGACGAGCGCCGCCGGGCCGTCGACGAGCTGCTCCAGGGCTGCGCCGACACGCTCGTCCTGCACCACGACCTGCGCGACGCCTCCCGCGGCATCATCCACCGCGAAGTGCGCGACGCCGAAAGAACGTTGGGCCGCACCACGGCGGCGCTCACGAACGACTGCCCGTGCTGCGCCCTGCGCGAGGACTTCCTCCCCGCGCTGCTGTGCCTCGCCGATCGCGGCCGCCACCGCCTGGTCGTCGTCGAGCTCTGGGGCGGCAGCGACCCGCACCCGGTCGTCGAGCTGATCGCCGAAGGCGAGGTCGGCGACCGCCGTATGGCGGACTCCGTCGAACTCGTCGGCGTGGTGACGGCGGTGGACCCGCTGCGGCTGATCGGCGAACTCTCCGTGTCGGACGACCTCGCCGAGTGCGGTCTGCACACCAGCGCTGACGATTCCCGTACCCGGGCCGAGGCGCTCGCCCATCAGATCGAGTACGCCACCGTCCTCGCCGTCCCGCGCGCGGGCGTCGAAGGGGACGCCCCCGAACGGCGGGCCGGGCTCGCGATGATGCACCAACTCCACTCCACCGCAAGGATCGTGCGCATCGGTGCCGGAGCGCTGATCCGCGCGGCGCTCGGCGGGTTCGACGTCGCCGCTGCCCGGGACCGGGTCAACCCGGCCATCGCCCTGCTGCCCCAGGAACACGACGAGGCCGGGGTGGCCACCCTGGTGTGGGAGCGTCGACGTCCGCTGCACCCCGCCCGGCTGTACGAGGCACTGGAGCAACTCGTCCCGGCAGCCCAGCGCAGCCGGGGCCGCTTCTGGCTGGCCAACCGGCCCGACCTGATGCTGGCCTGGGACGCCGCCGGAGCCAATCTCGCAGTCGAGGAGTGCGGCCCCTGGCTGGCCTCACTGCCCGACGCCACCTGGGACCTCTATCCGCCCGCCCGCCGCGCCGCGGCCGCCCTCGACTGGCACCCGATGCACGGCGACCGGATACAGCAACTCAGCTTCACCGCAGAGGGGCTGGACGTCGACGGGATCACCGAACTGCTCGACTCCTGCCTGCTGACCGACACCGAACTGCTGGTCGGGGAGCCCGGCTGGAAGGCCCTGCCGGACGCCTTCGAGGACCTGCTCGACCCAGTCCCCTGACCACGGAAGGACGTACCGACATGGCCAAGCGCACCGGAGCCGGGCGACCCGCCAAGCCCCGCCCGAACCCCCTGACCGAGGCCGGCATCACCTACATCGACTACAAGGACACCAACCTCCTGCGGAAGTTCATCTCCGACCGCGGCAAGATCCGCAGCCGCCGCGTCACCCGCCTCACCGTCCAGCAACAGCGGGCCATGGCCACGGCGATCAAGAACGCCCGTGAAATGGCTCTGCTGCCCTACTCCTCCACCAACCGCTGACCGAACAGGAACTTCCTCATGGCCGTCCCCAAGCGCAAGACCTCCCGCAGCAACACCCGCCACCGCCGATCCCAGTGGAAGGCCACCGCCCCGCAACTGGTCCCCATCACCATCGAGGGCCGCGAGCACCTCGTCCCGCGCAACCTCGTCAAGGCGTACGAGCGCGGCCTACTCACGCCCTGAGTCAACGTCTGATTCCTGATGGCTGGGCTCGCAGTTCCGTTCGACGCCATCGAGGACCCGCGCGGGGACGTCAACCGTCGTCTGGGCGCAGGGCCTGAGCATGTGCTCCGACCTGGGGCGGCTTCTTTCAAGACGCCGAGGTTCGTCAAGGATCGTGAGTGCTCGCCGACCCGCGCGTGCGCGACGGTGTCGGCCGGCGGCGGCCGCGCGGAGGAGTTGGGCGATCGGGTGGGAGACGGTGCGACGCATCGACTTGTCACACCGACCCAGGCGAGATTGCAGGCCTCGTCGGCCGGTGCGAGTCGACCCCGTCTGGGGTGCATCGCCAATTGGGAGCGGCCGTGCCCGCCACCGTAGTGGCTGGACGGCCGTTCCCAGAGCCTGACCAACTCCGGCTACCCGTAGGTTAGTTGTGGCCGAAGCTGAACTCGGCGGTGACGGGGGCGTGGTCGGACCAGCGCTCGGCGTGGGAGTCGGCGCGCTCGACGTAGGCGGCGATGCAGGTGCCGGCGAGGCCCGGGGTGGTGACGACGAGGTCGATCCTCCAACGGAACACGACCAATGGGGTGCCTCAGCGGTAGGTGTAGTACATCGTGTTGCTGGTGCCACACGAGGTGTGGACAACGACCGGCACAGTGCCGGGCTTGTGGGCATTCGGCGCGACCGCGACGAAGATCCCCAGGGACTGCGCGAGGATGACGGCCGGAACGCCGCCGAAGGTGACCCCGGTGACGTCGTTGAGGTTCGAGCCGATGAGCAGGACGTCGCTGCCACTGGCGGCGGGCCCGAAGCTCGGAACGACGGCCTGCAGGCTCGGAGGCGAGCAGCTGGTGACCGTCTGGATGTCGACGGGGGAGGTGGAGCCGTTGAAGGCGGCGCTTCCGTTGTAGACGGCGGTCAGGAGGTGGGTGCCGACGCTGAGGGCGGAGGTGGTGAAGGTGGCGACGCCGCCGACGAGGGTGGTGGTGTGGAGCAGGGTGGCGCCGTTGAAGAACGACACGGTCCCGGTGGGGGTGCCGGCTCCGGGGGGGACGGCAGCGACGATGGCGGTGAGGACCTTGGCCTGCCCGAACACCGACGGGTCGGGGGCCGACGCGAGGGCGGTGAGGGTGCCGGCCTTGCTGACCGTCTGGGTGTCGACGGGGGAGGTGGAGCCGTTGAAGGCGGCGCTTCCGTTGTAGACGGCGGTCAGGAGGTGGGTGCCGGCGCTGAGGGCGGAGGTGGTGAAGGTGGCGACGCCGCCGACGAGGGCGGCGGTGCCGAGCCGGGTGGCGCCGTTGAAGAACGACACGGTCCCGGTGGGGGTGCCGGCACCCGGGGCGACGGCAGCGACGGTGGCGGTCAGGACCTTGGGCTGGCCGAACACAGACGGGTCGGGGGCGGACGTCAGCACCGTGGTGGTGTCGGCCGTGTTCACGGTCTGGGTGTCGACCGGTGAGGTGGAGCCGTTGAAGCTGACGTCGCCGTTGTAGACGGCGGTCAGCAAGTGGGTGCCGGCGCTGAGGGCGGAGGTGGTGAAGGTGGCGACGCCGCCGACGAGAGTGGCGGTGCCCAGCAGGGTCGGGCCGTCGAAGAACGACACGGTCCCGGTGGGGGTGCCGGCTCCGGGGGCGACGGCGGTGACGGTGGCGGTGAGGACCTTGGGCTGGCCGAACGCAGACGGGTCGGGGGCGGACGTCAGCACCGTGGTGGTGTCGGCCGGGTTGACCGTCTGGGTGTCCACGGGCGAGGAAGAGCCGTTGAAGCTCGCGTCGCCGCTGTAGACCGCGGTCAGCGGGTGGCTGCCGACGCTGAGGGCGGAGGTGGTGAAGGTGGCCGCGCCGGTGGGGTCCAGGGTGGCGGTGCCCAGCAGGGTGGTGCCGTCGAAGAACGACACCGTCCCGGTGGGGGTGCCGTCCACGGAGGTGACGGTGGCGGTGACGCTGACGGTGTTGTCGCCGTTGTTGGTCACGTACTCGTGCAGGCCGTCTGGCGTGATCGCCACGTCGAACGGCCCCGCACCCACGGGAATGGTCGCCGCTATGGTGTTGGTGGCGGTTTCGATCACGCTGACCGTGTTGTCGCTGTTGTTGGTCACATAGGCGTGCAGACCGTCGGGCGTGATGGCGACGCAGGTGGGTGCGGTTCCCACGGGAATGGTCGCCGCTATGGTGTTGGTGGCGGTTTCGATCACGCTGACCGTGTTGCCGCCGTTGTTGGTCACGTACGCGTGCAGACCGTCGGGCGTGATCGCCACGTCGAACGGTGCGGTTCCCACGGGAATGGTCGTGGTGACGGTGTTGGTGGCGGTTTCGATCAGGCTGACCGTGTTGCCGCCCTTGTTGGCGACGTACGCGTGCAGACCGTCGGGCGTGATCGCCACCCCGGTCGGGAGACCGCCCACCGCCACCGTCGGATCCAGCGGACTCACAACGGCCGCTCCCTGATTGGGCCCTGCGAATTCCCGCAGTTGACGCCACTTCGATTGAAAGTCGTTGGCCATAACACACCCCTTGATCCAGATCGGGGGTGAGGCGCCCGAGACAGCTAGTTGACGTCGCATCAGCTGACGCATCAACAAGAGCTTCTCGCAACTCTTTCACGGGTGCCCACCCGGCATTTTCCACTGGCCGTCTTGGCCAGAACAGGCGAAGCCCGTCACCGGGGGGATGGGCAGCCCGCCGGGTCGATGCCAGTAGTAACCCACCATCCCTGCAGCTGGAACAGAGCGAGCACGAAGAAGTCACTCGAACGGAGCAGTGCTTGCTGCCAAGTTCACTTATGACTCAAGTCGAGTTCTATGAATGTCTCTACGCCCGGGCTGACTCGCTCTTCGAGCTCACCGATTCGACGCTGTGTGCGGACGGGTCGGTGAAGACTTCGGTCGAGCTGCCGCTGGCGGTCGAGCACCGGCGGGGCACGGTGCCCTTTATGCGGCGCTGGATCGGGGCTGGCTGGAGCCGGCGCGGTTGCGTCGCACGTTGGCCGGCCTGCCGCCGCCGAAGGCAGCCGACGGGCGGATCGTGTCGGCCGTGGACGTGAGCAACTGGCTCCGCCCCGATGCCCCGATCAGCGACGATCGGTTGTTCTGCCACGTCTACGGGCGGGGCGACCGCAGCAGTGATCAGCTCGTGCCCGGCTGGCCGTACTCCTTCGTTGCCGCGCTGGAGTCCGGCCGCATCTCTCCTGCGCTCGCCGGCGACGATGGGCCTGAAGCTGACCGGCCGCTCCGTGAAGGCGCGCAAGATCGCCCGCGACGCCAAGGGCCTGCCCATCCGCATGGCGAAGCCCCTGTTCGCGGAGGAGGAGTGGGCCGCCGTCCAGGCGGCGATGGACGAGCGCTCGGTCACGAAGGAGCGCTCGAACGGGGCCTCGCCGTGGTTGGGCGTGGTGCAAGCCCTCGAAGTCCTCGTCGACGAACGCCGCCGCCTCGCCGCCCTCCCCCAACGCCCCTCCGCCTGGGTCGAGGCCGAGACCGGCCAGACCTTCGCCGATGCCTGGGCCCGAGCCGATCAGGAACACCGCCGACAGCTCCTCCTCGGCTTCAAAGCCCGCCTCTACATGACACCCACCACCGATGGCTGGTACCTGCCCGCCGAACTCGAAGCACGAGCACGGCAACTTGAGTGCGCCGGAAGCTCGACGTAGGTCGGGTGATCCGGGGTCGGTGTGGGTGTGAAGCCGACCGACGGCAGGTCCGGGTGATCGGCTGCGACCACCGTGCAATCACCAAGGTGGAACTGGGGTCTGACCTGCGGCCCGCGGTGGGAGCTCGCACCCGGCACACGCCCCACTCGCGTACCAGCGGCGGGTGCAGTGGCGTTGCCCGGGACCTCTCGGGTCAGGGCGCCAGGTCCCGGCGGAGCAGCAGCGGGACCGCTGCGCCGAGACCGGCGGCTCCCACGGCCAGCAGGACGGCGAACGACCCCCAGGTGAGGGTGCCGTGGGCGAGCGCGTCGCCGGGTGTGTAGTAGTGGAACGGGCTCAGGTACCTCAGCGGTGCGGCCGGGTGCCAGGCCATGGCGATGAAGTTGACGGCGAAGCCCACCGCGCCGACGGTGATGGTCGCGCCGATCACCTGAGCCTTGCGCTGTCCGGCGGCCGACACGGCCAGGGCCGGACCGGTCAGGCAGGCCGTGAACGCGAAGCCCATCAGTCCGGCGGCGAACACGCCGCGCAGTGCGACGGCGTGGTGGAGGTCGGGCGAGAGCGCGACGCCGCCCGCCACGGTCAGGACGGCGGCGGTGTTGAGGGCCAGGGACGCGACGAGCACGGCCGCGGCCCGCTCGCCCAGCAGCCGCAGCCGGGACACCGGGCGGACCATCAGGAGTTCGACGGTGCCCGACTCGACGTCGGCCGCGACAGCGGCGGCCGTGAGCGATCCGATGGCCGTCAGCTGCATCGCGATCCAGAACGGGTGCACCAGGCCCGCGCCGAGAAGTCCGGCGTAACTCGCGATGGACACATCGCCCGTCGAACCGGAGAACGCCTTCAACGCGTCCGGTGCGGCATGCCCACTGCCGGCGAACATCTGGACGGGCGGCACCGCCCGGATGACCAGCACCATCAATGCCTCGAACACCACCATGCCCGCAGCGAGCATGGCCAGCATCCGCCGGCGCCGGTGCAGGGCCAGCCAGAACAGGGGGAACCGACCTCTCATGACCGTGCCTCCGCTTCGCCGACCGGCCGGCGGTACAGGTCGAGGAACGCCTCGTCCAGTCCGGCCTCCTCCACCGAGAGATCCACCACTGGCAGCTGCGCCAGGAGTCGGCGCAGCTCCTCCACCAACTCCTCGGGCGGTATGAGCAGCTGGACCTCGGTGCCGTGCCAGCGCGGCGACCACCGCTCGGCGCGCCCCAGGGCACGGGCGCCCCGCCCGTCCGCGAACACCAGCCGCACCCGCCGGGCCCGCTCCTCCCGCAGGGCCGACACCGCCTGGACGGCCACCAGCTTCCCCGCCCGCACGATCGCCACCCGGCCGCAGGACCGCTGGACCTCCGGCAGGACATGGCTGGACAGCAGCACGGTGCGCCCGGCCGCAGCGGCCTCGCCCAGCAAGGCGAAGAACTCCTCCTGCACCAGAGGATCCAGACCCTCGGTGGGCTCGTCCAGCACCACCAGCTCCGGATCGTGCTGGAGCGCCTGCACCAGTCCCAGCTTCTGTTTCATACCGCGCGAGTACTCCCGTACCGGGCGGGCCAGATCGGCGGGCGTCAGAGCGAGGCGCTCGCACAGCTGCGCGCGGTGCGTGGTCGCAGCGCCCTGAAGGTCTCCGAGCAGTCGCAGCGTCTGCGTGCCGGTCAGCTCCGGGTACAGCCGCAACTCGCCCGGCAGGTAGCCCAGGCGCGGGGCGAGTCGGCGATGATCGGCGACCGGGTCGAGCCCCAGCGCCCTGACCCGGCCGCCGCTGGGCCGCAGCAACCCCACCAGGCAGCGGATGGTGGTGGTCTTCCCGGCGCCGTTGGGGCCGAGGAAGCCGAACACCTCGCCCCGCCGGACGGTCAGGTCCAGTCGGTCGACGCCGACCTTGCGGCCGTAGTTCTTGGTCAGTGCGGCCAGCTCGATCGCCGGCCCGTCGTGGTCCATCCGCTACCTCCCATGTCATGCGCGAACACCGCGCCCGCCGCACGGTCGTCCCGGGCCTGGCGCAGCCGTACGCGATGACGGTGACCTACTCGCATGGGTCGGCGGCAGGGTCTGTTGGTCCCGGTTGTGAGGCGATCGGTCCCCTCGTGTCCCCAGGGCGTTGCGAGGAGCGGGTCTGAGGGTCGTCCTGGCGGGCGTGGACCTGACGGTCCTTGGAAGAGGGTGGTGATCTGGTCCGGCACGGCGTTCATGACGGGCAGGGTCGCGCGGATCACGACAGCCGATTCGGTGCAGAGCGTCGGCAACTCCAGGAGGGGAGACGAGTGGAAGGCGTGGCCGTGGCGCAGGACCAGGACTGGTGTAGCAGGCTGGATGCCGCCTTGGTGGACCCGAAGGGCCCTGTGAACGGGGTCGGGGCCGAGTCACGGATGATCACGTGATCATCCGTGACCACGGCCGGGGCCGCCATGCTGGGCGCCGCGCAGGACGGGCCGTCCTGGCTCATGAGGCGGACGTCCTGGACCCACAGACGCGCTCCAGCTGGAGCGTCATCGTCACCGGGATCGCCAGGCTCGTCACCGGGCCCGAGGAGCAGTGGCGCTGCAGTGAGCTGCTGAATCCGTGGACTCGGCGGTGGGATGGAGTCCGTCGTGCGGACCAGCGCGGACTTGGTGACCGGCTACCGCATCGGCTGACCACGGCGACCGGGGACCTTCGGCCTTGAGCGAGTGCACCTCCTGGCCCCAGCGGATGCCTGGCCGAGGCGGTGGGATGAAGGCAGCGCGGTACCGGTGGGCACCGGAATCGCCTTTGTCACCGTCAGAAGGGCAGGATCATCATGAAGGCCGCCGTCGTCCGCGATTTCGCCGCACCGCTGGTCATCGAGGACCGTCCGGTACCTGAGCCGGGCGCGAACCAGGTCCGGGTCCGGATCGAGGCCTCCGGCCTCTGCCACACCGACATTCACGCGGCCCACGGCGACTGGCCGGTCAAGCCCAGCCCGCCGTTCGTCCCCGGGCATGAGGGCGTCGGCATCGTCGAGGCGGCCGGTGACCAGGTCCGCCACGTCCGGGTGGGCGAGCGGGTCGCCATCGCCTGGCTCGCGGACGCCTGCGGGCGCTGCGACCAGTGCGTCTGCGGCTGGGAGACGCTCTGCCTCCAGCAGCACAACAGCGGCTACTCGGTGGACGGCGCCTACGCCGAGTACGCGCTCGCGCACGGCGACTACGTCGTCCCCGTCCCCGACGGCATCGACCCGCTGGACGCGGCGCCGCTGTCCTGCGCGGGCGTCACCACCTACAAGGCGCTCAAGGTCTCCGGTGCCCGCCCCGGCACCCGGGTCCTGATCTCGGGCATCGGCGGCCTCGGCCACCTGGCCCTCCAGTACGCCCGGATCTTCGGCGCCGAGACCATCGCCGTCGACGTCACCGACGACAAACTCGCCCTCGCCCGCGACCTCGGCGCCGACCACGTGATCGACGCCCGCACCCAGGACGTCGCCGCCGAGGTCCAGGCCCTCGGCGGAGCCCACGCGGCCATCGCGCTCGCCGTCAGCAACGCCTCCTTCCAGGCCGCCTACGGCGCCCTGCGGCGCGGCGGCACGCTCGTGCTGGTGGCACTGCCGGCCGGCGGGAGGCTCGAACTGCCGGTCTTCGACACGGTGTTGAACGGTACCAAGGTGATCGGCTCGATCGTCGGCACCCGCGAGGACCTCACCGAAGTCCTCCGCCTCCACGCCCTCGGCCGCACCCGCGTCATCCGCGAGACCCGGCGGCTGGACGAGGTGAACGCCTGCTTCGACGAGGTGCTGGCCGGCAAGGTCTCCGCCCGCCTGGTCTTCGACCTGCGCGGCTGAGCTCCGGGCCGCGCCCACAACCCTGCTAGACAGACTCGAAAGGGAACAACATGGACAGGATGACGGCACAGCGGCGGATCGTGGTGGGTGTCGACGGATCGGCGTCCTCCCGTGCCGCTCTGCGGTGGGCGGCACGGCAGGCCGCCCTGGTCGGCGCCACGGTCGAGGCGGTGATCACCTGGGAGTACCCGGCCGTCTACGGCTGGGATGTGCCCGTGGCCGGCGTGGCCGACGTGGACGTCGCCGCGTACGCCGGAAAGACGCTCGCCGAGGTTGTTGCACAGGAGACGGGCCCCCAGTGCCCGGTGGAGGTGCGCGAACGGGTGGAGTGCGGCAACGCCGCCCAGGTCCTGTTGAAGGTCGCCGACGGTGCCGAACTCCTGATCCTCGGCAACCGCGGCCACGGGGGCTTCGCCGGGGCGCTGCTCGGCTCGGTCAGCCAGCACTGCGTCCAGCACGCCTCCTGCCCGGTCGTCGTCGTCCGGGACACCGGGCACGAGCACGCCGAGCATGCGAACGGGCCGGCCGCCGGCCGGTGACCCGCACCCGCGGCCGACAGGATCTCCAGCCGATGTACCAGTCCCTCGCGCCGTCCGGCCCCGCGGACACGGCGGCCGACCGGCAGGACGAGGCAGTCGGGATGCCCGCTCGCCAGGCCGCCACTCAGGAGGCCGACCACGTGCTGGCCGCATGGGCAGTACCCGCGCCGGGAGCCGTGGACGAGGGCTGTGCCAGGCAGGGCTTCTTCGCGACCGAGGAGGCCTTCGACGAGCTGACCGACGCGCTGAGGCTGGCTCGCGAGAACGGGGTCGCGACTCCGAAGGACGGCGTCGCGAGCCTGGAGGACAGGGGCGCGAGCTGAGCGGCGGCCGAGGGCAAGGACTTGGGACGGGTGTCGTGCGGCGGCCGGCTCACCGTGGTGGCGAGCCAGCGGGTTGCTTCCGTGCCCGTCAAAGGTCGGCCAGGGCCGGGGTCAGGCCTTCTTGACCACGCTGGACTTGAGTTGCATGGCGCCGAAGCCCTCGATGCGGCAGTCGATGTCGTGGCCGTCGACGCCGTCGACCAGGCGGATGTTGCGGACCTTGGTGCCGGCCTTGATGCCGGAGACGCTGCCCTTGACCTTGAGGGCCTTGATGACGGTCACGGTGTCGCCGTCGTTCAGTACGTTGCCGACCGCGTCCTTGATGACCCGCTCGCCGGCGCCGGCCGACGCGGCGGAGTCGCCCTCGGCGGGCACCCATTCGTGGCCGCACTCCGGGCAGACCATGAGGGCGTTCATCTCGTAGGTGTACTCGCTGGAGCACTGTGGGCACGGGGGGAGGTTGTCGCTCATGTGTTCAGGATGTCCAGTCGTGGTGAGGCGTTTTCCGTGGTCAGCGGGCACGGAAGGGCAGGTGCTGGCCAGGCTCATCCGGTACTTCCGATACCGACCGGGTGGGGCTGCCAGGGGCGGGACGCGGTCAGCACGACGGCCCCGGTCGCGCCTGCGGCGGATCACCATGGCGCCTCGGCTCGGGTCAACGGGCTGCTCCTGCGGCGAGGGGGAGATCAGCGGTCTCGGTCTGGCCGTGCAGGTGGTTGCGGGCGTAGGCGATGGCGTCCGGGGTGGTGGCGAACACGTGGCCGTCCGCGCGGAGCCGGTCGAGAATGCCGAGGGCGTCGAGGGGCCGGTGGTGTTCGTCGCGGATGCCGGAGACGAGGACGAGGGTGCCGCGGCGCTGCAGTTTGGTGATGGCGTCGCCGAGGACGGTGGCGCCGCTGGCGTCGACGGCGCTGACCCGGGACATCCGCAGGATCGCGACCTTGACCTGGGCGGATTCGGTGAGTTCCAGCAGGAAGCGGTGGGCGGCGGCGAACAGCAGGGGGCCGTCGATGCGGTAGGCGACGATGTGCTCGGCGAGCAGCGACTGTTCTTCGTCGTGGTGGTCGGCCGGGGGCAGGTCGGCGTGCAGCGGGACCTGCTCGACGCGTGCCGCCCGGGCGACCGCGGCGAGCGCCAGGACGCCGGAGACGAGCAGACCGACCACGACGGCGGTGACCAGGTCGAAGGCGAGGGTGGCGGCGGCGGTGAGCACGAGGACGGTGGCCTCGCCGCGGCCGGTGCGGGCCAGCGCGCGCAGTGAGCCGACCTCGACCATGCGGACGGCGGTGGCGATGAGCACCCCGGCGAGGGCAGCCAGCGGGATGCCGGCCACCAGCGGCGCGGCGGCGAAGACGATCACCGCCAGGACGGCGGCGTGGACGAGGGCGGCGAGCCGGGAGGCGGCGCCGGAGCGGACGTTGACGGCGGTGCGGGCGATCGCGCCGGTCGCGGCGACGCCGCCGAACAGCGGGGCGGTCAGGTTGGCCAGGCCCTGGCCGAAGAGTTCGCGGTTGCTGTCGTGGCGCTCGGAGACGCTCATGGCGTCGGCGGCGGTCGCTGACATCAGCGACTCCAGGGCGGCCAGCGCCGCCACGGCGAGGGCGGAGGGGAGCAGGGCGGGGATGGCGGAGAGGTCCAGGAAGCCCAGTGAGGGCATGGGCAGTCCGGCGGGCAGGTGGCCGATGGTCGCGACCGGCAGGTCGGCTAGCTTGGCGACCAGGGTGGCGGCGACCACGGCGATGAGGGAGAACGGCAGGGACGGCTTCAGCCGCACGCCGACCAGCATCACGGCCGCGACGCCCAGGGCGAGTGCGAGCGCCGCCCAGTGCGGTGCGGCGGCGAAGTCGTGCACGGCCTTGGCCGCGACGACGGCCGGGTTGTCGCCCTCGGGTTTCTTCACCCCGAGCGCGCCGGGCACCTGCTGCGACGCGATGACGCCGGCGATGCCGACCGTGAAGCCCTCGACGACGGGTACGGGGACGTACGCCATCCAGCGCCCCGCCCGTACCAGCGCCAGCGCGACCAGGATGACGCCGGCCAGCAGGCCGACGGTGAGCACGCCGCCGGTGCCGTAGCGGGCGACGATCGGGACCAGGACGACGGTCATGGCGCCGGTCGGCCCGGAGACCTGGAGGTTGGAGCCGCCGAAGACGGCGGCGAGCGCGCCCGCGACGACGGCGGTCGCGAGGCCCGCCTCGGCGCCCGCGCCGGAGGATATGCCGAAGCCGAGGGCCAGCGGCAGGGCGACGATCGCCACCGTGAGGCCGGCGAGCAGGTCCTTGCGCGGGGAGCGGCCCATGGTGGCGAGGATCTGCCGGTTGGGCAGGACGGAACGCACCCGGTCGAGGAGGGCGTGGGCGGCGCTCATGCCCGGAGATCCTTGACCGCGGTGGTGGTCGCGGTCAGTTCGCCGAGGAGCTGGCGCTGGTCGGTGATCATCTCGCCGAGGATGCGGCGGGCTGCCCGCAGCAGCCCGGCGACGTCCGGCGTGCTGAGCGCGTAGACGACGGTGTTGCCGTCCCGGGTGGCGGTGACCAGGTTGGTGCGGCGCAGGACCGCGAGCTGCTGCGAGAGGCTGGACGCCTCGATGTCCAGAGCGGCGAGCAGGTCGCGCACCGGCAGCGGGCCGTCCTGCAACAGTTCCAGCACCCGAATGCGCACCGGGTGGCCCAAGGTGCGGAAGAACTCCGCCTTCGCCTGGTACAGCGGGACGGCCATGATTCAGCTCTCTCCTTGCTCCGCTTCCTCGGCGGTGTCCGGGACGTCGATGCCGTGGTCGGCCGCGATCCGCAGCAGTCCCGCGACGCGCCCGGCATACGCCTGGGCACCGTCGTCGTCCCCGCGCTCGCGGGCTTGGTTCAGGGCCTGGCGGGCCTGGGCCAGCTGCTCGCGCAGCTCCTCGTCGAACACCGCGGTCACGACCACCCTCCCCGGTCGCCGGTACGACACCGGACGCACCTTGTGCCGATCCAACTGCACGCCAGCATGTATGAATATGAAGAATTTTTCAAATCGCTTGTTTCGCATGTGATGGATTCCGATAGTGATGATCTCTTGTGGTCAGTAGCGGTCATCGGGCTGTCGAGACGGTGCGGGATGGCGCTCGGTGCGGTCGGGGATTCCGCGGGCCTGGACCTGCAGCTCGCCGCGGCCGGCACCACCGATGTCGTCCGCGCACATCAGCGGGCGGCGGAAGCCCTCGGGCTGCACGGGGAGGTGCTGGAGGACAGCCTGACCACGCTCACCCACCAGTGCCACCTGGTGCGCCCGCTCACGTCGCCCGGTGGGAAGGACCTGTTCCTCTATCTGGTCCTCGACCGTGCCCGGGCAAGTCTCGCCATGGCCCGCCACCACCTGCGGCGCATCGACGCGGAACTGGTCGTCTGAGGCCGGGCACTCGGCGGGCGCGGCCGGTTCAGTCCCGGGCGGGGCGCTCGGGCTCGGCGCGCAGGCCGTTGAGGAGTTCGGCCTGGTCGCTGATGACGCCGCTGAGGATGGTGCGCGCGACCCGCAGGAGCTCCGCCACCTGGGGATTGGTGAGGCGGTAGTAGACGGTGGAGCCTTCCCGGCGGGTGGCGACCAGGTTGGAACGGCGCAGGACGGCGAGCTGCTGGGACAGGTGCGAGGCCTCGATACCGACCTCGGGCAGCATCTCGGCGACGGCGTACTCGCGCTCGCTCAGCAGTTCCAGGACGCGGATCCGCGCGGGATGCCCCAGCGTCTTGAAGAACTCCGCCTTCAACTGGTACAGCGGCGCGCCCATCACGCGAGGCGGGGTGGGCGTTCCGGCGTTCACGTCGTCACCGTCTCTATCGGGCACAGCATTCTTTCCAGGGTTGACTTTAGCAACCGGATGATCGACTCGGCTGTTCGGGCCGGTCAGGACGCCGCGAGGGCGGCGACGGCCGTATCGAGGTCCGGGAACACCCGGATCACGGACAGGGCGGCGGCTGTCGCCAGGGCATGGGCGCCGCGTTCCCCGAGGCCGCACACCGCCAGCGGGCCGCGGTCGGCCGACAGGCGGCCGGTGGCGTCGAGGATCGCGTCCTCGCCCGAGCGGTTCCAGCCGGTCAGCGCCGTCATGTCGACCACCAGCGGACCGGAGCGACGGGCGACGGCCCAGTCGAACGCCCCCTGGAAACGGTGCGTCGCGTCCTGACCGAGGAAACCGGTCAGCGTTATCACGCCCACGTCGCGCTGCGTCGCGAACTCCCACTGCATGCTCACCGCCGCCCCCAGGCACAACTCCAGGGGCGGCGGCGAGCGGGCATGCACCCCTCGCGACCAGCGGGGACGGCTCGGAGAGAAGAGCGCCCGCAGCACCCGCACGGGCCGCGCCCACCCGGCACAAGGCGACACACCACCACTGCCCGTACCGGATACGGAGCGGACGGCGCCGTGCGGCACTGCGGTGAGATACGCATTCCTCCTCCTGACCGTGCATGCAATTGACAATGTTAGCAACTGCTAAGGTCGTCATGCGACAGCCCACCGGAAGCGTGCTGCCGCCGGGAGGCCGCCCTGGAACCGACGCCGGGGCGGCCCCGCCGGTCGCGAGGAAGCGCGCTCTCCCACGTCCCGCCGAGGCACACCGCGAGGTCATCGATGGACGACGCCGTCACCGGCCGCCGGGCGGCGGCCGAGTGGCCCGGGGCCCAGCCGGGCAGCGCCTGCCGTACCAGGCCGTGGGCCAGCACGGCGGCCAGCAGGGGAGCACTCCAGTGCACGCGCAGCGGTGCACCCGCGAGGTGGCCGACGGGCAGGGATCCGGTCGCCGGGGAGCCTCCACCGAAAAGACCGGGACGGTGATGCCCGCCGCCTCGGCGGCCGGTCCGCGTCATCGTGGACCCCGCCGGGACCGCGTTTCCGTACTTGCCCTGCCCCGCTCGTGGCGAGGCCTCGTCGGCCGTTCGGTATCCCTCGTCTCAGCCCCTGCCTCTGCTACGCCGTCGTCGGTGTCACCAAGGAACACGACGGCCGCACCTCGGGGGAGAGACCGTAGGTCCCGATTCCGGCGGACCAACGGGCACATCTGCCACCAGCGCACGGGACCTTCCGGCGAGGACCCGTTTCAGCGGGGCTTCTGCCCACGGGCCGGGTGCGGTTGCGGTCCGGTGGCCGGCCGTGTGTGCCGACCTGGCGGTCCCGCCAGGTCGGAGGCGGTTCCTGCCTCGGCCGGCGGCGGTGGGCTTCTGCGACAATCGACCGGCCGGTAACAAAGACGGACGGAGGGAGGCCTGCGTGGGCCGGGACGGAGTGCGGTCGCGGATGCCGCAGCTGCGACTGGATGAGCTGTTGGAGGAACTCCAGGCGCGGATCGACGCGGCCCGGGGTACCCGGGACCGGGTGCACAGCCTCCTGG
This sequence comes from Kitasatospora sp. NPDC094028, assembly GCF_049543595.1. Lineage (NCBI taxonomy): Bacteria > Bacillati > Actinomycetota > Actinomycetes > Kitasatosporales > Streptomycetaceae > Kitasatospora > Kitasatospora sp. NPDC094028. Next base: position 6,265 of record NZ_JBMVFA010000018.1, on the reverse strand, counting down.
AGGCCGTGCTGTCGGTGGGCCGGGAGCTGGACCTCACCCAGGTGCTGCGGCGGATCGTGGAGGCGGCCGCCGTGCTGGTGGACGCGCGGTACGCGGCGCTGGGGGTGATCGGGCCGGACGGCGAGACGCTGTCGGAGTTCCTGACCGTGGGGCTGTCGGAGGAGGAGATCGCGAAGATCGGCCCGTACCCGACGGGTCAGGGCATTCTCGGCGAGCTGATCCGCAATCCCGAGGCGCTTCGGTTGACGGACCTGTCGGACCATCCGGCCTCGCACGGCTGCCCGGTGCACCACCCGGTGATGCGGACCTTCCTGGGCGTGCCGGTGCGGGTGCGCGAGGAGGTGTTCGGCAACCTCTACCTGACCGACAAGCGGGGCGGTGAGGAGTTCGACGCCGACGACGAGTCGGTGCTCTCGACCCTGGCGGTCGCTGCGGGGGTGGCGATCGACAACGCCCGCCTGTACGAGGAGGCCCAGCGCCAGCATCGCTGGCTGAGCGCGAGCGCGGAGATCACCCGGAGCCTGCTGTCGGGCAGTTCCCGCTCCGAGGTGATGGAGCTGATCGCGCGCCGGGCGCGGGAGATCACCGGCGCCGCGCTGGCGGACGTGTCGATTCCCGTCCCCGGTACCGACACGGTCCGGGTGGAGCTGGCCCTCGGTGGTGACGCGGCTGCCAGGCAGGGCCTGGTGGTGCCACTGGACGGGACCCTGTCGGGGGAGGCGTGCGCGCAGGGCTCGCCCGCGACCACGGTCGACCTTTCCGGTGATCCGCGGCTGTCCGGCGGCCCTCGGAGGTTCGAGGGGCTCGGCCCGGCGGTGGCGGTCCCCCTGGGGCGGGCCGAGGGGCCGGTCGAGGGCGTGCTGCTGCTGGCCAGGGAGGCCGGTGAGCCGGCGTTCACCGAGCGGGAGACCGGCCCGCTGCTGGGCTTCGCCGACCAGGCGGCACTGGCCCTGGAGGTGGCGGAGCGGCGCCGCGACGCCGAGCAGCTGGCGATGCTGGAGGACCGGGACCGGATCGCCCGGGACCTGCACGACCTGGCCATCCAGCGGCTGTTCGCGACCGGGATGACGTTGCAGAGCGCGGCCCGGTTCATCGAGCACCCGGGTGCGTCGGACCGGGTGCTGCGTGCGGTCGCCGACCTGGACGAGACCATCAAGATCATCCGGTCGACGATCTTCGGGCTCCGAGCGCGCGAGGATCATGCCGGGCAGGGATTGCGGGCCAGGGCCATGCGGGCCGTCGAGCAGGCGCAGGCTGTCCTGGGCTTCCCGCCCAGGCTGAGCATGGAGGGCTTGCTCGACACCGATGTCCCCGCGGAGGTCGCGGAACACGTCGTGGCCGTGCTCGGGGAGGCGCTGAGCAACGCGGCCCGGCACGCGAAGGCGAACCGTGTGGAGGTGCTGCTGCACGCCACCGGGCAGCAGGTCGTGCTGACGGTGCAGGACAACGGTGTCGGTGTCCCCGAGCAGGGGCGGCGCAGCGGCCTGCGCAATCTCGCCGAGCGGGCGGAGGGCCTCGGGGGCGCGTTCGAGGTGATCGTCCCGGCTGAGGGCGGGACCCGGCTGACCTGGTCGGCTCCGCTGGTGTGAGAAGTCGGGCGCCGATGTTCGCGGGGCTCGTCACGTCTCGTAGACCGGTGAGCCGGGCAGGGAGCGCCCGGTCACCAGTTCCGGGCGGATCCGGATGGTCACGTGACCGGCCGTCCTCGCGGGGGCGGGCACGACGGCAGGATTGGTGCGGCCCTCCTCGATGTCGGAGGTGACGTCCGCCCGCCCGAGGACGGTGACGCTCCAGCCGCTGCCGTCGGCTTCGTCGAGTTCGCTCGCCTCGAAGGCGACGATCGCGTCGGCGACGGCTCGGGTGATCTCGGAGTCGGTGGGGGCGTGGAGCAGGACGCTGCCGTCCGCCGCGATCCGGTAACGGACCGGCATGACGGCCGGCAGCGCACCAACGGTGTAGACCAATCGGCCGACGGCTGTTCCGCTGAGAAGTCTCAGGCACTGCGGCTCGTCCAGTGGTGTGAATTCGGCGGTCATGGCATCCATGCTCGGTGGGGGGCATGTCCTTCCGCGAGGGGCTGATGGTCCCCCGGGAGGCCTCCGGGTGGCCCCGTGTACCGGGTGCTTTCGGCCCGGGCGCGAGTGCCGCTCAGACGGTCCTGCGGGCCGCCGGGTGGTCCTGGCCCGTCAGTACCTGGGTGGCGATGATCGCGGCCTGGACGCGGCGCTCCACACCGAGCTTGGCGAGCAGGCGGGAGATGTGGTTCTTGACGGTCTTCTCGGCGAGGTAGAGCCGCTGGCCGATCTGCCGGTTGGTCAGGCCCTCGCCGACCAGGGCGAGGATCTCGCGTTCGCGCTCGGTGAGGTGCGGGCCGTCGGACGCCTGCTGGGTGGTGGCCTCGCCACGCAGTCTGGCCATCAGCCGGGTGGCGGCGCCGGGGTCGAGCATGGACTGGCCGGAGGCGACCGTGCGGACCGCGGAGACGAGGTCGGTGCCGCTGATCTGCTTGAGGACGTACCCGGCGGCACCGGCCATGATGGAGTCGAGCAGGGCCTCCTCGTCGTCGAAGGAGGTGAGGATCAGGCAGGCCAGTTCCGGCATCCGGGACCGCAGTTCGCGGCAGACCGTCACGCCGTCGCCGTCGGGCAGTCGCATGTCCAGGACCGCGACGTCCGGGCGCAGCGCCGGAACGCGGGTGAGCGCCTGCGCCACCGTGGAGGCCTCGCCGACCACCGTGAAGCCGGGCTCCGCGTCCAGGAGGTCGTGCACGCCCCGCCGGACCACCTCGTGGTCGTCGAGGAGGAACACCTTCACCGGGCTGCCCGCGTCGGCCGCCGTGTCGTCCGCCATCACCGCTCCGTGCTCAGCCTGCCCCAGCGGCAGGTCGTACAGATCTCATCGCAGTCTGCCGGATGCCGGGCGGGGCCGATAGGGCCGGAGGGCCCTCATCGCGAGGGGTGTCCGGACACCGTGTGTGCGGGTCGGCCGTCAGGCCACCGCGGCCAGCGCGGCGGCGGGCTCCGGTACCGGCTGATCCGTCGGGGGTACGGGCATGCGGCGCGGGGTGGGAAAGCCTACAGGGCCGTACCCGGCACGCAGCAGCATCTGGGGTGCGCCGCGATGTGGGAGCGACCGGGCCAGCCGGCTGCGCAGGTCGGGCCACTCCAGGGGCTGGTGGAGCATCGACGCGCGCAGCCCGTGGAGGGTGAGGATCAGCAGAGCGTGCTGCAGGGCCTGACCCGCGCGCAGCCAGTCGACGGGGTGGTCGCTCCGGGTGACGAGCATGAGGAGACGCGGGTCGGGTTCGTACTCGGCCTTCGGCCGGCCTGCCGTGCGTTGCGGTGTGAAGTTCCGCATCGGCAACAGCCCGTCGGAGTCCAGGGCGCCCAGGGCACGGGGCGGCACACCGGTGTCGTCGCCGGGCCCCGCGATCCAGTTCAGGCCCTCGGCCAGGCGCTCCGGGGCCAGGCCGTTGCGCTGTTCCGCCTCCGCTGTGAGTTCGAGCAGGTGGACCCGGGAGGTGTGCTCCGGCGGCCACAGCGTCGCACCGTCCTGGTGTGCGGCCTCGGTGGCCTCGGCGAGGACGGCGGAGGGCACGGGCTCGGGGGTGAACGGGAAGCGGCTGCTGCGGCGCTGCCGGACGGCTCGGTACAGGTCCGGCCTACGGGTCAGGGCCGCCCGGGGCCGACCGGCGAGACGGACGACGGCCAGCAGGTCGGGGACACTCGGGTCGGGCAGCAGCCGAACCACCGGTTCCCGGCTCAGATGGACCGCGGCGACCCGGAGGTTGAACAGGGCGGCGCCGACCGAGAGGTGCAACGCCCGGCCCTGGGGGTCGGTGCGCGGCAGCCTCCGCAACGGGTGTGAGAACACCTCGACGGTGTTCGCCTGCGCGTCGGTGCGGAACAGCCAGGGTTGCGTGTTGTGGATGGACGGGGCGGCGCACGCGGCGGCGATGAGAATCCCGTGGACGGGATCGTTGACATCGCGGCTGCCGGCGGACTGTGCGGACATCGGGGTCGTCTCCTTCCGAGTGGCCGGTGCGGTCAGCCCGCCCGGTTGTCGCGTGAGGCGCGGCCGCTCCACACGGGCTCCAGCAGGGCCCAGGAGTGCTGCCATGCCCGGTCGGCCCGGCGGTCCAGGACGTCCAGACGGATGCCGAGACCGGTGACGACGAGGACTCCGAGGCCTCCGAGGAGGAACAGCCCGAGGCAGGCCGCCTTGGCGGCGATGGCGGCCGATCCGAGCGGGGACGCCACGGAACGGCCGGCATCGTCGACCCATATGCCGATGGTCGAACCGGGGGCCGTACCGCCCGGCACCGGGACGCTGCCCGTGGTGCGCTGCCCGGTGGGGTAGACCCAGACGGCGTCGGCCTCGTACCGCCGCCTGCCGGCGCCGGTGTCGGCCTCCCGCTGCACCGGAGTCAGCACGACCGCCTGGACCTGGTGCAGGCGGGCGGCCGTCACCGAGGCCTGGTGCCGGACAACGGCGAAGTCGGCCGCCGCCGCGCCCGCGCTGCCGAGCACGGCAAGTCCGATGCCGAGCACGGCTAGGACCAGGGCCCGGCTGCGTGAGCGGTCGATTGCGCGACCCAACGGATTCCGGCCCTTCCCGAGAGCCTGCCGCAGGTGGTGGCGGAGGAGCGGCACCGGGCCGGCTTGCTCGGGCGCGGTGTTCATTTCCGGTCCTCCTTCGTGGACGGTCTGGCAGATGGTGGCAACCGGCACGGGCCGGTCTTCAGGGGTGGGGGACGACCGCCACCGGGGCGGTGGAGTGGTGGAGTACGGCGTGTGCGACGGGTCCGAGCAGCATGCCGATGTGGTGACGGCGCTCGCGTCGACCGATGACGACCAACTCGGCACCGGCGGAGGCGTCCAGGACGGCCTTCGCCCCGCCGCCGAGCCGGACGTCCCCGACGACGGCCACGCCCGGATAGTTCGCCAACTGACGGGTGAGGTGCTGTGACAGCAGGGCCGCCTTCGTACCCTCCTGGCCAGGGATGTCCACCGGAGGCGGCATCATGCCTCCGAAGGCCCAGGCCGGGGCCGGGTCCCAGCCGTGGACGGCGCACAGCCCGGCGCCGCGGCGCTCCGCCTCCGCGAAGGCGAATTCGAGGACTGCTTCGCTCGGTTCACCGGAGTCGATGCCGACCACGACGTCGCCGACGGCGGCGGTGCTCGCGCGAGGGAGGGGCCCTGCCTCGCGGACGAGGACCGTCGGGACCGTCGCGCGGGCGGCGACCGCGAGGGAGACCGATCCGACGAGCAGGCCGGCGAATCCCCCGAGACCCCGGGAGCCGAGCACCAGCATCTCCTGTCCCCGTGCTTCGGCGACCAGTTCGTCGACCGGGTCGTCGGGCCTGACGGCGGTCTCCACCGACAGTTCCGGGTGGGCGAGGCGGATTCGGTCGGCGACGCGGGCGAGGGCGTCGAGCGCGGCGGGCCTGAGGTCGCCGGGCTCGGCCCGGTCCGCGTTCTCGCCGTTCAGCCAGGGCCAGACGTGCAGGAGGCGCAGGGCCGCTCCGAGCCGCTGGGCCTCCGCCGCCGCCCACAGGGCGGCGGTCTCGCTCTGCGGTGAGCCGTCGAGGCCGGCCAGGACGTGTCGCGTCGTCACGGATGCTCCTTCGGGGTCGGGCTGAGGGCCGGGCTCGACCGTGGCCCGGCGAGCACCAATCTCCCGCGGGGCCTCGCGGGACCCCAGGGTCGGACGGAACCCGTCGGTGGGCCGGTGGTCCCGAGGGGGCGGATCCGGCAATGCGTCATGCGCCGTGCGCCGTTGGGCGGTCCGGTGCTGTCGGGACTATCGGACAGGGAAGACAGGGACCGCCGGTGCGGGAAGCGGGACCGTTGGCCCATGGGGCCGGCCGCTCGCGGATTCGAGGATCTTCTCAGCGGGCCACGGCGGAGACCGGGCCCGTCAGCGTGATTGAGCACCTGGCAAAGGAGCCCCTGATGTCCGTACACGACAGCGGAAGACCACCGGTGAGCACGTCGGGGGACGGCCCACAAGGGCGTAATACCTCCTTCGGGCTGCCCGCGGCGACGGCGCTGGTGGTGGGCAGCATCATCGGTACCGGCGTGTTCGCGCTGCCGTCGGCGCTCGCGCCGTACGGGCCGATCGCGCTGGTGGCGTTCGTGCTGGTGACAGTCGGGGCGCTGGCGCTGGCGGTGACCTTCGGGCGGCTGTCGGAGCGGGTGCCGGGCAGCGGTGGCCCGTACGTCTACGCCCGGGAGGCGTTCGGCGAGTTCGCCGGGTTTCTCAC